>WTGW01000146.1 GCA_011523395.1 Acidimicrobiia bacterium
GGTCAGTGGTCAGTGGTCAGTGGTCAGTGGTCAGTGGTCAGTGGTCAGTGAATGTGTGTAACAGAGGACTGTTGGGAGCAAGGCACTAGGTTCGGGGGCCAGAGCAACTCGATTAGCGCAGGGTCGCCTACTGGCCACTGGCAACCGGCCACTATCGACTATGAGGTCAGCCAGCCGCCGTCGACTGGGACGAAGGCGCCGGTCATGAAGCTGGCACGGTCCGAGGTCAGGAAGGCCACCACCTCGGCTATCTCGCGGGGATGGGCGGGCCGACCCAGCGGGGTGCGTCCCATCAACTGGGCCCGCTTGCCGGGATCGGCCAGGCTCACCGCGCTCATGGGCGTATCGGTTACACCCGGGCCGACAGTGTTGACACGGATGCCGTGCCGGGCGAAGTCCACCGCCAACGCCTGGCCGAGCAACAACACCCCGCCCTTGGACGATGCATAGGCAGCAGTCCCGGGAAGCACCACCTTGGAGTTGATGGAGCCGATCAGGACGATGGCGCCTCCGTTTCCCTGGTCGACCATGGCCCGCGCGGCCCGCTGGGCGGTCAGGAAGCTGCCGGTGAGGTTGACGTCGACGATGCGGCGGAAGGCTGCGAGATCGAAATCGATGGAGTCCCCGCCCATCTCGATGCCCGCGCACGTGACCGCGGTGTCGAGACCTCCGAACCGGTTCACGGCGGCCTCCACCATGGAGTCGCACGCGGCCGGGTCGGTCACGTCGGCAGCCACCGCCATCGCTTCTCCGATCCGGTCAGCCACCTCGGCGGCGCGTGCGCCGTCAAGGTCTACGCAGACCACCTGATCTCCACGCCTCGCCAGCACTTCCGCCACGCACGTCCCGATACCCGAGCCGGCGCCCGTCACCAGAGCCACCGCCATAGCCGATTCCTCCCTCGAATGCCTGGCGCCGCATCCTACAAAGGCGCCGAATACCCGGCCGATTCGGGCCCGGTGGAGGTGGGCCGATCTATAGTGTCGGGATCGGAGTCGCCGACCGAGGGAGATACCGGTGCAGCAGCCCATCCTCTACAGCCTCAACACCGAAGCACGAACCCCGACCTGACAGGAGTGCTGCCGGGTGCGCGACCACCTGGAGGCCAACTCCGTCGAGTTCGACGACCGCAACATCCGCCAGAGCGAGCAAGCGCGCAGCGAGCTGCTCGCCCTGACCGGAGACCTGATCGTGCCCTACCTGATCTACGGGGACCGGACGGTCACCGGCTTCGACCCCGAGGGGATCGACGCCATCGCCGATGCGTATCGCTCCGCCACCGTCGGCGTGTCCTGAGTAGATCCGGGATCACGTGTCACATCCACCCGGTAACTCACTGCAAGCCGACCAGCGTCACCTTGTCTCCGAACCGGGCGAGCGCCTGGAAGACGGGATCCGAAACCTCATCGACCGGGTCCGGGAGGAACTCGACTACAACGGCGCCAAGGGCGGCAGTGCCTTCCGTCTCGGTATGCACGACGGCCTCCGGTTCGCCGAGGACGCTCTGGTGGACCTGCTGAACCGCCACGGATACGAGGCCCAGGTTCGCGAGACCCCGATGGACATGTAGCGGAAGGATGAGCCAGACCGAGGACGCCGGGACGGTCGTCCGACTACGCAACATCCACAAGTCGTTCGATACGAACCATGTCCTGAGGGGCATCGACCTGACGGTGGGGCAGGGCCAGCACGTGGTCATCTTCGGGCCCTCCGGATCCGGCAAGTCGACGCTGCTGAGAACCACCAACCTCCTGGAGACCCCGGATTCCGGTTCGGTCTGGTTCGACGGCAAGGAATACGGCCCCGGCATCGAGGGGGAGGACCTACCCCGTGGCAAGGCGCGGCTCCTGCGCCAGGAGATCGGCATGGTGTTCCAGCAGTTCAACCTGTTCCCCCACATCACCGCGCTCGACAACGTCGCTCTGGCCCTCCGGCGGGTGCGGGGAATGAAGCGTGACAAGGCCGAGCACAAGGCCGCCACCTACCTCGACCGGGTGGGCCTGCTCGACAAGCTGGGCGCCTTCCCGGCGCAGCTGTCGGGCGGCCAGCAGCAACGGGTGGCGATCGCCCGCTCCCTGGTAATGGAACCCAAGGTAATGCTGTTCGACGAACCCACCTCGGCGCTCGACCCCGAGCTGGTCGGCGAGGTGCTGGCCGTCATGCGCGACCTGGCCGAGTCGGGTATGACGATGGTGGTGGTCACGCACGAGATGGGGTTCGCCAGGGAGGCCGGCGACCTGAACATCTTCATGGACGAGGGCGTGGTGGTCGAGACCGGGGGTCGCGAGTTGTACGCCCACGCCCGGGAGCCCCGAACCCGGGCATTCCTGGAGGCAATCCTATGAACTCCCTGGTGATCCCGGTGCTCGCCCAGGCCCGTTTCAGGCCTGAGTTCATCTGGGAGAACCGGGACGTCTTCCTCGGCGGAGTAAGGCTCACCGTATTCATCGCCATCGTCGCTTTCGCGCTGGCGACGGTATTAGGCCTGGGGGTTGCTCTGCTGCGCATGTCGCAGAATCGGCTTCTCGCCCCGATCATGGCTGCTTACATCAACATCTTCCGGGCTATCCCTCTGCTGGTTTTCGTCGTCTTCGTGTACTACGGGATAGCTATCCAGTTCGATGTCAGGATCTCAGCCATCCAGGCCGGGATCCTCGTTCTCACCCTTCAATACTCCGCCTGGCTGGGCGAGATCTTCCGCGGCGGCATCCAGGCGGTCTCCGACGGGCAGACCCAAGCGGCCCTGTCGGTCGGTATGAGCCGTCCCCAGACCTTCTTCCGGGTGGTGCTGCCGCAGGCCATCCGCATCGTCATCCCGCCCACCGGCAACATGTTCATCGGCATGATCAAGGACTCGTCTCTGGTCTTCATAATCGGTGTCCCCGAGCTCTTCCGGGTAAGCAGCGTCATGGCCAACAGGACATTCCGCTACTTCGAGGTGTATCTCGGCGCGGTCATCTTCTACCTCATCCTCACCACCGCGGCGTATTTCGGAGTGAAATACGTCGAGAAGCGGTTTGCCCTGGTCGACGTCCTCACTACCAGAGTGAGGTCGCCCCTAGCCCGACGCAGGGGGGTACGTCTGAGGACGATCCAGGAGGCTGTCGCATCTGAACGTGCGTCCAAATCGTCCGAGACGACTACGGCAATGTAGGATGGCTTGTTCGATGCACAACTCGGACATCACGACTTGTAGATGGATGGATGATCGTGGCTTGTCTCACGGTTAGCCGGTCACAAGCCTGGAAGCACATCGATTCCCAGGAAGGAGACACAGTATGAAGAGCCGCATGAAGTGGCTAGTCCCGGTACTCGCACTAGTAATGCTCGCGGGCGCGTGCGCCAGCGAGGACGAGGGGGACGGCGATGGCGGACCGACTGCTGCGGCGCAGGCCGCGGTGGAAGGCAACCTCCTCGACCAGATCAAGGATCGTGGGACCCTCCACGTAGGTATGGTCCTCCAGTTCCCGCCACAGATGTACATCGATGACGCAGGGAACCCCGCCGGGTACGACGTGGACCTGATGAACATGCTCGCCGAGGATCTCGGAGTGACGCTCGAGATTTCCAACCTCGAGTTCGACGCGATGATCCCGGGCCTGATCGCCAACCAGTTCGACATGGTGTCGGTCGGCCTCGTCGGTCGTCCGGCTCGTCTCGAGCAGCTCTGGTTCACATGCCCGTACGTTCCCTACCGCCAGGTGGTCGTGGTGAACAACGACTCGGGAATCAACGACATCAGCGAGTTGAACAACAGTGGCGTGACCATGACCGCCCTGATCGGTTCCACCGCGGCCAGCCTCACCGAGACCCGGTTCCCGAATGCGGAACTCGTGGAGCTCGATCAGGCGCCCGCGTTGCTCGAAGTTGCCTCGGGCAGGGCTGACGCCATCGTCATCGAGGAGTACCTCGCCCTCCCGTTCGTCGCGGAGAACCCGAGCACCAGCGTGCTCAATCCCAACGCGCCGTTCGTCGCGGAGGAGTACGGAGCATGGGCTCTTCCCCGCGGTGAGGTCGTGTGGCTGGAGTACCTGAACGGTTGGCTGGCCTACTACATCTCGAGGGGCACGCTCGACGAGGTCTACGAGCGGCACATAGGTCCGACCGAGGGTCTCCCCGCCTGCAACTAGACAGACAAGTGGTCCGGTAGGCGACTCTTCGCGCCGGACCCACCGACTACGGATGCCGACGTCTCCAAGTGGAGGCGTCGGCATCTCTTTTGCGCTCACCCAACGCCGTGGGATGACAATGGGACGGGGAAAGCTGCGCTGCTACAGCCGGACCTATCCGGCCACACCGTGCTCGGCCGGTTATGGCGAGCACGGGCGCTCGGGACAGGGAGCTCAGGTCAAGACAGGCGCGCGATTCGTATCAGTGCTCTCATCGCCCGTATGGCACGTTTCGTTTCGGGCACCGAAGGATGCCTGTCCTCGTACTGGGCCATGTTCTTCATAGCCAGTAGAGCACTCAAGTGAGCTCCGGCGTCCTGGCCTCCACCAGGCGTATCCGTCAAGAGCACCAGAGCTCCTGAGTGGTGACCGGCAGCCGAGCGCTGTCCGAGGTACTTGCAACAGATCGAATCGACCGCAGCGATCCCGGCCAGCACGGCATTACTCACCGCCACCGAACGGAGCGGCCCATCCGCCGACAGAGGGTCGAGATCAGCAACCAGCGCAAAGGCTTCGGCCTGCTTCAGGCGAGTGTCCGCGAGTGCCCGGCCACATGGGACACGCCTGGTGCCGCCGCGCCTCACGCGGCGGGTATGAGGGTGACGGCCTCACGGGCAAGCGACTCGGCAAACCCGGGGGCTCGTTCGGGCAGTGCCGCGTAATCCTCGTCGGTGTATACCAACGGGGTGCAAGGGTTGCCGGTGAGTCGCGTCACGCCTACGGCGACTTCGGCCGCCGCCGCCCACAACACGGGCTCTTCGGTACCGGCGGGCCAGATGAGCAACAGATCGATGTCGCTGCCCGGGCCGGCCTCGCCGCGGGCAACCGATCCGAACAGCAGGGCCATCGACACACCCTTCGCGTGGGTCTCTACAATCTCGGCGATCCGAGCCGGTATGTCGTCACCAACGGCTACCACCTCGTTGACAGCCGATGCCAGGGCATGATCGCGGTTCAGCAGGTTGAGAATCGATCGACCCGCTGCCGTCTGGGTGACCAACCCCTCGGCGGCCAACCGATCCAGCGTCTTCTGGACCCCGGCCTGGCTGGCGGACCTCGGGAGCAGTCGTTGTACCGCTCGTCCGGAAAGTGGACGGGTCGTCCGGCAGAGCACCTCGAGCACAGCCCCTGTGAGACCCGGCGACAGCGCATTGATAGGATGTGACAAGTCCATGATAGCTCACTATATCATGCATATGTACAGAATAGTAGGCATCTTGGAGGCTACCTATGCCTGATTTTCCCGAACACCTCGAACCCCTGAGCGATCTGATCGAGTACTTCGACCACGTGGCCATCGGGGTCCGTGACGTGGCGGCGGCGGCCGAGATGCTGCAGTTACTCGGCGGCACCTTCCTCACCGGGGCGGACAACCAGCGGCAGGGATTCCGGTGGATCCAGTACCGCCTGCCGGGCGCCACCAGGATCGAAGTACTGGCCCCCGTGACCGATGACTGCTTCCTATGGCGCTTCCTGCGTTCGCGAGGGGAGGGGATGCACCACCTCACGTTCAAGGTGTCTTCTGTGACCGAGGCCGCCAGGAGAGCGGAGGAAGCCGGGCTGCGCGTAGTCGGCCTGCATCTGCAGCCAGGCGGCTGGAGCGAGTGCTTCATCCATCCATCGAGCGCCCACGGCACGCTCATCCAGCTGGCCGACTGGCCCGAGGGCCATTACCCGGAGGCTTCCCTGGAGCAGGTGTTGGCCGGAGAGGTCTTCGACTACGACTGACCACCCGGTGTCGGGGGCGGCGGACTATGTGCGCCGGATGACTCCGCACGCGACGCGGTCGCCCGCGCCGGGCTCGGGGCCGTAGCTGTCCGGTTTGGCGTGGATGATGATCGCGGAGCCGTCCTCGTCGAAGATCGACGTCGCGGCACCGGCCGCCAGTGTGATCTTGTCCGTGAAGACGTCGGCCCTGGCAACTCCATCCGCACCCGCGTAGAGGTTCGGCAGGTCTCCGGCATGGGACCCGTCCTCGTGCTGGAAGCCATGACCCTCCCCGCCGGGGGCATAGTGCCCGCCCGCCGCTGAGAAGTCGGGCGTGCAGGCCCCCACCTCATGGATGTGGAATCCGTGCGCTCCGGGGGAGAGCCCCGTCACGTCAGCCGAGATCAGGACGCCGTTGGGTCCTTCCGCGAGGACGACAGTGCCTAGTGCGGCGCCGTCGGTGCCCGACATCGAAGCAGCTGCCTCCTGTCCCACCGCGGAGGGCGTCTCTCCCTGGCATGCCGCCATCCCCACGAGAGCGAGCAGTCCCAGAACGGCAACGATGAGCTGGCGCATCTTCATCGATTTCCCCTCTCCCGATTCCTGCCGGTTTGTCGTAGCCCGGCCTTGGGCTATCCCCTCCGAAGGAGGATATATCGGGGCTAACGCTTACTGGGATAGGCGGAGGGATCCGACTCGAAGGCGTGGCGGCAGCCGGCGGCGCAGAAGTAGACGTCTTCTCCGGCATGGTGGCTGACGAATCCGGCCCTCGCCACGTCCACCAGCATCCCGCACACCGGATCGACCGCCTGAGGCGGTATCACCACCTCCACCACCTGGGCGCCGGCCCCGGCCGCCTTGAAGGCGACCAGCTCGGCCATGATCGACACAGCCATCTCCTCGTGGGTGGTCGACCCCAGGTCGACACCGGCCGGAGCATGCACTCGTGCCAGGGCGCCCGCTCCCACTCCCCGCTCCCGAAGCCAGGCGAGCACCGACGAGGCCCTCTTCTCGGAGGCCACCAGGCCCACGTAGGCGGCAGGCGTGGCGAGAGCGGCCTCCAGGGCCGGCTCGTCGAAGTGTCCCTGGGTGGCGACCACGACGTACGATCGCTCGCCGGCCCGGCCGATGTCCCCGACGTCGGTGACGACCTCGGCCCGCCACCCGACCACCTCGGCTATCCGCCGCAGGGTCCCCGTCATCGGGGAGGAGCCGACGACGATCAGGTGAGGCGAGGGGAGGACCGGTTCCACGAACACCTCCATCGCTCCTTCGCTGTCACAGGCCATAGCCACGTCCGTCACCCCGGGCCGCCGGTCCGCCTCCCCCAGCATCAGCACCCGCGCCTCGCCATCCTGAAGCGCCTCCAAGGCATGGCGAACCACGGTAGGTGCTGCGCAGGCGCCTCCCAGCCAGCCTTCCACCCGGCCGTCCGGGTGGATTATCGCCTTGGAACCGCCCTTGCCGGACGACGGCCCGCGCGACCACGTGACGGTGGCCAGCGCGAACGCCCGACCCTCCTCGTAGAGCCGGGCCGCCTGCCGGAGGATGCTCATCGCATCCTGAGGTTCAGGGACTGACCTCCACTCCGTTGAGGGCGCCCCACACCCGGTGCGGCAGCACCGGCATGTCGATGTTGGACACCCCCCTCGACCAGAGGGCGTCGATGACCGCGTTGGTGAAAGCGGCGGGCGATCCGACCGTTGCCGACTCGCCCACACCCTTCGCCCCGATCGGGTGGTGCGGGGAGGGAGTCACCGTCTCGCCCAGCTGGTAGCGGGGGGTCTCCCACGCGGTTGGCACGAGGTAGTCCATGAAGTTCGACCCGATACAGTTGCCGTCATCGTCGAAGGTGATCCACTGCATGTTCGCCTTGGCGAAGCCCTCCGTGAGACCGCCCGCTATCTGCCCATCCACTATCATCGGGTTGATACGCACTCCGCAGTCGTCGACCGCCACCATCTCCAGCACCTTCCAGGTGCCGTCGCCGGTGTCGACCTCCACCACCACGATGTAGGTCCCGAACGGATAGGTCATGTTGGGCGGGTCGTAGTAGGTGACGCCCTCGAGACCCGCCTCCATACCCACCGGATGGTTGGTGTAGGCGGCGAAGGCCACTTCCTGGATCGTGACGCTCTGGTCGGTTCCCTTGACGGTGAACTTCCCGGGCTCCCAGTCCAGGTCCTCCTCGGCGGCCTCCAGAAGGTGGGCGGCCAGCTTCTGCGCCTTGGCCCGGATCTTCCTGGACACCACCGCCGTGGCCGCCCCACCAACCGGGGTGGAACGGGAGGCATAGGTGCCGAGGCCATAGGGCGTGTTGTCGGTGTCCCCGTACATCACCTTGATGTCCGAGTAGGGGATGCCGAGCTCCTCCGCCACGATCTGGGCGAAGGTGGTCTCGTGACCCTGTCCCTGCGTCTGGACACCCAGCTTCAGGATGGCCTTACCGGTGGGATGGATCCGCAACTCGGCGGAGTCGAACATCTTCAGACCCAATATGTCGTACTGGCGTGAGGGACCGGCCCCCACCACCTCCGTGAAGGAGGCCACGCCGATGCCGATCAGCTTGGTGGCGTCCGGGTCGGCGTTCTGCTCGGCCTGGCGAGCTCGCCATCCGTCGTAGCCGATCATCTCCTTGGCCTTGTCCATCGCCCCGTGGTAGTTGCCGGAGTCGTAGACGAACCCGGTCGGGGACAGGTAGGGGAACTGGTCCTCCCTGATGAAGTTCATCGCCCGGAAGTCGGCCGGGTCCACTCCCACCTCGTGGGCGGCGTTGTCCACCAACCGCTCGATCAGGTAGGAGGCCTCGGTCACCCGGAACGAGCACCGGTAGGCCACCCCGCCCGGCGCCTTATTGGTGTAGGCGCCCTTGGCGGTCACATGCGCCGCCGGGAAGTCGTAGCTCCCGGTGCAGATGTGGAACAGGCCGGCCCGGAACTGGGTGGGCTGGGCATCCGAGAAGAAGGCGCCCTGGTCGGACAGGATTCCGGCGCGCATGGCGGTGATCCGGTTGTCCCCGTCCAGGGCCAGTTCGGCATGCATGTGGAAGTCGCGTGCGAACCCCGTCGAGATCAGGTTCTCGGTGCGACTCTCGATCCACTTGACCGGCTTCCCGATCAAGAGCGATGCGGCCGTGGCCACCACGTAGCCGGGATATACCGGCACCTTGTTCCCGAAACCGCCCCCGATGTCCTGGGTGACGATCCGGATCTTCTCCTCCGGAAGCCCGGCCACCAGGGCGAAGACCGTCCTGATGGCGTGGGGCGCCTGGCTGGTCATGTAGATGGTGGCCTGGCCGGTGATGGAGTTGACATCCGCCACCACCCCGCACGTCTCCAGCGGCGCCGGATGCGATCGCGGGTAGTGGGTGTCCAGGCTGACCACCTTGGCCGCGGCCGCGAAGGCGGCATCGGTCGAGTCCTGGTCGCCGGCCTCCCACGTGTAGGCGACGTTGTCGGTCTGGCCCTCCTTCTCGTCCCGGATGAGGGTGCTCGTGGCGAGGGACTGCTGGGGCGTGGTGATGGCCTCCAACTCCTCGTAGTCCACATCGATGTGCGACAGGGCGTCGTGCGCGATATAGGGATGGGTGGCGATCACCACCGCCACCTCCTGGCCCTGGAATCGGACCTTGTCGGTGGCCAGCACCGCCTGGGTGTCGCCCGAGAGGGTCGGCATCCAGGCCAGGCCGTGGGCTGCCAGAGCCTCTCCGGTGATCACGGCCAGCACCCCTTCGATCTCCATCGCCGCAGACGAGTCGATCGAGTTGATCCTGGCGTGGGCCACCGGGGAACGGAGGATGGCCATGTGAAGCATCCCCGGAAGGTTCAGGTCATCCAGATAGTTGCCGGCGCCCCGGATGAACCGGTCGTCCTCCTTGCGGCGGACGGAGTGCCCGATACCGCCGACCTCGGGGCTGGTGCGTGGTTCGTGAACCGTGGTCATTTCAGCTCCCCTCTCCGCCCGCGGCCTGGATGGCAGTCACGATGTTCATGTAGCCGGTGCAGCGGCAGATGTTGCCCGATATGGCCCAGCGGACCTCCTCGTCGGTCGGATCCGGATTCCCTTCGAGCAGGGCGCTGCCCACCAGCATCATCCCCGGTGTGCAGAAGCCGCACTGCAGGCCGTGGTGCTCCTTGAAGGCCGCCTGGACCGGATGGAGCTCGCCACCTTCGGCCAGACCCTCCACGGTCTTCACCTCGCTGCCGTCGGCCTGGACCGCCAGCACCGTGCAGGACTTGACCGGCCGGCCGTCCAGGAGGACGGTGCAAGCACCGCAGGAGGAGGTGTCGCAGCCGATATGGGTCCCGGTGAGGCCCGCGTCCGAGCGGATGAAGTCGACCAGCAGGCGCCTGGGCTCTACGTCCCGGGTCTCGCTGGCACCGTTTATGTTGACGGTGATCTGCATCAGCCCTCCCCTCTCGCCAGGGCCAGCGCTTGGGCGAACCCGCGCCTGGTGTACTCCGCTACCACGGCCCTCTTGTACTCGGCCGGACCCCGGACGTTGTCATCGGGATCGCAGGCGCGGGCCGCGATGGCCGCCGCCTCGGCGAACAGTTCCGGTCCGGGGGTCTGCCCGGCCATCATCTCCTCCGCCTCCGTGACCTTCAGATTGTGGCCGTAAACGGCGGTCAGGCCGAGGCCCGCCTCCGCAACGTTCCCCGAACCGTCGAGCACGAGGTGGGTGGCCACTCCGACGGTGGCGTAGTCGCCGACCTTGCGCTCCAACTTGAGGTACGCGCCCCCGGCCGGCCCCTGGTACGCCGGGATCCGCACTTCCGTGACCATCTCTCCGGGATCGAGCGAGTTGGTGAAGAAGTCGACCACGAAGTCCGTAATGGGGATCACCCGCTCGCCCGACGATGAGCGGGCCACCACCGAGGCGCCCACCGCCAGCATCACCGAGTTCCAGTCTCCCTCGGGGTCGCAGTGGGCCACCGAGCCGCACAGGGTTCCCCGGTTCCGCACCAGCGGATCGGACACCCACGGCGCCGCGGAGGCCACGGTGTGGTTGTGACGGCTCACGGCCTCCGAAGAGGCCACGTCGGCGTGACGGGCCAGAGCCCCCACCGCCAGATGGCCGTTTGACTCGCTTATGTGTGCCAGCTCGTCGACGCGGTTGATGTCCACGAGGTGGCCCGGCGCCGCCAGCCGGAGCTTCATCATGGGAATGAGGCTCTGGCCTCCGGCGAGAACCCGGCCCTCGTCACCCAACTCAGCCAGGGTGGCCAGGGCCTCCTCGAGACTGCCGGGCGCCGAGTAGTCGAACGCGGATGGATACACCGAACCTCACCTCCTGCGGTCGTTGGCCCCACACTATCGGGCCGAGCGCTCATCCCGCCGGTAATCGCCGGTTTCTTTCCGCGGACGCGAACCGCAGGCACGGCTAACGGTCCCCCCGAATATGGACTCAGAGGCCGAGGGCGGACAACTCGGCCGCGTAGCCGGCCATCTCGTTCGTTGCTCGGTGGGAGGGCCAGTCCAGCACAGACGACAGCGTCGTGGCTATCCGCTCCGCATGCGACCGACCATGATCGGGTCTGCCCCAGGCGAGCCGGGTCCGGCGCAACGCGAAGTCACCGATCGACGCCACCGATTCATGGAGAGCGGTGTAGGCGACCTCTGCCAACGAGACCCGAGCCGGGGTCAACAGGCTTCGCCAGGCCGGGCGCTGCTCCAGGACGCGAAGCACCGCGCCGGCCTCGGTGCCGTAGCGCCCGATCAGATCGTCGGCGTAGTCCTCCGGGACCTGGATGCGTGCCATGCCGGTCCGGAGCCGCTCCCGGAGGCCGGCATCCACACCCGCGCCGACGAGCAGTTCGCCGGCGGTACGGGATCGCCGGTCGATGCGCAGGCGGGCGCAGGCACGATCAACCGCCTCCGCTCCGATCACGCGGGCCGAGCTCAGCTTGCCCCCGACCACGGCGAACACACCGGGCGCCCGCTCGACGATCCGGTGCTCCCGGGAGGCGGCCGAGACGTGCCCCCGGTCCCCTGCCAAGGTGCGTAGGCCGGCGAAGGCCGCTAATGGAGAAGCGGAGTGGTCCAGGTAGCGGACCAGATGCCGTTCCAGGTACTCGATGTCGTCCTCGTCGGGGCGGACCCGGTCCGGATCGGCCTCGTACGGGGTGTCCGTGGTCCCGAGCAGTGCCAATCCTCTCCACGGAACCACGAACAGGAGGCGCCCGTCATCGGTCTCGGGGAATACCAGGGCCTTGTTCTCGACGCCGAGGTCGCCGGCCCTGTAGACCAGGTGAACCCCCTTGGACAGCCGTCGGGACACGTCCGGAGATCGCCCGTCGAGCGGAGGGGGATCGAACGCCCACGTGGCCGAGATAACGGTCCTGGCCCGGATCACAACCGGTCGGTCATCGCCGTCCGGGCCGTTGTCCGTCAACCCGACCCTGAGCTCGTCGCCGGCCAGGTCGATCGAGCGGGCAGCCATCCGGGAGATCGCCACGGCCCCGTGACGCGCCACCGCCGTCTTGAGGAACGCAACGGTCAGCCGGGAGTCATCGGTCAGGGCATCCCGGTAGGAGAATCCTTCCATCAGTGACTCGGAGCGCAGCTTGGGGAAGGACCCCTCCAGGTCCGCCTTCCGCAGCCTTCGATGCCTGTCGGGTCCCCGCCTCCCGCCCAGACGGTCGTACAGGGACAACCCCGCTCTGAGGCTGAGGGAGGCCAGAGGCCCCGCCGTCAGCCAGCGTGGGAGATCCAGGACCCCCCGGCCGCTGAAGAGAGGTATGACGAAATCCAGGTCGGAGTAGAGATAGTCGGCCGTCCGGCGCCATACATCCTGCTCGCGCAGGCCCTGGCGGATCAGCCCCAACCGCATGTGGGGTAGGTACCGGATACCCCCGTGCAACAACTTGGTGGACCTGCTCGAGGTCGCGCCCGCGAAGTCGTCCTTCTCGACCAATGCCACCGACAGGCCCCGGCTCGCCGCATCCCTGGCCACCGCGGCGCCGATCACTCCCCCGCCGATTACCACCATGTCGAACAGCCGGGCCTCCATCAAGGCTCGGAGAGAGTCGGCGCGCGTCCAGGTCCCGGTCAGGGCCCGGCCGGACCCGATGGAGTTAGGGGACTGCGGGAAAGAGGGGTTCCGCACCATCCGAGAGTACATCCGTCCGGGACGTAGCTCGTAACGGGCCGGAGGCCGGGTCCGGTACGACCCCCGGGAGACCACCATGGAGCCGGGCCCCGCGGGCACATGCCTAGGCTCCGGGCGATGGTCGATTACCGCGTCCCCGAGCAGAGCATGACCTCCGACCTGCCGGTCCCGACCCGAGCGCTGGCCATCGGCGCACATCCTGATGATGCCGAGTTCGGAGCCGGTGGGACGCTGGCCAAGTGGGCTGCCGCCGGGACGCAGGCGACCATCCTGGTGCTGACCGACGGCTCAAAGGGATCGTGGGATCCTTCACTCAGCCCGTCCGACCTGGTCCGAATGAGGATGAACGAGCAGACCCGCGCCGCCGAGGCCCTCGGCGTGGACAGCACCCTCAACCTCTCCCACGTCGACGGTGAGCTGGAGTACACCATGGAGCTGCGCGCCGAGGTGTGCCTGTGGATCCGCCGTTTGCGCCCCGACGTGGTCCTGACGCACGATCCGTGGCGCCGCTACATGCTGCATCCCGACCACCGGGCGACCGGCTGGGCGGCCATCGACGGGGTGGTGGCTGCCCGGGACCACCTCTTCTTCCCCGAGCAGCTGACCGATGGCCTGACCCACCACCGTCCCTCGGCCCTGCTGCTCTGGGCCGCGGACGAGGCAGATCATTACGAGGACATGACCGATTTCGTGGATCACAAGGTGGCCGCCCTGCTGTCACATTCCAGCCAGGCCACCACCACGATGGACGGCGCCGGGGACTCGCTGGAGGCGACCGAGGCGTTCCGCCTCGAGATCGACGACCGCGCCCGGACGGCCGGTAACGAGGCCGGCCTATCCCGAGCCGAGGCGTTCAAGCGGATCACACCCTGATGGGACTGGCCGGCGACCGGCTCGGTGACCTCCGGGCCATCAATCCCCGAGCCACGGGCCGCCTGCTCGGCGCCGTGGATGCGGCATTGGAGGCGGTGGATCCGCGCCGGCTGGTGCGCTCCGCGCTCGCTCCCGCCGAGGGTGGGGTTCTCGCCGGCGGCCGTTTCATCGCCGCGCGGCGGGTGACCGTGCTGGCCTTCGGCAAGGCGGCCACGGGAATGAGCCGCGGCGCGGCGGACGCCCTGGGACCGCTGGTGTCGCGCGGCCTGGTGGTAACCGACCAGGCCGAGACGGCGCCCGATTGGGCGGAGGTGGTGGTGGGGGGCCATCCGGTTCCGGATGAAGGGAGCGTCATGGCGGCCGAGCGCGCCATCGACCTATCCCGGGGCGCGGGGCCCGACGAGCTCCTGCTGGCTCTCGTGTCCGGGGGCGGATCGGCCCTGCTGGAGGCGCCGGCCGAGGGCCTCAGCCTCGACGACATCCAGGACCTGAACGACCAGTTGATCCGCTCCGGCGCCCCGATCGAGACGATCAACCAGGTCCGCCAGGCGGTATCGCTGGTCAAGGCCGGGCGGTTGGCGGCGCACTGCCGTAGGCCGGTGGTCACGCTGGTGGTCTCCGACGTGGGCGACGACCCGGCGGTGGTGGCCTCCGGCCCCACCGTGACCCCGCCCCGTGACCCGGCCCCCCTGGGCGAGATCCTCGACCGGTACTCCATCCGAGGTGGCGCGGCGGATCGGGCCCGGCGCGTTGTCGCCGGAGCGGTCGAGGGCTCCGATGCTCGGCAAGGGTCGGGGAGCGATCTCGCCCTGATCCTGGCTGACGGGATGACCGCAGGTCTGGCGGCGGTCCGGTTCCTGTCCGCAGCCGGCCTGGACGTGCCGCCGGCCCCGGCGCGGCTGGCCGGGGACACCGAAGACGCCGTGCTGAGGGAATTGGCCACCACCCCGGAGGGCACGGCTCGGGTCCTGGCCGGAGAGACCACCGTAGAGGTGCGCGGGCCGGGCAAGGGCGGTCGCAATCAGCACGCCGCCGTCGCCGCCGGCGTCGAGATCGCCGGTAGCCGGCACCGGTTTCTCGCCTTCGGAACCGACGGCGTGGACGGCCCGACCGATGCGGCCGGCGGTTGCGTAGACGGCGCCACGGTGACCGATCCGGCGCTGGCCCGGAGCCACCTGGAGGCCTGCGACTCCTATCCGTATCTGGAGGCGGCACGGGGGCTGCTCCGGACCGGGAGAACCGGAACCAACGTAGCCGATCTGTGGATCATGGACAGATCGGGGAATGGTCCCGCCACGGATCGGATCGTTATATCCTGACCTCATCATGAGCGACCCCGTAGCAGTAATCGTCGGCGCCACCAGCGGGCTCGGCGCCGCCCTCACCGGGCGGCTGATCCGCCGGGGCTACCGCATCGGCGCCACCTATCTCAGACCCATCGACACGGACGAGTTCGAGGAGCGGTTTCCTTTCGATGAGGATCAACTGGTCCTCCGTCGCGTCAACGCCACGGAGTCCGGGGAGGTCGAGGACTTCCTGGCCAGGGTGGCAGCCCGCTTCGGGCGTATCGACGCGGTTGCCTCACTCGTCGGAGGCTGGGCCGCCGGAAGGGATGTGAAGGACACCGACGATGTGCGGTTCGACTGGATGATCGACCTCAACCTGCGGTCGGCCTTCTACACCGTGCGTGCCGCCGTCCCCCATCTCGAGGCCGGCGGAGGCCGCATCCTGCTGGTCGGAAGCCGGGCCGTGGTGGACAACCCACCCGGGCAGGCAGCCTTCAACATCGCCAAGGCGGGCGTGGTAGCCCTGGCCAAGACCGCCGCGGCGGAACTGGAGGACGCCGACGTCACCGTCAACGTGATCCTGCCGTCGGTGATGGATACACCGGCCACCCGCCGCGCACTGCCCTTCGCGGAGTACGTCAAGTGGCCCACCCCTGACGAGATCGCAGCGGTGGCGGAGTTCATCCTGACCGGGGAGTCGGGTGTCATGTCGGGGGCGGTCGTGCCCGTCTACGGGCGGGCCTGACGGGAAAGGGAAAGACCCGACCGGAGCCCTTCACCGACAGTGACGGGTCCGACCGGGTCGTTCTATCGCAGCCCCGACCAGATTTGAACTGGCGTCTCCGCCTTGAGAGGGCGGTGTCCTAGGCCCCTAGACGACGGGGCCACTGCGTGTGGCGAATGATACCAACCGCTCGGGAGAGAGGACTCGAACCCCTACTAACAGGGCCAGAACCTGTCGTGCTGCCGATTACACCACTCCCGATCAGGCCCGCAAGATACCAGGTATGGGCAGGCCGGCGTCAACCGGACCGGAGAAGCCCTACTCCGCGGACCGTCCGCCACTCCATTCGGCGCGGGGCAACCGCTTCTCCTTGTCCACGAACGGCAGCGTGTCAACGGTCGCCCGGTGAGGGGTTCCCTCGTGGTCGAGCAAGAAGACCGTCTTGCCGAGCCAGTCACCGCCCGGCAGAGGCCGGTCGAAGCGCACGTAGCCGACGCCTGCGTCCAGGGCGGGCGACCAGGTGCCGATCGTGATGTGCCCGACCGGGCCGTCCTCGAAGTGCACCTGCATCCCGGCGTCCGGCGCAGCGGTAGCGCAGACCAGGCCGAACAGGAGCTGAGTGCGATCGGCCCTTGCCAGCGCGGAACGCCCGATGAAGTCCCCCTTGTCCAGCGCGACGAAGTTCCCCAGGCCGGCGCCGAACGGTGTCAGGTCCGGTTCGATATCGGTGCCGTTGTCCAGGATGCCGGCCTCGATGCGCCGTATGCCCATCGATGAGGACGTGCTGAACTCCATGCCGAAGGGCTCACCGCAGGCCAACAGATGATCCCAGAGGGCGTCATGATCCGTAGCCCCCGGACCGCTGTTGCAGTAGATCTCGATCCCGGCCTCGCCTGTCCACCCGGTCCGGGAGACCCACAATGTCTGTCCACCGATGTCGAAGAATCCGGCGTGGAAGTATCTGAAGCCGCCCGACAGTCCACCGCCGATCGCCGCGTCGAGCACGTCGAGCGACTTAGGTCCCTGAATCTGGAGGACTCGCGAATCCGGATCAGAGACCTCGGCATCGAGCCCGATGGCGAGGGCGCTGAGCCAGCTCTCGAACTCACCGTTGGCCTTCACGTACCAGTAGCGATCCGGCGCGAGGCGCATGATCACTCCGTCCATCAGAACGGTGCCGTCCTCATTGCAGGCAATGCCGTACCGAGCCCGACCCACTGCGAGCGTGCCGACCCTGCAGGTGAGGACCCTCTCCAGCATCCGGGCAGCATCCGGCCCGATGATCTCCAGCGGCTTTTCCGGGACGTCGTAGAGCAACACCCCGTTGCGTAACTTCCAGTACTGGGGAACCGGGTCCTCGTCACGGGTCGCCATGAGGGGATACAGACGATCGCAGTACATGCCGAAGATCGTCCGATCCGTCACGTAGCGGTCGGCAAAGGGCGACTGGCCCTGCCGGAACGAACTCAGCCGGACCGTACCGAACGACTCTACGTAGAAGTGTCTGTCCCCGGTCATCTACACCTCAGGAAAGGGCCGGGTGGGGCGGAGGAGACGGTAGCAGCCCAATGCGGGCCGCCAGCCCGTGGCTCCGGTAAGGGTATGCAGCCCCTTGGCCCGACACACCGTATCGCCAGGCAGGACAGCATCCGACCCATTCCATCTTCCGCCGCCTAGCAACCTGGTCCGTTCTGGTACCATTGCGAACATGTGTATGCCCTTCGTCATTTCTCGGCCTGTGGTGTGTGTGAGAGAACATCCGCTGAGTACGCTCGCGAAGAACCCATTGACCCTTGTCACAGAACAGATGACATGAACGATCATGAGTGGGGAACTGAAGATGCTCTTGGACAGGGCCGTTCAGAGTCTTGAAATCCGCGACCGTGGTCAGCTTGCTACAAGGTTTTCGGTAGCAAGTTACGGACAGGCACTGCGCGATGTTCGTCAACGCTACGCTCCCGACCTGAGACTTGCTTTGATGCGATGTGAGATCGAGATACGAGATCACGCTGCCTACACCAACTTGCTGAACCTCTTGAGGACTATGCTTCGTGAGTACATCTACGAAGACCGCATACAGACCGCTATGATTAGTATCCGAGGTGGAGTAGTTGGTGGACATAACATTGATCAATTTGCTAAGAAGCTAATACAGCTCACCGTATCCCTAGGTTCTCACAAGACCGCCGCTCTCTTCACTAACTCACTAGAACAAGAGTGCGAATTCCAGTTCTTCACCCTCCTAGGTGGCGCAAGAATAGACACACCAGTTGAACTCTACGACAGCGTGGACATCATCCCGCTATCCCAGAATGAGGGCGAGTTACCGGGATACATCCCGCCCATGTTCGACCGCCCGGGTCTAGAGCGCTTCCGAGGCTCTACGTTGATCATCGAGAATAGGGTCGTGACACCACGATATATTAATCCCAAGTCGTACTTGGGTATGCAAGACCCGGTAGGCAATACGCTCTTCCGATACTCACACAAGAGCACCCAGATGCCGAGCTTCAATGCGCTTGAGTTCTGTAACGCTCTCTCGATGGTTGCCAAGACGCGAGTATTCCCGTCCGTCAGTTGGAGGTTTGTCTCGGAAGATGAGGTCATCAATCTCGGGTCGGGAAGTGGCTATAGTTGGACGCCAGATCCGAATCCGCATCTACGAACTACTGTCACGGGTCAGCAGATACAAGAAGCCAAGAACGTGTATTCGTCGCTGACAGAACTGAGTCCTGATGACAGAGCACGCCTTTCGGTCCCGATTGACAGGTTGATCGCATCGTGGGGCGGCAAAGCCCAAGTTGACCAGATCATTGACCTGGCGATAGCTCTCGAGAGCCTCTATCTGCCAGAGTTTGACAGTGAACTGAGCTACCGGCTCCGTAACCGAGGTGCCCGGTTCCTAGGGAAAGGCCTCTCGGAGCGGAAAGCCTTGGCCGCTCAGCTAAGAGACTTCTACAAGGTCCGATCGAAGGCGGTTCACACCGGCAAGATTTCCGATACTCACAAAGTAGGTGGCCAACGAGTCGAGTCAGCCGAGTTTATCCGCATGACCCAGGACCTGTGCCTGCGCTCAATCCGACAAGTGCTTGATGGCGGTTTCCCCGATTGGGAGACATTGGAACTTCAGTGAGAGATGCTCACGATAGCGCGATCTGCTCGGACTGCGGGTCAATCCAGGGAGCGCCGTCCGCGGTGGTTAGCACTAACCCGCTGAACACGCGACTTCAACACCCACTACACGCTAGGGCTTCCGTAGTGGACCTCGTGACCATCCCTGTCAAGGCACTTCGGCGGAAGTCTTTAGGACGTCGCCTCATGACTCGCGCTAGTGTCACCATCCGCACATGGGTATGTACAGTTGCCGAGACACACTGAACGGCAACTTCGGATCCTCCACTGCAACGTGGCTAGCCGCCGTTGAGGGCCAGCAACTCTCGGAGAACTTCGTCGTCGGAGATGTCAGGCGTCCATCCGTAGGCGGCTGCTACTGCCGCGTCGAGTGTTTGGTGTGCGTCGGTGAGCCATTGTGGGCGGGTGTTGTACAGGTTGGTCAGTGTGCGTTTCTTGAGCGATTTGGCGGCTTCGTCGCCGCGGGGAACGGGCCGTTTCGGGTAGCCGGGGACCGGTTCGTTGATCCACTTGACCCATTCGGGTGGGTTGAGCCAGCGGTCGCGCAGTTCGACGAGGTGTCGGGCGGCTTGGGCTATGGCCATGGCGTGGGGGTTGGAGGTGTTCTGGGTTGCTGGCATGTCGGGCGTCAGGCCGGGCGGGAATGGGAAGGTTGCGAAGGTGGTTGTCGGCGTGTATCGCGGCCTGTCCTCCAGACTTGTCCCTCGCCGTAGCGACCAGATTTCGTGGAACCGGCTGTGGAGAATCCCGAATGTCGTGTCATCGGCGCGGGCGATAACGATTAGCTGATGATCGGGACAAACGCGAGCGTCGAGCCAGACGAAGAGGCGGTATTTGGCTACGGTCGGCGTCGCTATGTATCGAGACAGTCCGTCGAGTGCCGCCCACATTTTCGGGCGTGGCCGATGATGCAACCACCATTGTCTTCGTCTCCCGGCCTCTCGTTGCTTAGTCCATGCCGGTAAGACGTGTTCTTGGACCCAACGGAACGGTTCTTCGTACAGTGCGGCCTCGCCTGCCGACGTGTTTAACCCGAAGTCGATGATCCACTTTCCGGCTGGTCGCCGGGTTAGGTCCATTCCGTTTACCCACGGCTTCAGAACGTTGGCGTTTGTTCGTCCGTTCGGGTTGGCTGGCAGGCGGAGCCATTCGCGTGCCTGATCGCCCGTGACGTTGAAGGGGCCTCCTTTGGTGTCGCCCATGAACGCCACGCCAGCGTTCTGGACAAGTGGACGGGCTTTCGTCAGGTCGACGCCGATACCGTCGCGCTGGGCCGTCAGGTCGGTGTAGATCTCGTCAACTGGCTCGCCGTCGAGTTGCGAGCCGGCCACGGACTTGTCGTCGGCGCGGGAGAAGCAGAGCAGCGACACCCGAACCGCTGCCCCGTCGATCACCCACGGCTCGTCGCTCCACGCCTCGAAGATCGGCCGATTCTTGGTCGCGGCCTCAAGCGCACGGCGGTTGGCGCCGCCTCGGATGGAGTTAGTCGCCACAAGCCCGGCCCGGTTCGCCTTGCCGGATGCGATCTGCTGGCCTGCTTTCTCGAACCAGTAGCAGACGAGGTCCGCTTCCGCCGGCACACGGTCATCGTAAGTAGCAAACATATGAGACACATAATCCTCGCCCAGGTTGGTGATCAAGAGCTTGCCACCCAGGAACGGGGGATTGCCGATCACGACATCCGCCTCGGGCCAGGCCGGTTCGGCGTTGTCCGGTGTCAGGATTGCGTCGCGGCACTCGATGGTGTCGAGTGGCTTCAGGATAGGGTCGCGTGACTCCGAGAAGCCGTTGCGGCGCATCCACTGAATCTCGCCGATCCAAACCGACACGCGAGCTAACTCGGCTGCGTAGGGGTTTAGCTCGATGCCCTTGACGTTGGCCGGTCCGATCTCTGGGAACGCCCGTTGTAGGCCGAGTGTCTCCGCTTCGAACTGCACGCGGTGTTCTAGGTCCTTGAGCGCTTGGAGGGCCAGATATAGGAAATTGCCCGAACCACACGCAGGGTCAAGTACGGTGAACGCCCTCAGCCGGTTCAGGAACGTCTCATACCGCCGCCTAGCCTCATTCCGCCGCCTAGTGCGAGTGGCCGGTGCCTTGGCGGCATCCGCGCGTTCCAGGTCAGTAGCGATCTCTGCCTTCTCCGCGGCCCATTCCGTGAGCCAGGGGCGGATCACTACCGGGTCGATGATCAGCATGATCTTGTCGCGGTCGGTGTAGTGCGCGCCGAGCTGGGCACGCTTGGCGGGATCGAGCCCGCGCTCGAAGAGCGTGCCGAGGATCGACGGGTCGATTTCCGACCAGTCGAGCGCTGCGGCGGCCAGCACTGTGTTGATGTCGGACTTCTCCAGCGGCAGGGCCGTGTCGTCATCGAACATGCCGCCGTTGAACCAGTCGACCGTCTCGAAACCGACCCGACCGCCGGTGACCATGGCTCCAAAGAGAACTCCGGCAAGGTCAGCGAACTCCGTTGGCGCACGCCTCGCCTGCTGCAGCATCCGTGTGAACATGTGACCGGGCAGCAGGCCCACGTCTTCGGCGAACATACAGAAGACCAGCCGGTTCACGAAGTGTGCTACTACATGCGGGTCGTGTCCGCGTTTCCGCAGCGACTCCGCGACCGTCGCGAAGGACTTGGCCGCCTGCTCGGTGAGCGCTTGCCTCGTCTCCTCCGGCCGTAGCCGCTCGGGGTCTGAGAATGCCCACTTGAGCAGATCGCGCGTCGCCGCGTCGGCGAGGTCCTCTAGGTCGATTTCGTACGTCTTGCTGACACTGTTCGTCCAGTTTGTTCGTATCCGGAACCGCACCATGTCGGAGACAATCAATAGCGGCGGGTTTTCCAGCGCCAGCGCATACTGACGGAGCTGCACGAACGCAGCATCAAGGTCCTTCCGCTTCCCCTTGTACTCCCACGCGAAGTGATGCCGTTTCCAAACATCGGCCCAGCCGTCGCCGCCAGTGTCCTTACGCGCCCCCCGCTCGAAGCAATACCACTCCCCGTGGGGATCAACATCCGCCGGTTTGGGTTCCCCCAGCAATTCGCAAAGATCGAGAAAATGCTGCTGCGCTGCGGAACGCTCCGCCAACTCGGAGGCCCGCCACTTGCTGATGAACTCATACGGCGTCATGGACCCGCTCAGGGTAGCCCTCCATACCGACACCACCCGCCGCGGTAGCCACGATGGACAGCATCACCAGCGCCGGTGGATCGTGGAGCGCATCAAACACCACACCGAAGCCTCCACGCTCAGCGCGTACTCGCTAACCGACTAACAACGGGAGATCGGGATTAGTCACAGGGCCGTAAAGGGTAGAGCGGCCACGTTCCGAACCGTTTCTGGTATTCCGTCCTCCGCCGCTCTGCGATATGTGTAGCTTGGTCGGGGGTGACCCAGGCCCGGGTGAATAGGCATTCCCATTGGTCTAGTGGGAGGTCCGTGACAGTCGGCGGTACCGAGATCACGTTGCAGACATTCTGGTGCCAATGGTGATATATGTTAAATAGGGAGTCCGCGGCTTGATGTACCTCTCCGACAGTCAGGGTGTGCCGTCGAGGTCTCGTACTGTGATGAGCAACTCTTCGGTTGACATAGTCTCCGACCTTTGCGCGGATTGCGGCTAGCTGCCTGTTGTGGCTACCTAGGTCGGTGGCATCAATGCCGAGTTGGGGGAGCAGGCCGCGGTTCTTCTCAAGGTCGTCTAGTAGCCGTATGAGCGATCGGGTGTCTTCGCTTCTGTCGGTTATGGCTCTGATGTCAACTGCAAGGGAGTCGAGGTAGTTGTTATTGACCCATTCGTTGAATGTGCCGTTGTCGTATGGGGACCAGTCGGTTGCTTCCAGGATGTCGGTCCAGCTTCGCTGGATTTCTCGGCTTGCCAGTAGACGGCACATATGGTCTCGGAGGTCGTTTGAAAGCCAGGTCTTCCAGTCCTCGAGTTTGTCTTGCGGTCTCTGCGTCTGTGGCATAGAGTCCCCTCGCGTTGGTGACGTCAGGGAAACTACCCCGCCCTTAGCGGGCATGGTGCCATGCCGGATGCGTACGACTATTAGGCCCCCGATGATCCTCTCGGTAGAGAGGGTGGAGAGGCACATGCTGTGACTGCCCCAGCTGACGGGGTCCTAGTCCCGTGTCACTGTCAGTGTCGTAGGCATAGCTATCAGGGAGTGCGGAGGGTCGAAATGTGCCCGCACCCATACGACGCTGCTGTAGGAGTCCCGTAGCTCGACCGCTGACGCGGTGCCCAGCCCGCCCTTAAGGCGTCACAACCCAGGAGGCCTCTCAGCCTTGTTCGTGTGGACCCGGACCAGTGCCCGGAAGTGTCGGTCCCCGGTCATCTACACCTCAGGAAAGGGCCGGGTGGGGCGGAGGAGACGGTAGCAGCCCGATTCGTGGGCGCGGCCATAGCTCCGGCCACCGTGCCCCGCTCCCCCGCCACGCAGACGACACGACGCAGCCCCGAAGAAACAGTGGGACGTTCGCCACCAGCCCTGACCTGCGGTGATACACCAACCCCACGGGGACTTGCTCGCGAGCCCGTCCCACCGCCCACGCCCAGAAACCCGCAACCCACGCCTGGCACGATCTCCTTGCCCCGGACAGCGCAGGAGAATCCAAGATCGAAGTCCTCTAGTCGGAGCCGGCCTTGCACGGACGTTGCGGGGTGTCGCCGGCCCCGCCGGAACATGGTTGGCCGGTCCCGGTATCGTCTTCTATCCTCGCCAGGTTGGTACACGGCCGGCGGTCGTACCCGGAAAGGCGTTGCATGACCGACACCGCGCGGCTGAAGCCGGACACGAGGGCGGCGTCGTGGATGGGCGTTTCGGTGTTCATGATGTCTTGGACGCCGCTCGCAATAGCCCTCACGGGTTCGGCGGTCGGCCCGTTCGTGTTCCAATTCTGGTTTCACCTCCCTATGTCTGTACTTTGGTGGATATATCTGCTGTGGACTCGCCCCGGCCTCATCAGGCGTGGAGACATATGGGCCTGGATAGTTCGGCGTCTTCGCACATGTGACGGTGTGCTCGCGACCCTCAACGGGTTCAATTCGGCATTATTCGTTTGGGCTACCTTGTTCTTGGACACCGCTCTCGTGACGGTCATTACGGCCGCTTGGCTGATTCTCTTCGTTGTCTATCAGAGACGGCATGACAGCCGCGGGCGATACCGCCGTCTGGCTGTGCAGGACTGGCTAATGCTGGGCACCGCCATGTCGGGGGTTGCGTTGGTCACTTTGTCACAGGCCGGCGGTGTCACAACCGAGGGCGGGTGGCGCCTGCTATGTGGTTTCCTGTTGGCGGTGTCCACTGCTCTCTGTCTCTCCTGGATATCCTTCAGATTCAAGTTGGGACAAGAACTGTATCGCTTCAGATACAAGGGCACTACGGAGATAAACGATCCGATGGATGAGCTAGCCTGTGTACTAGCTGTCTCGATAGTAACAAACTTACCAGGCGTTTTGGGTAGCCTTCTGATCGGTCTCACCTTCTTCCCTGCCCAGTCGGAACCAGGCACATACTTGGCCGGATTCGTGTCTATTCGGGTGGTGTGGATAATCGCCTTTGCGATAGCAGCCACGTTTGGGAACATCGCTTTCCGCTACGCGAACCTGGAAACGACGAATCTGGCCGTTAACGCCATGCAGCACTTGCGTCCGGTCCTGTCGCTGGTATGGCTGGCCGTCTTCGCTACGATCACCGTGTACCGCACCGATTTACTGTGGGTTGGCGCTGCTGCGGTCATCAGCGTGAACGCCCTTATCAACTTCCGGTCCGACGACCGGGCCGGGTTCAAGTGGCTTATCTTGAGTCTGTTGGGGTTCGGGTTCGTCATATATATGCGCGACGAATGGTTCACCCACATTCCCGGATACGGATGGTTCCCGGGATTCGGCGACTATTACGGTGTGCTGGGCGCGGGCGCCACGGTGTTCGTGCTGATCCTGTCGTTCCGTACGTCGCGTTTGACCGCGCGCACCGCCAGCGAGGAACAGCAAACCTACATGCTGTGGCAGCGGCTCGACGCGCTATCCGCCGACGAACAGACCCGCCGCGTACTGCTGCGCCATGTTCAGACTATTGACACGACCAGGAACATCGGCGAACTCGAACACGCCTACAACTATGCGACCGACCGGATCGAACAAGCCGGGTTGGACCGTTCCGAGGCGGCGGAGCTGCAAGGGAACCTGGACACGCTGGTGAACAGCAAACAGAAGGGCCGGAATGTGGCGGAGCTGATCGTGCTGGTCATGCTGGCGTTCCTGGTGGCGAGTATGGCCGTGTTCGCCCGAACCGAGACGCAGGCATGGCCCGCGCTCGTGAACGATGTGCTGTCGATGCTGCTGGCGTCGGCGGTCACGTTCATGACCGTTCACCTGTTCGACCGACGCTCCGAACGTGACCTCCCCCTCATCACAGACGCCGGGAATGTCATGTTCCGAACCGTCAAGACAGACGAGAAGCACAACCCCAGGGTGGAACAAGCCATCACGGTCGGTATCGGGTTCGCCGTCATCGGAATCTACGTATGGCTGATGGCGGTCAAGTGGCTGCCCCTTTGACCAGTCGGTCACGCTGAGCGGGTCGGTTAGTCCGCCGACGGTCAGGCCGCCGCGGTGTGTCGGCTTAGCAGCCACTCGCCTAGCTCCGCGTCCGGTCCCCGCTGTTTCCGCCGAGATGCGCGACCAGGACGACCTGTCCCAGGCCGGGCCCGCAGGCGGCCGTTCCGCGCGCGGTCGTTCCCAGCGGTCCCGTCCCGGCTGTGTGGCGTCGCACCGGCGAGGAAAACCACCACAACGGCATTGAAGGGGTGTGACCGTCTTCGGTGGATTCAGGCTTAAGCCGTTCCACGGGACGGGCCGCCGGGCCGCTCACCCTCCCCTGCGGGTGCTACTCGTCGGGCGGGGTCCCGACGACGCAGGACCATCCTTGAGGAACGTGTCATCCGCCTACGGTCCCCAACTGGCGAGCCTCTTGGCCCTGTTCACTTGGACCCGTCCGTCGTCCTCGGCGAACCGCTCTGGGCTGTTCTCGGCAGCACCCAAGGCTCCGATCTGTGACATGAACAAACCATCCACAGAAGCCACCACGCTGGTCGCCGCCGACGACCTGGGGCGCGGGTAAAGGCGAACATCCCGTAGTGGCCCCGACGGGATTCGAACCCGCGTTTCTGGCTTGAAAGGCCAGCGTCCTA
>WTGW01000048.1 GCA_011523395.1 Acidimicrobiia bacterium
GGTCAGTGGTCAGTGGTCAGTGGTCAGTGGTCAGTGGTCAGTGGTCAGTGAATGTCGTAACCCGGTAAGAACAGACAACCGGAGAATTGCGGGCACAAGGGACTTGACTACCTTGAGGTCGCTGTGCGCCTACTGAACACCGGCTACCGCCACTAGTCAGTGGAATACAACACCAACTAGCAACTAGCAACTAGCAACTAGCAACTACCAACTAAGTCTCGGTGCCGGATGTGGTCGTGTTGGCGTCGGAGATCGTAGTGGTGGTGGGTGCTGCCTCGTCCTGCTCCTCGGTGCGGCCCTCTTCGATTCCCTTACGGAACTCGCGAGCCGAACTGCCGAGCGAACGGGCCAGTTCCGGAAGCTTCCTGGCGCCGAACAGGAGCAGGATTACCACGAGAATAACGATGATCTCGCCACCTTGGATCTTGGGAATCATCCGTAGTCTCCCTTCCCTTGGACCCGATGATAACAGCGAAGCCCGGCCAACACCCTTAGTGCCCCGGACGTAGCGAGCACACCGCCGCCGTGGCTAGTAACCCACCCACGCGCTCCACGCGGCGATGGCGTCCTCGATGGCGGCCTCTTCGAGACCGAGCGCAACGGCGGCCAGCGGGATCAGCTCCGAGTCGGGCGGAGACACGCCGTTCTCGATCTGGTAGGCAGTCCGGTAGTCGTTGTACTTGCGGAGTACGTCCATCTGCTCGTCCGTAGGAAGCAGCGACCAGTCCTTCTCGATGGTCTCGTCGACGATCTGGTGGGTGGAGTAGTCACCCTTGGTCGCCTCGCCGGCCCGCGCCCAGTCACCGTGGGGCGCGTCGGTCCACCGCCCGAGCGTGGCAGTGCCCTCGGGGAAGCGAACGAAGTGGATCACCAGGGCTTGATACTCGCGCGAGAGCCTGTACTCGGTAGCCAGCCGGGTGGCCAACCTCGCCAGCTGATCCTTGGTCGTGCCGGCCTCCACGGAGACGTTAAGCCAGATCTGGACCGGGTCGGAGGCGTCTCCTCCGCTGTCGACGATGCTGTAGTCGACAACCGCCGGCAAGGTGGTCGTGGTCGTGGCCGCGACGGTGGTCGTCGTGGCGTCCGTAGTGGTGGGAGCTGCGGAAGTCGTGGCAGTCGTCGCGGCGGTCGTGGTCGTGGTGGTAGCCACCGTGGTCGCCACCGTGATGGTCGGAAGGTCGATGGCTCCGCCCACGTCAATGATGTCGACAATGCGGCTCACTGCACCGTTGAAGCGCTCGAATGCGACTATGAAGTCGGAGAGCGCGGCCCGGCGCCGCTCCCCGGTATCGGGCGACCTCAGCCCGGCCAGTGCCTCCACCGCGGCATCCGCCATCTCGCCCAAGGCCTCCCAAGCCGTCTGATGCTCCACGGGAAGGCCGAACTCGGTGGGTGGCTCCACCAACCCGATAGCGTCCCGCAGCTGGCGGGTCTGGTCCCTGACGGCCACGAGGGCCGCCTCCGTCTCGGCATACGTGACGCCCGTTACCGATCGATTGTCCCAGTCGTTGTTGGCCGCTCGCATGTCGAGCGCCACCTGGCCGGTGGCTACCGCGATGTTCCGGATCTCTTCGAGATAGGCAAGAACGGTCGGCCCCGGAAACTCTTCGTCGGGGGCGGTGGTGGTCGTGGTCGGCGCCGTGGTATCCACCTGTGGTGCCGCGGCGGTCGTGGTCGTGTCCAGGATTACTGCCGTCGTCGTATCCGGCGCCGTGGTCTCGGGAGGGACTTCCTCGGGATCGTCGGAACAGGCGACCAGGGCGAGCACGAAGGCACACAGGAGCCAGAGCGCGCGGTTGCGGGCAAGGGAGGCAATAGGGGAAGGTGTCATCCTCATACTGTAACTGCCAGCCCGAGGAATTGGGAAATATTCAAGAAACGGCGCGCTGCAGTGCCTCGGCTGCTCGCTGCTTGCGGATCTTCCTCCGCTCCCGCTCTGACAGACCACCCCAGATGCCGAACTTCTCCCCCCTGGTCACGGCATACTCGAGGCAGTCGACCCGAACCTGGCATTCGGCACAGATCTGCTTGGCCGCCCGAGTGGACGCGCCGCGGTCCGGGAAGAAGAGGTCGTGATGAGCCCCGAGACAGTTGGCGTATTCCTTCCATCCAACCTGCTCGACGGCAAGAGCGTCAATGAGTTCGCGTCGCAACCTCCACCTCGACTTACACACACGCAATTACGACATTGTAATATAACCGGTGCCCGCGGCGGACGTCAAGCCCGGCCGCGGCTCACGAGGCTCGTGACGGCACGCCGAGCGCACATTGGAGGAGGCGGGGAGCCGGTAAGGTAGCGACATGCTCAACCTGAGGCGAGCCGGACGCGAGCGGGTCCGGCGGGCACCCTGGATCGTGTCCATCTACCGCACCGATACCGGCAAGAAGTACGCCATGGCGATCAGCGGCGTGGTCCTCCTGTTGTTCGTGCTGGGCCACATGATCGGCAACCTCCACGTCTTCGAGGGCGCTCATGGAGGCACCTTCCGCATCGATGAGTACGGCGAGGGCCTGCGCGATCTGGGCGAACCCCTCTTCCCCCGCACCATGGTGCTGTGGGCGTTCCTGCGGATCCCCCTGGCAGCCGCCTTCCTGATCCACATCCACGCCGCCTTGGTGCTGACCCGTAGCAACCGGGACGCCAGGGAGACCAAGTACCAGTCACCGCGGGACTACCTGGCCGCCCGTTACGCCAGCCGGACGATGCGCTGGAGTGGAGTTATCGTGCTCCTCTTCCTGGCGTGGCATCTGGCGGACCTGACCATCGGCGTGGAGGCTGTCAACCCGGAGTTCGTCCGCGGGTCCGTCTACCACAACCTGGTCGCGAGCCTGAGCCGCTGGCCGGTGTGGATCCTGTACGTGGCGGCTCAGGTGGCTCTGGCCTTCCACATCTGGCACGGGGCGTGGAGCCTGTTCCAGAGCCTGGGCATCAGCAATCCCCGATTCAACCGTTTCCGCCGGACATTCGCCCACGCCTTCGCCACGGTGGTGGTGGCCGGCTTCCTGGCCGTGCCGGTCGGCGTCGCCCTGGGCATAGTCTCGTAGTGGTCTGTCCGGAGACCTACTGATGCTGGACGCCAGGATTCCGTCGGGAGCCATCAACGAGCGCTGGGACAACCACCGGGACTCGATAAGCCTGGTCAGCCCGGCCAATAAGCGGCGCTTCACCATCATCGTGGTCGGAACGGGCCTGGCGGGAGCCTCAGCGGCCGCCACGCTGGGCGAGCTCGGCTACCGGGTCAAGGCGTATACCTTCCACGACTCGGCCCGCCGGGCGCATTCCATCGCCGCCCAGGGAGGCATCAACGCCGCCAAGAACTACCCCAACGACGGCGACTCCATCCACCGGCTGTTCTACGACACCGTGAAGGGCGGCGACTACCGGTCGCGCGAGTCGAACGTCTACCGCCTCGCCCAGCTCTCGGTGGAGATCATCGACCAATGCACCGCACAGGGGGTTCCATTCGCCCGGGAATACGGCGGACTCCTGGCCAACCGTTCCTTCGGCGGGGCTCAGGTCTCACGCACCTTCTACGCCCGGGGCCAGACCGGCCAGCAACTCCTGCTGGGGGCTTACCAGGCGATGATGCGCCAGGTCGACCGCGGCACGGTGGAGCTGCACACCCAGACCGAGATGCTGGACGTGGTGGTGAAGGACGGCCGAGCCGTGGGCATCGTCACCCGCGACCTCGTCAGCGGGGAGATCGCTTCCCATCCGGGGCATGCCGTGCTCCTGGCCACGGGAGGCTACAGCAACGTCTTCTACCTCTCCACCAACGCGATGAAGTCCAACGTGACCGCGGTGTGGCGCGCCCATCGCCAGGGGGCCCTGTTCGCCAACCCCTGCTACACGCAGATCCATCCCACGTGCATCCCCGCCTCGGACGAGTTCCAGTCCAAGCTCACCCTGATGTCCGAGTCGTTGCGGAACGACGGACGGATCTGGGTTCCGGACCGGGCGGGCGACACGCGGCCGCCCGGTGACATCGGGGAGTCGGACCGGGACTACTACCTCGAGCGGCGCTACCCGGCCTTCGGCAACCTGGTACCCCGCGATGTGGCCTCCCGGGCCGCCAAGGTCGAGGTGGACCGGGGGAAGGGGGTCGGGCCTCTCGCCAACGGGGTATACCTGGACTTCGAGGAAGCCCTGCGGCGGCTGGGACAGGACACCGTGCGGGAACGGTACGGCAATCTCTTCGACATGTACCACCGCATCACCGGTGAGAGCCCCTACGAGACGCCCATGCGCATCTATCCGGCCATGCACTACACGATGGGCGGGCTCTGGGTGGACTACAACCTCATGACGACCATCCCGGGGCTGTACGCGCTCGGAGAGGCCAACTTCTCCGACCACGGCGCCAACCGTCTGGGCGCGTCCGCGCTGATGCAGGGCTTGGCGGACGGCTACTTCGTAGTCCCATACACGGTTGGCGACTACCTGGCGCCGCAGCTGGGAGAAGGCCTGGTCCCGAGCAACGATGCGTCGTTCGTAGAGACGGAGAGGCAGGTGGCCGCCCGGACCGAGCGCTACCTGTCCATCGGGGGATCACGGTCGGTTGACTGGTTCCACCGGGAACTGGGGAAGGTGCTGTGGGAGTACTGCGGCATGGAGCGGACCGCGGACGGGCTGCGCCGGGCTATCTCCGACATCGACTCCCTCAAGGAGGACTTCGACCGGGACCTGCGGGTTCTGGGCACGAGCAGCACCCTCAACCAGTCCCTCGAGAAGGCAGGGCGGGTGGACGATTTCCTGCAGCTGGCTCGCCTGATGTGCGTGGACGCCCTGCACCGCGAGGAGTCCTGCGGCGGCCATTTCCGGGTCGAGCACCAGACCGATGACGGGGAGGCGAGACGCGACGATGCCAACTTCTCCTACGTGGCGGCCTGGGGCTGGGCCAACGGCCACGAACCTGTCCTGCACCAGGAGCCCCTGACCTTCGACCACGTCAAGCCGGCCCAGCGCAGCTACAGGTAGGAGGGACCGGATGCATCTGACGTTGCGGGTATGGCGACAGGACGGTCCGGGAGTGGAGGGCCGGTTCGAGACGTACGAGGCCGCCGGCATCCACCAGGACATGTCGTTCCTGGAGATGCTCGACCTTGTCAACGAGCGGCTGGTATCCGCAGGTCATGAGCCGATCGCCTTCGACCACGACTGCAGGGAGGGCATCTGCGGATCGTGCGGCCTGATGATCGACGGCCGAGCACACGGACCCCAGGGGAGCACCGCCACCTGCCAGCTTCACATGCGGGAGTTCTCGGATGGTGACACCATCGTGATCGAGCCGTGGCGGGCCACCTCGTTCCCGATCGTTCGCGACCTGGTCGTGGACCGGGGGGCGTTCGACCGGATCATCGAGGCCGGCGGCTATATCGGCGCCCCGACCGGATCGGCGCCCGAGGCGAACCTGACGCCGGTACCGAAGGAGACATCCGACGCCGCCATGGACGCGGCGGCATGTATCGGATGCGGGGCCTGCGTGGCCGCCTGCCCCAACGGAGCGGGCCAACTCTTCACCGCCGCCAAGGTCGCCCACCTCAACCTGCTGCCGCAGGGCCAACCGGAGCGCTGGATGCGGGTCGAGCGTATGGTGGAGACCATGGAGGAGTACTTCGGCTCCTGCTCCAACCACGGCGAATGCGAGCCTGCCTGTCCCAAAGAGATCTCGCTGGATAACATCGCCCTGATGAACCGTGACTACCTGCTTTCCAAGATACGCAACCGGAAGCTCGGAGGGCAGCGGTGATGGCGAATCCCGGAGGTAGCCCCCGTGGCGGCTAGGTTCCTGAGCGCCGAGTGGGCGGAGCGGGTCACGGAGGCCGTGCGCGACCATCCGGGCTTCGGTGCCGCCGTGGAGGACATCGAGTTCTCGGTCCAGTTCGAGATCGACGAGGTCCCCGATGGGGCTGCCGGCCGTTACTACCTTGACGTGGCCGACGACGATGCGTCCCTGGCGATCGGAACCCTGGGCCAGGCGGACCTCACCGTTAGGACGGACTACGCCACGGCGGCGGCCATATCCCAGGGGACGCTGAAGATCCAGAGCGCTTTCTTCAGCGGGAAGCTGGCCATCTCGGGCAACGTGGCCAAGCTGCTACTGAACCAGCGAGCGCTGGATCACCTCGCGGATGCCGTCTCCGGACTCGAAGTGGAGTACTAGTTGCTAGTTGCTAGTTGCTAGTTTATGTTGGATTATACTGACCACTGACCACTGACCACTGACCACTGACCACTGACCACTGACCACTGAC
>WTGW01000143.1 GCA_011523395.1 Acidimicrobiia bacterium
GCCTGGTACGCCCTCCGCTACGGGATCCCGATCTCCGGGCAGACGACCGGCATCATGACGGTGGTCCTCTTCGGCACCGGCACCGACTACGTGCTGTTCGTGTCGGCGCGTTATCGAGAGGAACTGACCCGCCATGAGGATCGCCACGAGGCGATGAGGCTGACCATGCGCGGCGTGGGCGGCGCGGTCGCCTCGGCCGGGGCCACGATCCTGGTCGCCTGCGCGGCGCTCGCCCTGGCGACGCTGCGCTCCTACCAGGCGCTCGGCCCCATCATCGCGCTGGCGGTGGCGCTGATGATGCTGGCCGCCCTGACCCTGATCCCGGCGGCGCTGACGGTCTTCGGGCGGCGCGCCTTCTGGCCCGCCCAGCCCCGGCTGCGAGCCGGCGCCACGGAGCAGACCGACTGGCGGCGCAGCGTCTACGGCCGGATCGGCGGGCTCGTCCTCGGCAGGCCGGTCCTGACCCTGGTCGTGACCGGAGTGGGCCTGGCGGTGCTGGTGGTGGGCCTGGTCCCGTTCCGGGCCAACTACGACCAGCTCGACCGGCTGCCGTCCAACACGGAATCGGTCCGCAGCTTCGAGCTGTTGCGGGGCGGGTTCCCGGCCGGCGAGCTCTCTCCCACCCAGGTCTACGTCTCCCTGCCCCCGGGCGCCGGCGCGCTCGATCCCGCCGTGCTCGGGCAGCTGGACGTCCTCACGCTTGAGCTCGCCGACCACCCGGCCGTGGCCGATGTCTCCGGTCCCAGCAGACCGCTGGGCATCAGGGGGCCGGACATCTCCCAGCTGCCGGAGGGGAGCGGGCGGCGGTTCGTCTCCGCCGACGGGGGAGCGGGCCGCCTCGAGGTGGTGCTCGTGGAGGAACCATTCTCGGGGGAGGCCCTGGATGCCGTGCCCGAGTTGCGCTCCCTCGCCCGCGAGGCAGCTTCGGGCCTGGGGTTGGCGGCCGGGAGCGTGCTGGTGGGCGGGGACACGGCCGAGGCCTACGACACCCGCACGGCGGGCAACAGGGACTCGGTGGTCGTGCTGCCCCTGATCCTCCTGGCCATCGGCGTGGTCCTGGCCCTGCTGCTGCGCTCGCTCATCGCGCCCCTCTACCTGATGGTGACCATCGCCTTCACCTACTTCGCGACGCTCGGGCTCGTCGTGGTGGTGTTCATCGTCCTGGCCGGTCACACCGGGCTGGGTCCGGCAGTCCCGTTCTTCCTCTTCGTGTTCCTGAACGCGCTGAGCGTGGACTACAACATCTACCTCATGTCGCGCATCCGAGAGGAGGCCAGGACGGCCCCGCTCAAAGAGGCGACCCGCCACGCCCTGGCACGCACCGGGCCGGTCATCACGTCTGCCGGGCTCATCCTCGCCGGCACCTTCTCCGCGCTGATGACCCTGCCGCTCCAGGACCTGCTGCAACTCGGGTTCGGGGTGGCGATCGGAGTGCTGATGGACACCTTCATCACCCGCACCCTGATAGTTCCGGCCGTGGTGTCCCTGCTGGGCCGGTGGAACTGGTGGCCCTCCCGGATCACGTCCTGACGGCAGCGTCCCGTCGGATCAGCCTATCGGGCGGGGCGTCCCCTCCCCTTACCCACCCAGGCCGGCGATCCACGCATCGAACAGCTGGTAGGAGCCCTCGTTCAGCTCCGCCCGGGCGTCCTCCATACCGGCGAGGTACTCCTCCGGAGTAACGCCCGCCCGCACCACCATGTCGCGGGCGCCGTGTTCGGCCCACCTGTTGGCCGCGGAGTTGTGCGCCTCGGGATGGAACTGGATGGCCAGCGCCGACCCCAGCGAGAATGCCTGGGGGAACCGGTCGGACCGGGCCAGCAGCACGCTGCCGGGAGGTAGGTCGAACGTGTCCTGGTGCATCTCGAACACCCTCCGTCCGGCCACGTTCGACACCACCGGGTGGCGGTAGCCGGCTTCGGTGAGCTTCACCGGGACCGCGCCGACCTCCGGGCGGTCGGCCAGATAGGCCCTTCCCCCCAGCGCGGCGGCCAGCAGCTGGGATCCGAGGCATATCCCCAGCACGGGGACGTCCCGCTCCACCAGCTCGCCCGCCAGGCGCATCTCGTCGGCGAGGCAGGGGAACTCCTCCGTGTCGTAGGCGCCCATGCGGCCGCCCATGATGATCAGGGCATCCACCTCGTCGGCCGGTGGAAGAGGTTCCCCGTCCATGACCTGGACGTCGTCCCACTCCACCCCGGCATGCTCGAGGCGCTCGGCCAGCCTGCCCAGCGACTCGTGGGAGTGCCTGATCACAACCATCCTTCCCATCGCCGGGAGTCTATCGCTCCACCGTGGAGGCCATGACCGGGGATGCGCCGCCCGGAGCCGGGATGGACGGGCACGTAGGCTCGGAGGTGTCATGGGCCCTGCGATCGAGAACCCTCGCCCGGACCCGCCCGGGTCCGTTGGGGGCGGCGGGAAGTATCATGGGCCGGGTCCCGAGGACCGGGGAGCATCCGTGACAGCATCCGAGCGTTCCGCCTCCCTAAGCCGGCGCCGGCCGGCCCTGGTGGGGTTGGTCGCGCTCGCGCTGGTGGTCGCCGTGACTGCCCCGGCACCCGCCACCACCGATGCCGCCGGAGGCTTCCCCGACGTGGAAGAGGGCGACTGGCACGAACCTGCCATCAACGCCCTCGCGGAGATGGGCCTGTTCGAGGACACCCTTTGCGAGGACGGCTTCTGTCCCGGCGACCCGATGAAGCGGTGGGTGATGGCCGTCTGGCTAATCCGGGCGCTCGGCGACGAGGTCACCACGACCGGAACCTCCCGGTTCGCGGACGTCGACGCCGCCTCGTGGTGGTCGCCCTACGCGGAGGAACTCGCCGTCCAGGAGATAACCAGGGGATGCGCTACCGGTCCGCTCCGCTACTGCCCGGACGATACCGTCACCCGGGCCCAGATGGCCTCCTTCCTGGTCCGCGCCTTCGGTCTCGAACCCGCCGAGTCGTCGGCCGGGTTCACCGACGTGGACGTGGGCAGCACGCACCAAGCCGACATCGACGCCCTGTTCGCGGCCGGCGTCACCGCCGGCTGCGCGGACGATCCGCTCCGCTACTGCCCCGACCAGCCCGTCAAACGGGGCGAGATGGCCACCTTCCTGCACCGGGCATTGATCAAACAGGAGGAGACGGCCGGGCCCGCGTCGGTCGAGATCAGCGACGATGTCCCGGACGCAGACCTGACCGATGTATCCACCGGCGATACCGTGAACCTCCGGTCGCTGTTCACCGGCGACAAGGCGGTCATGTTCTGGTTCTGGGCCGAGTGGTGACCCACTTGTCGGGCGCACGCCCCGGAAGTCGAGCGGTTCGCTCGAGAGAATGCTGACAAGGTCACCGTGGTGGGTATCAACCCGGCGACATGGAACAATCTGGGCGATGCCAAGAGCTTCGTGAGCAGGTACGGGCTCACCTTCACCAACCTCTGGGACAGTTCGGACACGGTCCGGAGGCACTACGGCAGCCCCTACACGTCCAGGGCGCTCCTGGTCGACAAGCAGGGCAACCGCGTGGAGCAGGCTCCCAGCCTTTTCTCCACCGCCAAGTTCCAGAGGCTGGTGGACGGGCTGGACTAGCGCCCGTCGGTTTCCGGTAGTCCGCCGGGTCGGGCAACCGTATGGGTCCCCGGAATCAGATCGACCTGCGTCACCTGTTTCTGATGTAGATCTGCTTGTGCCCGCCGAGCAGTCGCTCTTCCGTCCTGAACTTGTCGGGCCGGGACTTGATGAGGGGGGACAGCCGTGAGTGCCCGTAGCTGCGGTAGTCGAACGCAGGATCCAGCTTCCGTATCTGGCTGCCGACCGCCCCTATGTTGGCCCAACCGTCCTCGTCCAGAACAGCCTCTATGGCTCGCCTCGCGGTCACGATCCACTTCGAGGGCTCCTGCGATGTGGCCCGGCTCGCCGAGGACTGCTCGGGCGCGTTGAGGTTCTCGGTGTAGACGAATATCTCGCACGCGTTGACCAGGGAGTTCGGCGTCTGCCTCTGGCCTATGCCCATGACGAACAGGCCCTGTTCGCGGATTCTCGTGGCCAGGCGGGTGTAGTCGCTGTCGCTGGAGACGATGCAGAAGCCGTCAACGGATCCGGCATGCAGCAGGTCCATCGCATCGATGATCAGAGCGCTGTCGGTGGCGTTCTTGCCCACCGTGTAACGGAACTGCTGGATCGGTTGGATGGCATAGGTCTGCAGGCCCTTCTTCCAGGAGGACATCTGGGGCAGGGTCCAGTCCCCGTAGATGCGCCGGGTCGTCACGATGCCGTACTTGGCGACCTCGGCCAGGATGTCCTCTATGAGAGAGGGTTGCGCATTGTCGCCGTCGATGAGTAGTGCTATGTGGCCGGAGCGTGATCCACGCCGGGCCATGTAATCAGCATCTTCCTGGGTCACGTTGGTCGGTTCTCCTCGCTGAGAGCGTTCAGCCTAGATATCGCTTCCGCATAGGCACCGGCACGTCCCTACTCGGGTCCTACTTGGGCCCCATCCTGATCCCGCCGTCCATGCGGATGGTTTCGCCGTTCATGTACCGGTGGGTCACCAGGAACATCACCACCTTGGCGTACTCGTCGGGACGGCCCAGGCGCTTGGGGTGGAGGACCTGGCGGCCCAGCGACTCCTTGGCCGGCTCGGGCAGGCCGGCCAGGAGGGGGGTGTCGATGATGCCGGGGGCGATGGTGCTGACCCGGATCCCGAGGACCGAGAGATCCCGGGCGATCGGCAGGGTCATCCCCACGATCCCGCCCTTGGAGGCCGAGTAGGCGGCCTGGCCGATCTGGCCGTCGTAGGCGGCCACCGAGGCCGTGTTGATGATGGCGCCCCGGTCGTTGTGCTCGTCCGGCTCGTTCCCCATCATCGCGGAGGCGGCGACCCGGATCGTGTTGAAGGTCCCCACCAGGTTGATGTCGATCACCTTGCGGAACTGGGCCAGCGAGTGGGGGGTTCCGTCCCGGGCGAGGGTCCGGCAGGGCGGTCCGATCCCGGCGCAGTTGACGACCACGCGTATCTCGCCCAGCCGGGCGGCCGCGTCGACCCCGGCCACCATGTCATCCTCGCTGGTCACGTCACAGTGGGCGAAGATGCCGCCCAACTCGCCGGCGACCGCTCCGCCGAGGTCGTCGTTGACGTCGAGGATCGCCACCCTCGCGCCCTCGGCGGCCAGCGCCCGGGCGGCAGCCGCCCCGAGGCCCGAAGCCCCTCCGGTCACGACCGCCACAGCTCCGTTGAGGTCCATACCGTCCTTCCTTGCCTTCCTGCCTGCTGCCCCGACGCTACCCGGCTGCACACCAGACCGGAAAGTCGGCGCAGGGGTTCTTTCGGAGCCGTGCCCTCGAACGAGGACGTAGCACCGGATTCGGCCGGTTCGGTGCCATCATGGAGCCTGACCCGGACGCCGCCGGAGGAGTCGATGCGTGGGCAGACGCAGCACCAGACCCGATCAGTTTGACCCGACCCGATCCTCTCGCCGTCGGGACGGGGAGCGGCCGCCGGACCGCACGGTCGTGTACACCGACGGGGCCTGTTCCGGCAATCCCGGGCCGGGGGGATGGGCCTGGGTGATCCCGGGCGGCCGCTACCGGAGCGGCGCGGACCCGCACACCACCAACCAGCGCATGGAGCTGGCGGCCGCCCTGGACGCGGTGCGGAGCATCGAAGGCGCGGTGGAGGTCGTCAGCGACTCGGCCTATGTCGTGAACTGCTTCCGGCAGGGTTGGTGGAAGGGATGGCTCGCCCGCGGCTGGATCAACGCCAAGAAGCAGCCGGTGGCGAACCGTGACCTCTGGGAGCCACTGGTCGACCTCTACCGGTCCCGGCCGATCACCTTCCGCTGGGTGAAGGGGCACGGGGGCAACGAGTGGAACGACGTAGCCGACCAACTGGCCGTCCAGGCGTCGATCACTCAGCAAGGCGCCGAGGGCGAGGGCCAGCCGCCTCCCGCCCACCTGGCCGTCCGCAGCCGGGGCGGCGAACGGCCATGACCTGTCGCTCGCTCCGTTTTACCGCCCCCATGAGGCCTGCCCGGACACCGTGACGCATCCGGAGATGATCCGGTCCAAGAAAAACAAGAGGTGAAGGCCGAATGTGTCACACCCCCGCTATACGTTGCCTATCGCCAAGCACCTACACCGGCCGATGAGGCGAGACCGATCGGAACGGCCGGCCC
>WTGW01000139.1 GCA_011523395.1 Acidimicrobiia bacterium
GTCACGAGCGGGCCAGCCCCCGCTCCATCCGTTCGGCCAGACCGCCCTTGACGCCTTCGGCAGCCAGCCGGACGGCGTTGAAGACGGCATTTCGTGACGACGATCCGTGGCCGATCACGACGCCTGCCCTGGTTCCCAGGAGATAGGCCCCCCCGGCACACAACTCGGGATCGATCATCATCCGGACCTCTTCGATGACGCTCGTCATGTCTCCGGGACTGCCGCTCGGATGGCGCCCGAAGGCATCGCTCACCAGCGCGAGGACCAGACCGGCCGTCCCCTCCATCGTCTTCAGCACCACGTTGCCTGTGAACCCGTCGGTGACCACGACATCGGCCACGTCGCCGGGTATGTCACCGCCCTCGATGTTGCCCACGAAGTTCACCGGGGCTTCCTCCAGCAGCCTGAAGGCGGATCGCTCCACCTCGCGACCCTTGGAGGGCTCCTCCCCGATATTCAGCAAGCCCACCCGGGGCCGGTCGATCGCGTAGACGATCTCGGCCACCAACGCGCCCATGACGGCGAACCGGACCAGGTGAGCCGGCTTCACCTCCAGGTTCGCCCCCGCGTCGAGTATCAGAGTCGGGAATCCGCTCGCCCGGGGGATCGGTGTGGCGATGGCAGGACGCTGGACACCTTCGAGACGCCCGATGACGATGGAAGCGGCGGTCATGGTCGCGCCGGTCGATCCGGCCGATACCAGAGCGTCGGCATCCCCGGACGCCACCAATCGAGAGGCCACCATGATCGAGGACCGGGGCTTGTCCCGTACCGCTTTGGCCGGATCCTCACCCATCCCCACCACATCCGGGGCATGGACCACCTCCAGGTCGGCGCCCTTCGCCGTCAGCTCAGGCTCGATGACCTCCCTGTCCCCCACCAGCACCATCTCGTGCCCCACGCCGGCGGCCATGATCGCTCCGGCCACGATCTCGGCGGGGCCGCGATCCGTTCCCATGACGTCGAGAGCTATTCGTGCCACGGAGGTCACTCCTAGTGGTTGACCACTAAGTATCTCACCGCCCAAGACTATCGGCGGAGGCCCGTGCCGGTCTCAGCTGTAGGTCTCGACCACCGTTCGATCGCGGTAGGTTCCGCAACCCCCCGGACCTGTACAGGCGCGGTGCGGCAGTTTCGGGTTCCCGCACCGTTCGCAGGTGACGGTGCGAACCGGGCGCATCCTCATGGCCTCCGCCTTCCGGCGGCGGGTCCGCGAGCGCGACATTCTCTTCTTTGGTACTGCCATCACACACCTCTCGGATCACTTGCGGGAGCATCCGCCCCTCTACCGATCACGCCGTCTCGAGCGGGACCTCCAGCAGGGCTTCCAGCGTGGCGAACGGAGAATTCCGAGACTCGGAGTGCCCCTGGCAGGAACCCTCGTTCAGATCGACGCCGCATACCGGACAAAGGCCCCGGCAGGACTCAGAGCATAGCGGTACCAGCGGCACCGACAGGCACAGCTCATCGTGGAGGACGCCGGAAAGGTCGATGTCTCCCTCCTGGCCGATCGCCGGCATGTCGTCGCGGGCCTCCTCACCGTAGGCCTGCCGTACCGGAGCCTCGGCATCGAAGCCGACCGGGTCCAGGCACCGGTTGCAACGGAGCACCATCTCCGCCCGGGCAACGCCGCGCACCCACACCCCGCCCGCCATCGCCTCGAGACGCAGGTCCGCCGTGACCGGACCGCAATCCTCGACCTGGTCCAGCACCGGCTCCACCTGCCCGGTAAGGGTGACCTGCCGGGTGGATCCGGGGCGGTCGACGAGACCGGAGACGTTGACCACGAAGGTGTTCACAGGCTTCATCGGATAGCTGTCCCGGTGAAGGGACTCCCCTACCCGATCGAGCGGGTCTGGTGGAGTTCGGACCGCATGGAGCGCACCTGGTCTAGCACTCTCATCAGCACGTCCTCGAGCCGGGACAGACGATCCTCCGCATAGTCCTCCGCCTCCAGCCGGATCCGATGGGACGTGTCCTCGGCGCGGCGGACCAGGATGTTGGCCTCCTCGGTGGCCTCGGCGATGATGTTGGTGTTCGACACCATTTCCTTGGCCCGCTGGCGAGATCGCTCGATGACCTCCCGGGCCTTCTCGTTGGTACGGGCGATGAAGGTATCCCTCTCCCGCACCATCCATCGGGCCTGCCGCATCTCATCCGGCAGCCGATCCGCCAGGAGCCCGAGAACGGTGAGCATCTGCTCCCGATCTATCAGCACCTTGCCCGATCCGGGAATGGCCTTGGCTTCGGACATCGCCATCACCATCTCCGAGATCAGGTCGTTCAGCTCTCCCACCGTGGCGGGGGGCGAAGTGGGGGCGGCCACCTCTTGCGCGCCCACCTCGGGCTCATGATCACCGATCATTCTGACCACCGTTCCTTCATCAGCTCTGCTACGCGTCCGGGAACCAGGCCGGATACCGAACCGCCCAGGCTCCCCACTTCCTTCACCAACGAGGAGGAGAGGTAGGCGTGTTCCGGGCTGGTGGGGATGAACACCGTATCGATGCCCGACAGCCCGTGGTTCATCTGGGCCATCTGGAGCTCGTAGTCGAAGTCCGAAACGGCCCGGAGTCCTTTGACGATCACGTTCACCCCTCGGGCCTTGGCAAGGTCGACCAGCAGGCCGTCAAAGGCGACCACCTCAACTCTGGGCTCTTCTGCAAGCAGGTCGCAGAGCATCTCCACCCGTTCCTCGGACGAGAACATGGGTCTCTTGGACAGGTTGCGGATGACCGCCACCAACACCGTGTCGAACAGGGACAGGCTTCGCCGGATCACGTCCATGTGGCCGTTGGTGGGCGGATCGAAGCTACCGGGGCAGACCGCCTTTGCCACCCTCATCACCTCGCCGTTTCTCGCGGTTTCGGGGGTAAATCTAACCGGAAACCGGCCGGACCTGTTGATAGCGCCAAATCCGGGCGGTTCCGTAGGTACGCGTCCGGGCCAGCCGGAGTCCCGCCGCTTGGGGCGGGCGCTCGCCCAGCCGCCGATGGAGTACCAATGATCCCCGGTCACGAAGCAGTCGCGCCGCTGCGGCGAGTCGCTCCTCCACACGTGCGATCGGAAGCTCGTAGGGAGGATCCACGAACACCAGCGTGAACCGGGCGGACGGGCCGTTCGGCTGGCGGGCGGTCGCCGACGTGAGATAGTCGCCAACCCTTCCGGCCACCACCTCGCCCCCGAGTCCCAGCGCTCCGATGTTGGCCCGCAGGGCCCGCAGGGCGGCTCGATCCCGCTCCACGAACACCGCTGTGGCCGCGCCCCGGCTGAGTGCCTCCAGCCCCAGGGAACCGGTCCCGGCGTACAGGTCGAGCACATCGGCACCGGGGATGGCGGAGGCGATGGACGAGAAGACAGCCTCGCGGGCGCGTCCTGTCATCGGACGGGTACCCGAGCCGGAAGGCGCCTTGAGGATCCTTCCTTTCGCGACACCGGCGATGATCCTCATGGCCGGAGCGAACTCACGACTTGAAGAGCCATTCCACCTCGTCCCCCAGGAGCACCCTCACCTCTTCCCGGATATCGGGATGCCCTTCCAGGCCCGGATCACCCCTCACCAGGTCGAACGCCTCCTTCCGCGCCGCCGACAACTCCGCTACATCGGCCAGGATGTCGGCGATCCGCAGGTCCGAGAAGCCCGACTGGCGAGCCCCGAACACGGTACCGTGGCCACGGATCCGGAGGTCCTCCTCGGCAAGCCGGTAGCCGTCCGACATGCGCTCCATGGCGCTGATGCGCGCCGCTCCCTCCTTCGTGGTGGGATCGGCCAGCAACACGCACTGGGCCGGTTGGGCGCCTCGCCCCACCCGGCCTCGCAATTGGTGGAGCTGGCTCAGACCGAACCGGTCCGCGTCCCTGATCACCATGATGGTCGCGTTGGGCACGTCCACGCCGACCTCGATCACGGTCGTCGAGACGAGCACGTCCAGGTCCCCGGACCGGAACCCGTCCATCACGCTCCGCTTCTCCTCGGATCGCATCTGGCCGTGGAGCAGGCCCAGGCGGAGGTCCGGGAACACCCGGCACAGCCGCCGGTGCTCGGCGATCGCCGACGCGGCCTCCACCCGATCCGAATCCTCCACGAGCGGGCAGACCACGAAGGCCTGGCGCCCCTTCTCCACCTCGTCCCGGATGGCCCGGTGCGCCCTCTCCAGTTCCTCGCCCGTCGCGGAAACGGCCCAGGTCTTGACCCGCTTGCGACCCGCCGGCATCTCGTCCAGCGCCGAGACGTCGAGAGCCCCGTACAGGGTCATCGACAGCGTCCGGGGAATGGGGGTGGCGGTCATGATCAGCAGATCGGGATCAGCCCCCTGCGCCTTCTCCTTCAGCTTCACCCGTTGGTGAACCCCGAACCGGTGCTGCTCGTCCACCACCGCCGCACCCAGCCTCGCGAACCGCACCCCCTCCTGGATCAGGGCGTGGGTACCGATCACGACGTCGACCTCCCCGGCCTCTATGCCCGCCAGCAGGCCGGCGCGGCCGGGCCGCTCCCGTGCGTTGGCATCGGCGCGGCTTCCGGTCAGTAGCGCCACCCGGATCCGGGGACGGTCCGGATCGTCGTGGGCGGGGTCGAACAGGGACCGCGGACCGGCGAAGCGCGGGGCCATGCGCGCCTCGGAGAGGAGCCGGGTGACACCCTCGTAGTGCTGCTCGGCCAGCACCTCGGTGGGCGCCATGATGGCCGCCTGGTACCCGCTCTGGACACCCACCAGCAACGCCGCGACCGCGACGACGGTCTTGCCCGATCCGACTTCGCCGTGGAGCAGCCGGTGCATCGGCACCGGCGCCGCCATGTCCGCACCGATCTCGTCGATCACCCGCCGCTGGGCGCCCGTGGGCCGGAACGGCAGGCCATCGATGAAACGCTCCACCAGGTCCGGCTCCGGGTGAAGCAGGTGCGCTATGCCGACCGAGTCGCTCTCCTTGCGCTTCCTCGTCATCGCCAGCGCCACCTCATGCCGGAAGAACTCGTCGAACACCAGCCGGCGCCGGGCGGCGCCCACCTCTGCCAGCGACTCCGGGAAGTGGATGGAATTGATCGCCTCCTCCCGGGGAAGGAGATCATGACGCTCGATAACGTCAGCCGGTAGCGGATCGAGAATCGGCCGGGAACGCAGCAGGGCATTGTGAACGGCCAGGCGGAGAACTCCTGTGCTGATCGAGCCGATGGTCCGGTAGACCGGAACCACCCGCCCCACCGCCAGGTTGTCGGGTCCGGAGTCCAGCACGTCCACCGCCGGCGAGTTGATCTGCAACCGGCCGCGGTAGCGGTCGATCCTTCCCGACAGTGCTACCTCGATCCCGCGGTCGAGGCGCCGGGCCTGGTATTCCTGGTTGAACCACACCGCCTTGACCGACCCGTGACCGTCGGTGACGGTGGCCTCCACGATGGCCATCCGCGGGCGGGGCCGCCGGACCACGACCCGTTCCACCCTCCCGATGACCGTGGCTTCCTGGCCGACCGCCAACTCGTCGATGGCGAGCCGGCGGGACCGGTCGATGTGGCGGCGTGGCGCATGTAGCAGCAGGTCGGTGACCGATCGTATGCCCGAGCTCTTCAGCGCGGCGGCCCGCTTGCCCCTGATCCACTTGACGCGGCCCACGTCGACGGCGTGCAGGTAGGCGAGGCTCCTGGCGGGTACGCCTGGGGAGGGCTGGTCGGGCGTGGGCACCATGCCGGCCAAGAATACGGCAAGGAGGGCTCATTCCACACGTTCCGGGCACTCCGGCGCCGCCGGGTAGAATGCCGCCCCATGCAAGGCGTGGTCAAGATCTACGACCCGAACACCGGCTCCGGAGTGGTGGTGCTGGACCACGACCGGAGCGAGGTCTATCTCAGGGCCGGATCTCTGGCGGGCAGCGTCTTCCGTTTGCTCCGGCAGGGCCAGCGGATCATCTTCGACCTCGAGGAGTCGGACGGTCTCCGATTCGTACACTCCGTGCGGATGGGCTCGGACGGCCGCTAGCTGGTCAGTGGTCAGTGGTCAGTGGTCAGTGGTCAGTGGTCAGTGGTCAGTGGTC
>WTGW01000184.1 GCA_011523395.1 Acidimicrobiia bacterium
CCCCGCTCCAGCCACAGCACCCGATCGCACATTTCGGCCATACCCCTGAGCCCGTGGCTGGCCACCATCACCGCCCCACCCTGCCCGAGCAGTTGTGTCATCGCCGCCTGGCTCTTCTTCCGGAAGCCGGCGTCGCCGACCGCGAGCACCTCGTCCAGCAACAGGATGTCGGGGGCCAGGTGGATGGAGATCGAGAAGGCCAGCCGGGACACCATGCCCGACGAGTAGGACTTGATCGGGCGGTCGATGGCCTCGCCCAGCCCGGAATATTCCACGATGTCGTCGAACAGCCGGGACACGTCGACCCGGGCCAGGCCGTGGGCCAGGCCGCTCAGGTAGACGTTGCGCCGTCCGGAGAGCTCATGGTTGAAACCCGCCCCGAGCTGGAGGAGTGTGGAGGTCTCACCGTTCACCACCACCGAGCCCGCGTCGGGGCGCATGGTCCGGGCAATCACCCGCAGGAGCGTGCTCTTGCCGGCGCCGTTGTCGCCCACCAGGCCCATGGTCTCTCCCCACTCCACCTCGAAGGAGACATCGTCGAGGGCCACCACCGTGGTGGTCTGCCGGAGCCTGCGCCGGGCCACGACCCGCCGCCAGGTCGAGGCGCGGTCGAGGTAGGCGCGGTACCGCACCCCTACTCCCCTGACCCGGATGGCCTGTCCCGACCGCGCGGCCGTCATAGGTGCCGCACCATGTTGCCCTCGTGCCGCACGAAGCTGAGGATGCCGCCCCCGCCGAGCACCAGCGTCCACAGCAACGCCAGGACGAAGGCAGCAGTATCCAGGTCCCTGCCCATGAGCACCATCCGGTAGAACGAGAGGATCCCGTACATCGGGTTCAGCACCGCCAAGTCCTCCACCAGACCACCACGGTCCCGCAGGAAGGCTAGGGGCCAGATGATCGGGGACAGGTACAGCCACAGCCTGGTCAGGTGCGGGATCAGGTTGTTGATGTCCCGGAACGGGATGGCGAGGCGAGCGGTCCAGCCGGCCAGCCCCAGGTTGAAGACCGTGTGAAGGGCGACGGCGACCGGTAGCCACAGCAGGGTGATGCCGGGCGACACGCCGTCGGCCGGCCAGACGATGACGTAATACACGGCGATCGACATCAGGAAACCGGCCCCGGTCTCGATGATGGCGGAGATCGGCAGGATCAGACGCGGGAAGCGGATGTTCACCAGGAGGCGCCGATTGGCGAGGATGCTGTTGGCGCCCGAGGTCATGGCGGTGGCGGTGTAGTTGAAGATGAACACGCCGGACAGGAGCCAGGCGATGAACTGTGGCTCGCCGCGCCGCCCGTCCAGGATCAGACCGAACACCAGGAAGTAGACGGCGGCCATGATCAGCGGGTTCAGCATCCACCAGACCAACCCCAGGGAGGTGGAGGCGTTGCGGGCCTTGAGGTTGCCCATGGCCAGGAACCACCCGAACTCGCGCCAGCGCCACAGGTTCCGGACGTAGTTACGCCACCCGGAGAGGCTGGGGACCTGATCAGCGGTTACTGTCGACACGCCGGCCGATTCTACGTGCCCGGCCCTCGGCAGCCGACTTTTGGCGGTGACCGGGCGAGGTACGACCCCTGCCGCAGCGTTTATAACACCGAGAGCCGGCGTCGTATGCTGGCACACCGTGAAGCGCACCACCGTCAAACTCCCCGATCGTCTCGACGCCAGGCTGCGTCATGAGGCAGAGCGTCGCGGGATCACCCTTCCAGAGATCACACGAGAGGCAATCGAGAGTCGTCTCGGCACGCGAGATCGACGCCTCGGGGCGGCAGGGGCCGGACGTGGTGGAAGGACGGTCACCTCCGAGAGGATCGAAGAGATCCTGGCTCAGGAACCGTTTCGACCCAGCCCACGAACGACTTCAGCGTAAGGAGAAAGCCGGTGAGCTACGTAACCCACCTCGAGGCTGCCATCGATGGCACCCACCTGCCTCACGACGAGCTTCAGACTCTTCACGAGGGTCGGCCGCTCTGGGTGCGCTACGACCTCGAGGCCGTCCGGGCGAACGTGACCCCCGAGGCGGTCGCCGGTCGGGCGCCGACCATGTGGCGCTACAAGGAGCTCCTGCCCGTCGAGGACGAGTCCAAGATCGCGTCGCTCGGCGAGGGCATGACACCGCTGCTCAAGTGCGAGCGGCTCGGTGCTGCGCTCGGACTGAACGACCTGTGGGTGAAGGACGAGTCCCAGCTCCCCACCGGCTCGTTCAAGAGCCGGGGTCTCGCCGTGGCGATCAGCCGGGCCAACGAACTCGGGGTCAAACGGGTGGCCATCCCGACGGCCGGCAATGCGGGCGGTGCGTTGGCCGCCTACGCAGCCCGAGTCGGCATGGAGGCGTTTGTCTTCATGCCCGCCGATACCCCGATCGTCAACCAGCACGAGGCTGCCTACTACGGGGCCCGGGCCTACTTGGTCGACGGCCTGATCACCGACTGCGGCGCCGTCGTGCGCGAGGGAGCAGCCGAGATGGGGTGGTTCGACGTGTCGACCCTCAAGGAGCCGTACCGGATCGAGGGCAAGAAGACCATGGGCCTCGAGCTCGCCGAGCAGTTCGGCTGGTCCCTCCCCGACGTGATCCTCTACCCGACGGGCGGTGGCACGGGGCTCATCGGCATGTGGAAGGCCTTCGCCGAGTTGGCCGAGATGGGGTGGCTCGCCGACCACCGCCGTCCTCGCATGATCTCGTGCCAGTCCGACGGGTGCGCGCCGATCAGCACGGCCTGGGCCGCGGGCGAGCGGTTCGCCGAGCCGTTTCCCGACGCGGCCACCGCAGCGAGCGGGCTGCGGGTGCCGGCCGCGGTCGGCGACTTCATGATCATCGATGCCGTCAACGAGTCGGGCGGTCAGGCCCGAGCATGTCCGGAGGAGTCACTCCTCTCCTGGGCCCGGCGGGGCGCCGCCCTGGAAGGCATCGCGTTTGCCCCCGAGGCCGGCGCCTGTCTCGGAGTGCTCGAGCTGCTCGTCGCCGAGGGGGCGATCCACCCCGACGAGCGGATCGTGATATTCAACACCGGCGCGGCGCAGAAGTACGTCGAGGCCATCGGCTCCGACCCCCTGCCTCTTCTGTCTCAGATCGAGGGGCCGGGCATGCTGGCCGACATGAGATAGGGCGGACGCTGCTCAGAAGAGGTCTTGCGTAGGCAGGCCGACACCGGCGCGGCCGCCAGCCTCTTCGTTCACAGCTGCGGTCCCGGAATCAGAGGCTCTCGCCGCGTCTACGGGCCACCGACCCCACATTCACCGCCGGTGGATCCGGGTTCAGGCGCTGTCGAGCCAGGTGGCGATGCGCCCGGCCACCGCGGGACCGGTCAGACCCAGTTCCTCGGCGATGCGGCCGGCGGGCGCCGATGCGCCGAATCGGTCGATGCCGATGTTCAGCCCGCCCGGGCCGGTGAACCTCGACCAGCCGAAGGTCGACCCGGCTTCCACGCTGGCGACCGGTAGGCCGTTCCCGAGCACCTCGCGGCGGTAGTCCTCCGGTTGCTCGAGGAAGAGCTCCGCGCACGGCATGCTCACCACCCGGATCGAGTGGTCCGGCGCCAGCAGGTCCGCCGCCTCCAGCGCCACCGAGACCTCGGAACCCGTGGCGATCACCACCACGGCGTCGCCGTCCCGCAGCACGTAGGCGCCTCGGGCCACGCCGCCCTCCCGTCCGGAGCGGTCCAGTACCGGTACGGCCTGGCGGGTTCCGAGGATGATGGCGGGATGGGGCTGGTTGAGGACCGTCTCCCAGGTCTCCACCATCTCCCCCGCATCGGCGGGCCGGAACACCGCCATGTTCGGCATGGCGCGCATGGAGGCCAGGTGTTCGATGGGCTGATGGGTGGGCCCGTCCTCCCCCAGGAAAACCGACTCGTGGGTGAAGACCCAGATCGATGGGATGTCCATGAGAGCGGAGAGGCGGATGGCGGGGCGCATGTAGTCGCTGAAGACGAAGAAGGTGGCCCCGTAGGGTCGCAACCCGCCGTGGAGGGCGAGGCCGTTGACGATGGTGCCCATGGCGTGCTCGCGCACCCCGAAATGCATGTTCCGGCCCGCGGGATTCTCGCGGGCGAGGCTCCCACCCGTCGACAGGATCGTCTTGGTCGATCCGACGAGGTCGGCGGACCCACCGATCAGTCCCGGAACCTTCCGGCCGATCTCGTCGAAGATGGCCCCGATGGCCCGCCGGGTGGCGAGACCGGCGCCTACCTCGAAGCCCGGCCCTTCCAGGTTCACCCGCTCGGGAGAGTGGTAGCTCGACCAGCGTGCCTCCAGCCCCGGGTCGGATGCGCTGGCGGCCCGGAACCGCTCCTGCCAGCTGACCCGGGCGGCGCGGCCCCGGTCCATCCCGGCGCCGAAGTGCTCGGCCACGCCACCGGGAACGTGGAAGTCCTCGTCCGGCCAGCCCGCGCCGCGCCGCCACCCGGCGATCTCGTCCGGTCCTAAGGGCGCGCCGTGGGCGCCGGCCGTGTCCTCCTTGGTGGGGGCACCCTTGCCGATGTGGGTCCGGGCGATCACCAGGGAAGGACGGTCGGCCACCGCACAGGCGGCGGCGTACGCCTCGTCTATGGCGATGGGATCATGGCCGTCGACCTCCACCGTGTGCCACCCCACGGCGCCGAAGCGCCCCGCCACGTCCTCGCTGAACGCCAGGTCGGTTGGTCCGTCTATGGAGATGCGGTTGTCGTCGTAGACGTACACCAGCTTGCCCAGACCCAGGTGGCCGGCCAGCGAGGCCGTCTCCGCCGAGATCCCCTCCATCAGGTCACCGTCCGAGACGAAGGCCCAGGTGCGGTGGTCCACCAGGTCATCCCCGAACACGGCGTTGAGGTGGGCCTCGGCGATCGCCATGCCCACCGCGGTTCCGAAGCCCTGCCCGAGCGGTCCCGTGGTCATCTCGATCCCCAGCTCCGGCTCGTACTCGGGGTGGCCGGCGGTGGGCGACCCCCACTGCCGGAAATCCATCAGGTCCTGCATCGTGACCGGGAACCCGCACAGGTGAAGGACCGCGTACAGGAGCATCGAACCGTGCCCGTTGGAGAGCACGAACCGATCCCGGTCGAGCCACCGCGGATGGTCGGGGTCCACCACCAGGTGGCGCTGCCAGAGGACTACGGCGAGATCGGCCATGCCCATCGGCATGCCGGGATGGCCGGAGTTGGCCCGCTGCACCGCGTCCATGGCCAGGGCGCGGACGGTGTTGGCGGCGAGGTGGTGGCTCTCGAGATCGATCCGGTCCGGAGCGGCCACGCCCTATCCCCCAGCCGCCAGGGAAGCCAGGATGGCCCCCACGTTCGACGGCTGCTGCTCGCCCGCCAACCGGCCTTGCACCTCGCCCGATCCGCTCACCGCCACGTAGAACGGGAAGGCGTTCAGACCGAATGCCTGGGCGATGCGGCCGGCTTCATCGTCCACCAGTACCGGCGGGGTCCACCCTTCCCGCTCCAGCCAGGCGTCCGGTGGATAGTTGGGCCGGATCTCGCTGTTCGAGGTGGCTACCGATATCAGTTCGACGCCTTGGGGAATCCCGTTGGCGTTGATCCAGCTCTGCAAGGCGGGTACCTCCCTGCGGCAGAAGTCACACCAGTGGGCCAGGAAGAGGATCAGCTTGGGGGTTCCGTCATGTTCGATCGAGATGGGCGCCCCCGAGAAGTCCGCCGACTGGATCTCCGGAGCGATGGCCCCGATCGAGTTGTCCTGCCCACCGGCTGCGAAGGGAGTCAGTGGGGCGCCGGTCACGGTCACATCGGGGCTGCGGAACTCGGCCGCCTCGGTGCCCTGCTGCTCCTCGGTCGCGAGGTTGATCGCCAGTACGGCCAGCGCGGCGACCGCCACCAGGCCGATGCCCACCAGCATGATCTTCTTCCCGAGCCCGGTCGACTCCTCCTCCGTCTCCGCCGTCGGCAGGGTCGCCCGGACGGGAGCCGGCGCGGCCGCGGGCCGGGCCTTGGGCTGGCTTCTCTTACCTGCCGTCCTTGCCATGCGAGTCTCTC
>WTGW01000110.1 GCA_011523395.1 Acidimicrobiia bacterium
GCGCCTGATAAGCGATGTCTCCCACGAGCTCAACACCCCGCTCAGCGTCATCCAGTTGGAGGCGCAGGGGCTCCGGGACGGCCTCCAGACACCCGAGGACGCCTCCGACCACATCATCGAGGAGGTGGACCGGCTACGCGGCCTGGTCACCGATCTGGACTGGCTCGCCGAGACCGATCACGGGAAGCTGCGGCTGACCTTCCAGCCGTCCTCGGTCCACGAGTTGCTGGCCACGGAGGTGGATCGGTGGCGGCCCCAGTTCCAGGCCCGGGAAGTCGAAATCTCGCTCCAGGCGCCTCCCGACCTCCCGTCCGTCGGCATGGACCGGGCCCGCATGAGCCAGGCGCTCGGGAACGTCCTGAGCAACGCCGTCCGTTGCACCGAAGCCGGCGGCAGGGTTGTGATCGAATTGAATTCAGTGAATAACGACTGTCTGGAAATTGTAGTTACCGACAGCGGGATCGGGATCCACGCCGCAGACCTCCCCCACGTCTTCGACCGCTTCTACCGGACCGATCGTTCGCGGCACCGCGGGATAGGAGGCACAGGTCTGGGATTGGCCATCACCAGGGCGATCGTCCTGGCCCATGGAGGCAACGTCACCCTGTCGAGCGACGGACCCGGACGGGGAACCACCGTGACCGTTCGCCTCCCAGCGAATGGCCCGGAGCCAGGCCGACCTGAACCATCGCCGGTCTCCGGTGCCGGCTGACCTGGCGACCGACTACGAACCGCCTGCCGTAACCTTCTCCTTGGGGGCAATCCTCTTCAACTCACCCTTGACCTCGCCGAGATCGGCCACTATCCGGATGACGGTGTTCCCTATGCCGTCCAAACGGGAGTCCATACCGTCCAAACGGGAGTCCATACCGTCCAAACGGGAGTCCATACCGTCCAAACGGGAGTTGGTCTGACGGAGACCCTCCTTCAACCCGGCCACGTCCCCCTCCAACCTCGCCTGACCCGTCTTCAGGTCGACCTGACCGATCTCAACCCGGGTCAGGCGGGCATCCATCCCGGCCAAGACCTCATCCTGGTGGTCGAGGCGCCGGTTCAGGCTCCTCGTCGACCAAACTATCACCCCCCAGAGGAAGCCCACCACGGCGACGAGGCCTCCGAGGTCAACGAGTTGTGAGTCCAATCGCCCGCTCCTTTCCTCTCGATTCTAGAAGAAGCCGCCATGAAGTGCTACATACCTCATGAGAAGCCTTCATCCATTACCAGGAATGTAACCTAGTTTGTTTAGTGGCAAACATGGTCTCCGACCGCGGACTATTTTTATCAGTCTCGTACCTTATGCCGACCACCGTGATCAACTACCGACCTCAGGATGGTGACGGCTTCCCGCTCGGTCCGAAGCTGGTAGAACCGCATGACCTCGGCGCGAGCTTCCCCGTCGATGACCATCTCGCCGCCTCACCCCACGTGATCATCGAACCCCTTGGAGCCGGTCGGCGATGGTGTGGCGCCCCTGGACGAGGTACCCGCGCCTGTAACCGGGCGGATCCTCGGCCGCGGGAGTCGGAGCGCCTCCCGGGTGGTGATCTCTAGCTAGAACCCGGGTCGAGGTACCGGCGGTGCCAGTCGAGGATGTGCTCGAAGCGCTCCACCCGGTGGCGGGGCGCCCCGCTGCGGCTCAGCTCGTGTCCCTCGTCGGGGAAGCGGACCATCTCCACGTCGATCCCCTGGCGGAGGAGGGCGGTGAACAGCTGCTCGGCCTGGCCGATCGGGCAGCGGAGGTCGTCCTCCGAGTGGATGATGAGGGTCGGGGTGGTGATCCCGCCGGCGGTGGCGATGGGGCTGGCATCCCACAGGGCCTGATGGTCCTGGGGGGTGGCGGGGTGCAGGTACAGGCCCGCGAAGTCCCGGTTGATGTCGGACGTGCCGCCGAACGACTCCCAGTCGATCAGGGCCCGCTCGACCACCGCCGAGCGGTACCGCCGGTCTCGGGCGATGGTCCAAGCCGTGAGGAAGCCGCCGTAGGAGCCGCCCATAATCCCCACGCGGGAGGCATCGAGGCGCGTGTCACGGCGCAGGGCCTCGTCTACGACCGCGGTGATGTCCTCCACGTCCACCCTGCCCCAGCCGTCGCCGGTCACGGCCCGGAGCCAGTCGTGGCCGCGACCCTCCGAACCGCGCGGGTTGCAGGCGACCACGGCGTAGCCGGCGGAGACGTAGACCTGGAACTCGTCGAAGAAGTAGAACCCGAACTCCGAGGCCGGGCCTCCGTGGATGTTGAGCAGCACGGGGAACGGGCCGTCTCCCTCGGGCACGTAGAGCCAGGCGTCCACCTCGACGCCCGGGGCGCTCTCGACCGCGAAGCTGTCCGGACCCACCAGGCCGCCGGAGGAACGCATCTCCCGGTTGAAGTCGGTCAGGCGCCGCTCTTCCCCGTCGGGGGTCAGCTCGTAGAGCTCGCCCGGACAGGTGGGATCGGTGGCTGTGAAGGCCATCCTCCCCGATGCGGCCCTCGAGAGGCCGGTGATGTACCGGTCGCCGCCCAGCACCGTCCGCGCCTCGCCGTCCGGGCCGAAGGCGACCACCGAAGCCCGGCCGCGGTCCGCTATCGAGGCCAGGAAGCCGTCCTCCAGCCAGATCGGCTTCTCCAGGGCGCCGGAGGTGAGGAGGTCGTTGAGGCTCCGGTCCAGGTGTCCGGTGATGTCGGCCGGCGGTTCGTCGAGCCTCCACAGGGAGCAGACGTAGGGATAGTAGGGACCGGGGTCGCCGATGGCGTACAGGCTGCCCGACGGGTCGTAGTCGACAGAGTCGTAGCCCGACCGCCGGGCCCGCAGCGTCTCCGCGCCCCCGTCCACTTCCACCTCGACGACCTCGGAACCGCTCTCCAGAGACCGCGGGTTGTCACGTCTGGTGACCATGGCCACCCTGGCGCCGTCCGGGGACCAGGCCGGCCCCGACTCGTGCTCGTCGGAGCATCCCACCCGGCGGGGAGGGGTGTCGCCGCCAGGATCGACCAGGTAGGCGTAGGTCCGGCGGTCGTGCCGCCAGCCCCGGTCGTCCAGCCGGACGTCGAAGCCGGTGATCCGCCGGGGTCTCCGCGACCGTTCGTCCTCCTCGAGGCCGGCCCACTCACCGTGCCATTGGGTGCCCAGAACGAGTATTGAGCCGCCGTCGGGCGACCACGCCGGAACTCCGGCACCGAGCTCGAAGTCGGTGATCACGCGGGCTTCCCCGCCGTCGGAGGGCATGACCGCCAGCTGGGTGGGGTCCTTCTCCTCCTTGCCCTTCCTCACGAAGGCGAGGGTCCGGCCGTCGGGCGACCACCGCGGAGACGAGTCATTGGACCCGTGGGTGAGCCGGCGCGCCTCACCGTCCCAGAGCCATATGGACGACAGGTACAGGTCCTTCTCCAGGTCGATGGTGGTCACCACGAAGGCGATCCGGTGGCCGTCCGGGTGGATCTGCGGATCGGACACCGAGGTGATATTGGTGAGATCAGAGGGTTTCATGGCTGGCGAGGGTAGCTATCCGGGCGGCCTACCTCATCCTGCGGCCGCTGCTGCTGACGTTTGATTCTGTATCCCGGAGGCCGTCCTACGTGGAGCTAGCCAGAGGCCGCGTGCTGCTCGGCGATTTCTGGGATATCGAGCAGGTGCGCGAGGGTGGTGAGCGAGTACGTACGCCCGTCCGTCGCGATGACCACGTCGAGAAGGGCCTTAGGGCGCTCGGACCACCCCTTGCCGTCGACTACGGCGCAAGGCAGCAAACCGCGAGTCTTGGCGGCCTCGGCCGCGTTCTTGATTCTGGCTGCCTTGTCACGGGCGGTCCCGCCGTCCTCAGCAACCTTGGACTCGATGATCACGGTGGGAGAATCCTCCGGCAACACGAAGTCAGGTCCCGGCGAGAGCCCGAACCTCCGATCGGTCTCGGTCGCACCGGACGCCCCCGCCCCTGATCGATAGTACGAGATGCCGCTTGCGTCGAATAGATCCGCGATCGGCTGCTCTAGGAGATTGTCTCCCTTGACCTCCGAGTAGGCGTCCTGTACCTGTCGCCATACACCGCCTACGTACCGCTGGTACAGCAGCGTCGAATAGGGCACCCCGCCCGCGGCGACGGCGACCGTATCCCATCCTTCCATCGTGTCCCTCTTGTCCAACTTGGAATGGAAGAACCTGCGGGCAGACTCCGGTATCTGGAGGATGGTCCTGTCCATCGCAGCCACCGCAGTCGCCGCGATTGTCTCGATCATCTCGGTCCTTGTTGCCATGATCCGCTCCGGTTTCGGGCCGCGTTCGAAGTTTCTCAGTGTTGTCCCCGATGTCGTTGTCCCGGCACGGGTGAGTTTCATCGCCCAGGACAGTTCGTTGTAGGTGAGACCCAGAATCATCCGGAGCGGTGCGAGGACCAGCGGCTTTTCGGTGAGCGCCCCAATTAGGTTCTCCTCCGAGACATCGGCGAAGTTCCCGGTGTGTCCGGCCAAACATTCGTAGGCAATGTCGAAGTGGCCCTCATCGGCCATCGTGTCACCCCGCGGGATGTAGTGGAATGATGGTTGGGTTGCTGCGACGAAACTCTTCCCCAATAGCTCGTTGGCTTCTTCTCTGGCATGGCCGGACTTTGCCAAAGCTATGGCGATCGCCTGGCGACGCACGGTGGGGTTGGGCGTAGTCCCGGCCCTCGAAAGGAGGCCGCGTTCCGAATCAGTGAGCGGCAAAGAGCAGCCCCAGTTCCTCCTGAGTCTGGTCGTTGGCCAAGCGGTCTCGGGCAACCGTGGCGTACTGGTCATGCAGCTCGATCCCGCCAGATCTACGGCCATGGCGACGGGCTACGACGACGGTGGTGCCCGAACCGGCGAAGGGGTCGACCACCACTCCGTCGGGTGGGCAAGCGGCTTTGACGAAGAACGCCGCCAAGCCCTCGGGCATGACCGCGGTGTGCAGTCCTGCCGGACCCTTGTGCTGGTTGTAGGTCTGGCCCACTGTGATTACGTTGCCGGGATCGGCTCCGCCGTTGCGGTATGTCCGGGAACGATCCCTGCCAAACCCGGCCTCGGTGTTGCGGCGTCCGTTGCCGTCGAGGTTACGCCTGGCGATCTCTGCCGGGGCCGTCTTGTAGGGCGTCCGTACCGCGTCGAGATCGAAGTACGGGCTGGGCGCCCTCGTGAAGTGGTACACGTACTCGAAAGCGTCTTTGGTGCGAGGTCCGAACCGTCCCGGAATAGCGTTCGGCTTCCGCCAGATATAGGTCTCGTTCCATCGCCAGCCCATGTCCTGCAACGCGAGCACCAACTGGTACACATACGGATGGCGCTGGCCCTTCAGGGGTCCCGACTTGGCGACCCGGTTCTTGATGTTCAGCACGAACGAGCCGGTTTCTGAGACCGCATCCAGCATCGCCTCCGCAAAGGGCACGAACCAATCTACGTAACGATCCGGCGAGATGCGGGAGTAGGAGCGGGCGTCCGCGTACGGGGGTGACATGAAGAACAGATCCACCGAGTTCGCCGGGAGTCGAGGCAACCACTGGGAGGAATCCCCCCACACGATGCCTGCATCGAGGAGTGCATCCAGCGCTCGGCCGGAGTCCTCGGGGGGTGCCGGGGGAACTCGATTGACCATGATGTGAGGATAACCTACACGCGTGACATTTGCCGTCTGGTGGACCCCCCGTGATCAGCCTGTTGAGGTAGCCGCCGGCCACGCGGTGGGTGTCTGATCAGCGGGTTCTGCCCGCCCATTCCCGGGCTCGAACCGGGTATGGCGTGAGGTCAGGCGGACGGGGTTCGTGCCGTTGGTGGGGGGTTGGTGGTGTTGTGGAGTTTGGCGGCTTCGTAGAGCCCTGGTTATGAATGTGGCGGCTTCGGCTCTGGTGAGGCGATGGTGGGGCGAGTAGGTGGTCGCGGTCGTGAAGCCAGCCCCGGTCGTCCAGCCGGACGTCGAAGCCGGTGATCCGCCGGGGTCTCCG
>WTGW01000133.1 GCA_011523395.1 Acidimicrobiia bacterium
GTCAGTGGTCAGTGGTCAGTGGTCAGTGGTCAGTGGTCAGTGGTCAGTGAATGGTCTAACGGAATTGTTGGGGAGGGAACACAGGCCGGGGGCCAGAGGAACTTGATCACCCATAGGCCACTGACTGGCCACTGGCAACCGGCCACTGGCCACTACACGAACGCGGCCAGCACCGCAGGCACTGCCGCCTCGAGTACGCCGGGACCGTAGCCACCCTCCTGGATGATCACCGTGGGCAGGCCGGTGCGCAGCGTCTCCCCTAGCAGGGGATAGTCCTGGTCGGTCAGGGCCAGCACGCCGTCGGTGACATGGGTATCCACTCCCAGAGCCACCACCAGGAATTCTGCTCCGAAGGAACCGACTGTCTCGACGGCCTCCTCCAAGGCAGGACGGTATGCCGGCCAACCGGACCCGGTCGGGAGGGGAAGGTTGAGGTTGGCGCCCGACCCGGCCCCGTCCCCCCGCTCCTCGGGAAAGCCGGAGAAGAACGGGAAATGTACCTCGGGATCACCATGGATCGAGATCGTCAGCACGTCCCCACGGCTCCAGAACACCGCCTGGGTGCCGTTGCCGTGGTGGGTGTCAACATCCACGATCGCCACTCTGGCCCCGCGTGACGCCAGCCACGCCGCCGAGAGCGCGGTGTTGTTCAGGTAGCAGTAGCCGCCGAAGGTCGCAGGAGCGGCATGGTGGCCGGGCGGGCGGCAGATGGCATAGGCAACCCGCCCTCCGTCATGGACGACACCGGCCGCGGCGACAGCGGATGCCGCCGCCGACAACGCCGCCGGCCAGGTGCCTTCCAGGATCGGATCGACATCGCTGGAGTAGATGCCGAGTTGAGCGTCGACATGGGTAGGGGGACGGCCCGGCAATCCGGGGATGGGACGGATGTAGGCCACCGCCTCGCCGTCGGCTGGAGCGCCGGTGGCGGCCCTCCAGCGGTCGTGTGCAGTGCGCAGGAACTCCAGGTACTCGGGCTCGTGCACGAGGAGCAAATCCTGCTCGTCTACCGGAGGGGGACAGACGACGTCGACCGCTTCGAGGCTCGCCAGGGCGGACAGGATGCGGTCGGCTCGCGCCGCGGTCTCCGCGGGAGGTAGGAGCACGCCCCCGAAACGGTGGGGCTCCGAGGGATTGTGCAGACGGTGGTCGGGATGGGAATAGACCAGCACGGGGCTCCTCCGAAGTCATCGGGCTGCAAGGGAGGATGCTAGGGCGGCGTTGCTAGGCTTGGTCAACTGTTCATCGCTTCGTGTTACTCGGTATCACGGTGGTGTGTGTCGCAGGAAGGACCCGTTCGGCCTTGGATCCGGTAATCGCCTTCACCGAAGTGACCAAGTCCTTCGGGTCCATCGATGCCCTGGATCCCATCGGCCTCACCATCCGGAAGGGCGAGTTCGTATCCCTCGTGGGACCGTCCGGGTGCGGGAAGTCAACCGTCCTGAGGCTCGGCTCGGGACTCATCGAGCCCACGCAAGGCAGGGTGAGCCGGTCTTCGGACAACGTGGGCTACATATTCCAGGAGCCGACGCTGATGCCGTGGCGTACGGTGGAGCAGAACGTAACCTTCCTCGGCGAGCTGGACGGTATGAGCCGGCAGGAGGCCCGGCGGCGCGCCGACGAGGTGCTGTCGCTGGTCGGGCTCGAGGAGTTTCGCAGCCACTATCCCCTGGCCCTGTCGGGCGGGATGAAGATGCGCACCAGCATCGCCCGGTCGATGCTGCTCGATCCCGACCTGTTCCTGTTCGACGAGCCGTTCGGCGCGCTGGACCAGATCAGCCGGGCGCGCCTCAACGCGGAGCTGTGCGCCCTGTTCTCGGAGCGACGCTTCGCCGCCCTGTTCGTCACGCACTCCGTGGACGAAGCCGTATTCCTGGCCTCCCGGCTCCTGGTGATGAGCAAGCGGCCCGGAAGGCTCGTGGCCGAGTTCGAGATCCCGTACCCGTTTCCCCGGCAGCCTGAAATCCGCTACGAGCCGGAGTTCGCAGTGCTGGCCGGCCAGGTCGCCGCCGCACTGGCGGACGCATCATGAGCGACCGGACCGGCGAGACCGCAGTCACCTCCCGCCGGCGCCTCGCCGCAACACGGGAGTTCCTCGGGGTGGCCGTACCACCCGCCCTGGTGGCCCTTGGCATCATCCTCCTCTGGTACGGGATCACCTTCTTCGTTCTCCAACCCGACCGCCGCTTCCTCCTGCCACCGCCACACGAGATTGTTCAGGAGGGGATCCTCGACGGGGAGGTTCTGGCGGAGATCATGGGCGGCCTGTACCGGACCGCCATGGTCGCCGGGCTCGGGCTGGTGATCGCCTTCGCCCTGGGGTTCTCGATGGCCCTGGTGATGAGCCAGGCCAAGTGGATCGAGCGGTCGCTCTACCCCTGGGCGGTGGTTTGTCAGACGGTGCCCATCCTGGCTCTGGTCCCGCTGCTCGGCTTCTGGTTCGGCTTCGGGTTGATGTCTCGGGTAACGGTGTGCGTGATCATCGCTCTCTTCCCCATCATCATCAACTCCCTGACAGGCCTGCAGGGTGCCGACCCCAGGCTGCACGATCTGCTCACGCTCCACAACGCCGGCCGGTGGACCCGGGCCCTGAAGCTCCAGGTCCCCGCCGCCCGCCCGCTCATCTTCACCGGACTCAGGACCTCCGCCGGCCTGTCGGTGATCGGAGCGATCGTGGGCGACTTCTTCTTCGGTCGGGGCCAGCCCGGCCTGGGCATCCTCCTCGACCGCTACAGCCGCCGGCTCAGAAGCGAGGAACTGCTGGCCGCGGTGATCGCCGCCTGCCTGCTAGGGGTGGTGGCGTTCTGGATTTTCGGCGTGTTGGGCCGCCGTGCGGTCGGCCATTGGGATCCCTCATGGGCTGACGAGCGGAAGAAGTGAACTCGCAACGCGGCCATGGCGAGCGCGGAGAACGCTCGGTCGTGGGCTACATCAACGAGAGCAAGGGACGATCGGAAAGGAGACCGATATGAGAGGATCTTGGAATAGGAGAAGGGCGACCACCACGCTCGCCCTGATCGCCATCCTGTCTCTGGTGGCAGCGGCGTGTGGCGATGACGAGGAGACTCCCGCCACAACGGCGGCTCCGGCCACCACCGCAGCACCGGCCACCACCGCAGCTCCTGCTACCACGGCGGCTCCGGCGATGACGCTGGCGGATGTCTGCCCCGACCCCCTCGTGATCCAGCTCGACTGGGAACCCGAGTCGGAGCACGGCGGCATCTACCAGTTGGTCGGTCCCGGTTACGAGATCAACAACGACGCCAAGAGCGTCCGCGGTCCGCTGGTCGCGGGTGGCGAGGACACCGGCATCGACGTAGAGGTGCGTATCGGCGGCTTCGCGGTCGGCTTCCAGCCGGTGCAGTCGCTGCTCTACCAGGACCAGGACATCTTCATGGGCTTCGTCCGGGCGACGGAAGCCATGTCGACCTATGCGGACGTCCCGATCGTGAGCGTGATGGCCACGTTCGAGAAGAGCGCCTTCGCGGTCTACTGGGACCCGGAGACCTACCCGAACGTCAACGAGATCGCTGACCTCAAGGACGAAGGGGCCATCATCCTGCTCGGACGCCCAGACGTGTTCCAGGACTGGTGGGTCGCCGAGGGGATCATGGACGAGTCCCAGATGGACCTGACCGACGCGCCCAAGCCGGCTGCGTTCATCGGCGCCGGCGGCGAGGTCGCCGAGGCCGGGTTCGCCACCGCCGAGCCCTACATCTACGAGGTGGAGGTGCCCGAGTGGGGCAAGCCGGTCAAGACCCAGCTGATCCATGACACGGGCTTCGAGGAGTACTTCCAGGCGCTCGGCGTCAGGGCTGCGGATGCCACCGACCGGGCCGACTGCCTCCGCGAAGTGGTGCCCATCATCCAGCAGGCCCACGTGGACTTCCTGAACAACCCGGATCCGACCAACCAGTTGATCCTGGAGTTGGTGGACGTCTACGACACCGGATGGATCTACACCGAGGGAGTGGCCGACTTCGCGGTGTCCACGATGCTGGAACTCGGCATCATGGGCAATGGTGACAACGACACCCTTGGCGACTTCGACATGGACCGGGTCGTCGGGCTCCTGGCGATCATCGACCAGGTCACCGAGGCGGACGTCAGCGGACTCGCTCCGGAAGACCTCGTCACCAACGAGTTCATCGACTTCTCGATCGGGCTGTAAGGACATGGCGCCGGGATCCCTCCGGCTCGCCGTTGCGCAACCGCGCACGGTGGTGGATCCCGATGCTGAGGTGAACGTTGCCCGGGCGGTCGATCTGGCCGCCCGGGCAGCCGGTCTCGGGGCCGACCTGATCCTGTTCCCCGAGGGGTACCCGGGCCCGGTGCTCGGTAAGCCCCGGGACACGTACGAGGCAACGGAGGCCATGGAGACCGCAGCGGCGGACCACCGCATCTCCGTGTGCTGGAGCCGCATGGAATCATGCGCTGACGGGAAGTACCGCCTCGTGGTCTACGCGGTGGACCGCCGCGGCGGGCAGTTGCTCCGTTACGAACGGGCCCATCCCGCCACCCTCCCGCCGGACGAGACGAGGGTCTGGGTGGCGCCAGGTCCCGATCTGGCCCTGTTCGAGATTGACGGGGTCCGGATGGGGATCGTGGTGTGCTCGGAACTGTGGATACCCGAGCCCACGCGCGTGCTGGCGCTCCGAGGCGCCCAGGTGATCCTGTCCCCGGCCGGCGGCGGGTTCACCTCTCTGACACACAACTGGCAGACCATCGTCCGCGCCAGGGCCATAGAGAACCTCTGCTACGTGGCCATGACCAACAACATCTGGCGCGACGAGGTGGGCGCGGCGATGATCGCCGGTCCCGAGTACGTGGCGGTGAGCTCGGGAACGGAGGAACTGCTCCTGGCCAACCTCGACCTGGAACGGGTGGAGTGGCTCAGGTCGAACGACGACTCGATGGTGGAGCCCAAGGGCTTCTCATCCATTCCCGGCCTGCTCAGGGCCCGCCGTCCGGAACTCTACGAGGAGTTGGTGAAGCCCGGTCCCGACCTGTACGACTTCCATACCCCTCCCCCGTCGCAGTGACGGACAGAGGGATCCTGGTCCGGGGCGGCTACGTCCTGACCTCTTCGTCACCGGAGATGATCGAGGACGGAGCGGTTCGTGTCGTCGGCGACCTGATCGACGAGGTCGGGACATGGACCGACTTGAGCGCCCGTCATCCGGACGATGAGGTTCAGGGAGGCCGCCACTCCATCATCACACCCGGGTTCGTCAACACCCACGGGCACTTCTCGGAAGCCCTCTTCACCGGCATTGCCGAGGACTTCACCCTCTGGGAGTGGATCGAGGCGGTGATCAATCCCACTGCGCCCCATCACGACCACGAGATGGCCTACGTGGGCACGCTCCTGGCCGGCATCCAGATGCTCCGGACCGGAATCACCGTGGCGAGTGACATGTATGTCTGCGACCCGGCCGATCAACCTGTCACCCCGGGGGTTGTCCGGGCGCTGGACGAGCTGGGGATGCGCGGAGTGGTCACCTTCGGCGCCGCCGACAGGAGGGGCGCTGCCGTGTCGGCGATCCTCGAAGAGCATGCCGCCCTACGAGAAGCCTGCGAAGCGAGCCGCCTGTCCCGTTTCCGAATCGGGATCGCGCTCATGGGCGCGCAGTCGGAGGAGCTCTTCGAGCATTCTGTGAGGCTCTCCGCAGCCCACGGAAGCCACATACACCTCCACGAGGTCCGCGAGGAGGTGACGGCGGTAAGGGCCGCCACGGGGCGGTCACCCATCGAGCAGTGCGCTCGTCTGGGCCTGTTCGACGGTCCCACCATCGCCGCCCACTGCGTGTGGTTGGACGAGAGCGATCGAGACCTGCTGGCGGAGCACGGGGTGGGGGTGGCTCACAACCCGGTCTCGAACATGATCCTTGCATCCGGGGTGTGCCCGGTTCCCGCCCTACGCCGCCGAGGTGTGGCAGTCGGGATCGGGGTGGACGGGCCCGCCAGCAACGACAGCCAGAACATGCTCGAAGCGATCAAGATGGCCGTGCTCCTCCAGCGGGTCGACCGGCTCCAGGCGACCGCTCTGTCCGCTCGTGATGCGATGGCGATGGCCACCATCGAGGGGGCCCGAGCCCTGCGCCTCGATGGCGAACTCGGTTCCATAGAACCCGGCAAGCAGGCCGACCTCGTGGTATTCGACGGCTCCTCCCCGGCCCTGGCCAATGTCCACGACCCGTTCCAGAAGGTCGTCTACTGCGCCGGCCCGAGAGAGGTCTCCGACGTGTGGGTGGCAGGATCGAGGTCGATAGCGAACGGGAAGGTCGCCAACGTCGATCCTGTGGACGTCGTAGACCGGTCGCGACCCCTGGCTGAGAAGCTGGCCCGCCTTGCGCAGCTCGGACAGCATTCCCTGCTGGCCTCCTCCTGAAGTCGAAACACCACCTATCACCAAGCATGAGCGAACTCCATGGGCGAGTGATGGCAGCCCGTCCGTCAACTCCGCCCAGCCAACGGAAGGCTCTCAGCACCCTCAGGGGGGTGGGCGGTCAGGATCCTCCGTGGTGTTCATCACCGCGGATGATCACGGTGCGGTGGGGGAAGGGCATCTCTATGCCGGCGGCATCGAGGGCCTCTTTGATGCGTAGGCGCAGCTCCCGCTCGGTCCTCCACTGCACGGAGGGCCGGGTCTTTGCCCTCACCCGGATGAAGATGCCGGACTCGGCGAGGTTCTGGACACCCTTGACCTCGGGAGGCTCCGAGAGCTCGTCCTCGCCCCACTCCGGGTCCTCCCACATGTCCTGACCCGCTTGACGGATCACCTCCATGGCCTCGCGGAGGTCACAGTCGTACGGGACCTCCACGTCGATCTGCGCCCGGGCCCACAGCTGCGAGTAGTTGGCCACGAAGTCGAGCTTGCCGTTGGGAACATTCCAGACGGTGCCCTGACGGGTACGGATCGAGGTGGACCGCAGACTTATCTTCTCCACGGTTCCCCGGCCCCGCCCGAAGTCTATGTCATCTCCCACGCTGTAGATGTCCTCGACCATCAGGAAGATCCCAGCCAAGAAGTCTCTGACCACCGACTGAGCACCGAAACCTATCGCTATACCGACCACGCCGGCGCCGGCGAGCAGGGGCCCGAGGTTGATATTGAGCTGGCCCAGAGCCAGCAGCGCAGTCAGCGCCCATATGGTGGTCTGGGCCACGCTGCGAAGAACCACCGCCAGCGTCTCGGCCCGGGCCTTTGCCCGGACCGTCTCCGCTTCCTCGTTGGCAGCCGGATCGCGACCCACGTCCCGCAGATCCGGCCTGCCGATCCGTTCCGTGAAGTGCTCGATCGCCCGCTTGACGGCCCTGGAGACCAACCACCCGCCCACCAGGATCAGGGCCAGGACCAACCCGCGTCCCAAGAGCCAGGCCGCTATCCCGGCCACGGCCTCGTTGCCGGTCCACTGGTAAACGGTGTCGCAAACGAAGCTCGTACTGTCGGCGCACGCCGCCGTTGAACTACCGGCTTGCTGGGCTAAGGGAATCATGCGAGACCGCCACCTTGATCCTGGGATGTAACAGCCGACAACGCTACTCGGGCAGGCATCCTAGTGGTTTGCGCTGTCACGGGGCAGAGATGGCGCCGAGGATCCTCTTCAGGCTCTTGTTCCGTGGCATGCGGATCAGGTCCTCGGGCGAAGCCTGCTCCACCAACTCACCCCGCGTCCATGTAGATCATCCGGTCGGCAAGGTCCGGGTCGGTGGTAGACGAGTCGCTGATGGTTGTGTTGTCGATCCCCAACAGCTCCACTTCGCCTAGGCCTACCAACAGCTCGCTCACGCGCGCAGGACCAGATTCCCCAGGGGTCCTCCTGCCTCGGATGTAGTTCTGAACACCCGATCATGGAGGGTCCGCCTCGCTTCTGGTGGACTCCGACTTCCCCCGTCACAGGTAGAGTCTCAACAGGAGGCGAAATCTGAACATGTTGTCGGCACCCGAGACTGCCTTCACACTCAGCATCATGACGGATATGCGTCCGGGTCCTGGATGTGAAGACTGGGTGACGCACTATGACCAGTGTCTGGAGGAGATCAGGTTCGCGGACTCACTCGGGTTTCGAACAGTTCGCATACCCGAGTCTCATGGGCACGACGACGGAATGGCAGCCGCTCCTCTGACCGTCTTGGCGGCAGTCGCTGCGGTGACCAACACCCTACGGCTGATGACGTATGCCATCCCATTGGCTCTACACAATCCGCGGATGATTGCCGAACAGGCTGCTGTCGTTGATCTCCTCTCTTCAGGTCGGCTGGAACTCGGTGTTGGAGCAGGCGGTCGGACTGCCCAGTTCGACGTCTTCGGTGTCTCCCCATCTACGAGAGGCCGAAGGGCGGAGAATGCCCTTCGGGCCCTCCGGACAGCACTCACTACCGGAGTACTGCATGACGGCAAGGATGGACAGCCGGTCCCTATCAGTCCTCGCCCCGCTCAAGACAACCTGCCCATCTACTACGGAGGTCTTTCCTCGCCTGCTGTGCACCGGGCCGTGCGGATGGCGGACGGCTGCCTTCCATACGACTACATAGCTCCGGAGCGGAACCTCCCGGCGTTCTACGCCGAGAAGTTGATCCCCGCCCTACAACACTCCGGAAGGGACCTCAGTAGTTTCTTCCTCGGAGTAGGCGTCGTCCTATGGGCGACCGACGATCCTGAGCGCGCGTGGGACACAACGATTCAGCCTGCCCTGGCCTACCGGCAGCAGAAGTATCTCGAGTGGTCAGGACATGAGGATGCCCTTGAGGGCATGACCTCAAAGGCGCTCAGGCAGGGTGTACTGGTGGGTACACCGGAGGACCTTGCCCGGAGACTACGCGCGACCCACGAGAAGGCTCCCTGGCATGATCTGGCCTTCTGGCATCGGCTTCCTGGTGTGCCCCACGAAGACGCCATGGAGCATCTCGAGTTGACCTCACGCCGGCTGATACCGCTGCTTGATGACAAGGGATCGAGCGGGCTAGGTGCGGTCAGGGGATGACATCGATCGACGGTACCGAAGATAGGCGATAGTCAACACCGCCGCTATCACATAGACGATGAGACTTGACACGGCTGCCAATGTGGGTCGGATTTGTGTCTCAATGAACTCGAACATGCGCAGAGGCAGTGTCTGTGATCTCGCTCCGCCAATGAAGACCACGAGCACCACTTCATCCCACGAAATGAGGAATGAGAAGACCGCAGAAGCCACGAGAGCGGGAGTGATCCCTGGAAGTACGACCATCCGCCAGGCCCGCCGGTTCGTGGCGCCGAGGCTGAGCGCTGCTTCGAACGGACCAAAGTCGACGGCTCTGAGCGCACTCTCGATGAGAAGCACGGCAAACGGTAGGGCCAGGATCGTGTGTGCAACAACCAGCCCTGGGAACGTGCGGAGAAGCCCCACCCTCACGTATATGTCGAAGACGGCAACAGCTGTGACTATCGGCGGAACGATGAGCGGCGCAACGAGAAGACCGCGCACCAGGAATGCCCCCTTCTTGATGTATCGGGTGAGGGCAATGGCCGCGAGCAGGCCAAGCGCCGTCGAGGTGATAGCGACCGCCACGCCAAGTCTGATACTCAACCAAGCAGCACTGATCCAGCGCTCGTCGCCGAAGAAGTCTTGGTACCACCTAAGGGAAAGACCGTCAGGCGGAAAGTCGAAGACTGTCCCCGGTGTGAAGGACAACGGAATCACAACCAGAATCGGCAGGACCAGGAAGGCGACCACGGTGTTGCCCAAAATGGCCAATACGCGTTGCCCTATCTTGCCCAGCCTCAACGTCTGCTACCTCCAACTACCACACTCTTGGGATCGAAGACCTTGGTCAGCAAAGCGAAGAGCGCAAGCGTCACGATCAGGAGGATCATGCTCATTGCGCTGGCGATCCCCCATTTGAAGAGACGTATCTGCGTCTGCACGTATATGGGAATAGTGATGTCTCCCCCTCCGCCCAAGACGGCTGGAAGAATGAAGAAACCCATAGACATGATCAGGACCAGCAATGACCCGGCAATCAACCCAGGGCTAATGAGGGGCAGGTATATCCGTACGAACGTCTGCCGCGGACGAGCCCCGAGGCTGTCGGCGCTCTCGACAAGCGATTCATCCACTCCGCTCATAGACGAGTAGAGAACAAGGATCATGAATGGCAGCATCACGTGGATCATGCCGATGAGAATCGCCCGAGTGTTGAAAAGGAGATCGAGTGGTTCCTGAACCAGTCCCATAGCCGCCAACGAGTCATTGATTAGTCCTCTTCTCCCAAGAATCACTGTCCACGCGTAGAGCCGGGCCAGAATCGCCACCCATAGCGGAGCGGTGCTCAGAACCAGGAACAGCTGTGCTCTTCTCTTCTCGAGGGTCGTGATGTACCACGCCACAGGGAATCCGAGCACTAGACAACCCACAGTTGTTAGGAGTGAGACCTCAACTGTCAGTCTCAGGATGTTGCGAAAGGCCCGCGACGAAAAAATCTCAACGTAGTTACTTATGCCTGGAGCCGGGTCGGAGACGCTTCTCACGAACACACCTATGAGCGGATAAGCAAAAAAGAGCAGAACGATTACCAGGCACGGCAACAATAAAGCTAGGCCAACAAGGGAGTCCCGGTATGGACGCCGTCGAGTCCGTCTTCGCCAGCCGCGTCTACTCATGGTTGCCCGTCTGGCGGGATGAGGACAATCGTCTGTTCCTCGTCCCAATGGAGCCAGACAGTTGAGCCTTCGGCGGGTGCCGACAGTGATGAACTTGATTCAACGATGAAGCGGCGACCATCTCTGAGACGAGACAGGATTCGATAGGAGTTTCCGTGGAACGACACCAACTCCACGGTCGCCTGCAAGCACGGGCTACCCATCGGCTCTTCTTGGATCACTACCATCTCTGGTCGAATGCCACAAAGCACGCGGTCTCCTTCGCCCAGCGACCGGCTCACATATGGCGGCACCACCAGGGTGTTGCCTTCAGCTATTTCGATGACGAGTCCGTGACCGGACTCACGCAAGACGCCCTCAATCTCGTTGATGTCTCCAACGAAGTCTGCAACGAAATGCTCCGTCGGCGAGCGGTAGACGGTTTCTGGAACTCCTAATTGTCGCACAGTGCCTCCATGCATGACCACAATTCGGTCTGACATCGCGAAGGCCTCTTCCTGGTCATGAGTGACGTACACCGCCGTGAAGCCAATTTCCTTCTGAAGGAGTCGGATAGAGTTCTGTAGGTACTGGCGCAATCGCTTATCTAGAGAGCCGAGAGGTTCGTCCATCAAGACAACCGTGGGGTTAAAGACCAGCGCTCTTGCCAGCGACACTCGCTGTTGCTGGCCGCCACTCAGTTCTCTGGGAAGACGGGAACCCAACCCTTGGAGGTTGACCAGCTCTAGAGCTCGCTCGACGTCTCGATCGATCTGGTCAGAGGAGATCCCGCGAATCTGAAGGGGAAACGCGACGTTGTCCTGGACTGTCATATGAGGAAACAGGGCGTAGTTCTGGAACACGAACCCCATTCCACGCTCCCGTGCCGGTAGAAGTGTCATGTCAACACCCCCGACGATCACGCTGCCCTCGTCAGGAATCGTCAGTCCACCAACAATCCTGAGAAGAGTCGTCTTGCCCGAGCCGCTAGGGCCCAGAAGAGTGAGAAACTCACCCGGTTCGACAGTCAGATCGAATTCATCGAGGACCAGCACATCCCCAAAACTGTGCCGAACACCCCTTATCTCAATCCTGGCGCCCGTCGAAGGCTGAAGGGAGCGCGACTCCGCCGAGGGTGTGGACTCGCTCATGCGGCCTTAGCCGCATCGGCGTTGACCTCGCCGAGGAAGTTGAAGATCACTTCGGCGGCGATCCCAAGGCTGCGGATCGGCACCCTTTCATCGTGACCCGCAATAGTGGCCCGATCCTCGAGGGTGATAGGCGCTGTGTGACACCCGTAGGCCGGTATATTCCGCGCTCGGAAGATCCGCAAGTCGGTATAGCCGGCAGAGACCACCGGAACCATCGCCGCGCCTGGGACAGTCGCCGCAAGGGCTCGTTCCAGCGCTCGGGGTACCAACCCCCGTGGGTCAGACGCACCGCTGACGGCTCGAAAGGTCTCAGTCACACTGACCCCAAACTCGGCGATCACGGTCTCCAGATCGGCAATGAATTGGCTCGGGTCCGTGTCTGGCAATAGTCGACAATCGAGAGTGGCCTTCGCCGACGATGGCACAACACTCGGTTCCATGCCTGCTTCAACAATCGTGATGCTGACTGTGTCTGTGAACATCGCCGAGAACGCAGGAGACTCTGCAATCGCCGTCTCGACGCTGCTCCGGTCGGACTCAGACGCACGCATCATGACCTCGATGAACTCCTCCTGTATGTGGCCCGCGTGGCGTGGAGATTGAATAGACCCGATAGCCGCAAGGGCACCCACGAGTCTGGTCACAGCAGTCGACTCGCGTGGAACCGAGGAATGCCCGCCTGCACCTTGAGCTTCCACAACAAGCCAAAGAGCAGTCTTTTCTTGTGGACAGTATGTGAAAACGGGATCCTTGCTGCCCAGCAGCGTTGGATAGCTGAAACTACCTTCTCCCAAGACCCAGGCGCAGTCCAAGATATCGGACCGATGCTCCTCAATCCAGCGGATGCCCGCCTTGCCGCCACGCGTCTCGTCAGCCGCGGCCAACAGCATGACGTCGATATGAGGAGACGGGTTCTGACGCGCGAACTCTGCCAGACCAACAGCATGTGCCGCCACCAGAGTCTTCAGGTCTATCGCTCCGCGTCCCCACAGATAACCACTCTGAACGGTGGGGGTAAAGGGAGAGGTGGACCAGAACGAACGTTGCACAGGTGACACGTCTAGATGGGACAGCAGAAGTCCTGGCGGCCCAGCACGTGCCGAAACGCCCCTCATGCGGGCAACCACGCTGCTGCGGCTGCTGCTGGACTCGATCAACTCAACATCAAGCCCTTCGTTCAACAGAAACCGCATCAGAGGTCGTGCCGCTCGATGCTCGTTGCCGGGAGGGTTCGATGTGTCTTGCCTGATCAACTCTTCGACAAGGCCCAGCGTCCTCTCTTGGAAGCTGCTTGGTCGCGTATTGAGAGGATCCTCAGCCATCCTCGAGCATCCTGGTCGCTCTTCTCATCGAGACGTCGCTCTTCAGAGGATTGTACTCCGCTCTCAACAGATCGTCAGACGACAAGATCGCTACCAATACCGTTTACCATCTAGTGATTACTGAGAACCCGACGTTCTCGAAGCTTGACATCCCGTCAAGTACAGAATTCACATTCTCAAGACTTACTTCTTGGCCAATGAGGGACGCCGGTTGGATCAGCCCCTTGTCGACCATCCTCAGTAGATCGGGATAGCGCCGTCGCGGCATGCCATGACAGCCCGCGATCCGGATCTCTTGGGCAACGATGATGTCTATGGGCATCGCGACCAGACCTCGCTCCTTTGCCGTCGTCAGGCCGATCTGAACATGACGCCCACGCACGCGTAGCGTACCGATTGAGTTCTGGACCGTCTCCTCTATCCCGAGAGCGTCGATCGTCACTTCAACACCACCGTTGGTGAACTCCTTGATTGCTGCGACTGGGTCCTCTCTCGAACTATTGACACTGAAGCTGGCACCAACCTCGTGGGCCTTCTCAAGCTTCACATCGTCGATGTCAACAGCAATGACCTCGGCCCCCAAGGCAGAGGCGATCATCACTGCTGACAGACCAACCCCACCGCATCCATAAACAGCGATCCGCTCTCCTGGCCGTAACTGGGCAATCTCGACCGTTCCATGAAATGCTGTCATGAATCGACAGCCAAGGGTACTCGCGGCAAGCGAATCGACACTGTCCGGCAACACAAGAAGATTCACTTCCGCACGTGGGACAGGCACATACTCTGCGAATCCGCCTTGGAGCGAAGATCCAGGAAACTGGGGACGCTTACAGAGGTTCTGAAAGCCCGCCTGACACCGATTGCAAAGCCCACACGAGTAGTGGAACGGCGCAACGACTCGATTGCCCACATGAAGATTCCGGACCTCGCCGCCCACCTCCACAACAACCCCAGCCATCTCGTGCCCGAGTATCAAAGGCAACCGTGGGTGCACCCCCAGCCAATCCCAGTGTCCTTTCCAGATGTGCCAGTCTGTCCTGCATACGCCGCAAGCATCAAGCTTGACGACCACGCCATCGGGGGGAACTCGTGGAAAATCAACTTCGGACATCGCGAGCGGCTCGTCTTGCCCGACCATCAGAGCCGCTCGCATTGCCTTCTTCAACGTGGCACTACGCATTCATAACTGCGTAATGAAACCCTCTTTCTTCCTAGTGGCCGCTTTGCCACTCCGCCCAGGCCTCTTCGACCTCGGGTCGGTCGGAGAAGAAGAATGGATCGGCAAGTCCGGCAGCCGCTCCGTATTGTGGTCCCCACTCGGATCCAAAGTCGTCGAGGCAACCCGGGAATGGATCAGCGTTCATGACGACGCCGTAGCCGATTGCGTTCAGTGCCGCACACTGCCGGGAGGGAAGCATGGAGAGCGCATAGACGGAAAGGGCGGCATCGTAGTTGGGAGCGCCCTTGGGAATGGCGAACGGTCCACCGTTGATGATGCTTCCACCCCAAGTAATCGTCACCGGCAGTCCGGGTTCCTGCTTGATGCGAAGCGCTGGTCGACCGTTGAACGTGATGCCAAGGTCGCATTGGCCATCTAGCAGGAACTGAATGGAATCAGCGCCGCTGTTTGCCCAGACGATCTCGTCGTAGATGTCATCAAGTCGGTCGAAAGCTGCCTGTAGCCCCTCTTCAGTGGCTAGTACGTCGTAGACCTCGTCCCACGTAGCACCGTTGGCCATAGCGGCGAACTCGAGGTTGCCGCCGAACTGTGCGAAGTTGAACGCGCACCGTTTGCCGGGGAACTGCTCTACGTCAAAGAAGTCGAGTGTCGAGTCGGGTTGGGAGCCTTCCGCAAACACGTCGGTGTTGTATTGCAGGACGATTCCGAAGTCTGAGGCACCCACGTAGTAACCCTGCGATGGAATAGCTCCTCCTGAGCCACCCCTGACGAGGTTGCCTTCTTCATCCGAGTAGAAGGCTACGTCGGGGAGGGCAGCAACGTCGAAAAGGCTGTAGTCAATGGGCTCCCAGTAGCCTTCTAATGCAAGACGCTCAGCCGTTCCGTAATCCAAGATGGCGAACACGTCCCACTCTGTGGCTCCGGAGTCGACTTGCGCCTGCACCGCTGCAGTAGAGAGGTCCAACCCTGGGGCCGACTCGATCACAGTCCAACCGGTTATTGCCTCCCAATCGTCGAGAAAGGCTTCGCTCCACCCTTCGTGAACTTCGCCACCCGCATCGACCCAGACAAGCTCCGCGGGTCCCTGACCGCGCACGTCAACGAGAAGTTGTAAAAGGTTGTCAGGAATGTCTTCGGTCAGGGGGTGAACCTCCTCCGGAAGCATTTCCAGGAGAGAATCACGCAATGACAAGCTTTCTGTGGTCGCTGGGGACGCCTCTGTCGGCTCCGGTGCGACTTGGGTCGTCGTCGGCGACTCGGATACACTCGTGTCGTCGCTGTCATCTGCGCCACAGGCGGATGCCATAAGCGCTATCACTACCCCCAGGGCGAGTACCCGGGCCCTGCTTTTCGCTGGTCGACTCCCCGTTTGCCCCATGAGTACCCTCCTTCAAAACGCGTGCGCCTCACGCGCAGGCCGAATCTCAAAAGGGTACGCCAATTTGTGAGATAAGTCAAACGCGACTAGTCGTCAGGATTGGGAACTCATCGGAATTCAGTGGGGAATGACCGTGCCTAGCGGACCCTTAGCTACTGAGATCCGTGTCCGGTATATATCACTAGCAACTAACAGCTAGTAAAGGAGCGCGGGTCTCAGTGGTGAGGACCTTATGGCCTGACGCCTATGTAGACCGTGAGGGGGTCGTCGTACGGCAACCGCCTGATCCTCTCGAACCCTGCCCCGGCCAGCATGGACTCCAGGGCTTTCCTCGAATGGGCCGCTCCACCGGTCTCGATCCTCATCATGACATCGAAGAGGGCGCCGAACGCTCCTGGACCGCTGTCACCGGCGAAGTCGTTGACCACGACGTGGCCGCCCGGTGCGATCGCCGACCGCACCCTGCGCAGCAGTTCCACCGCCTGGTCCTCGGCGAGGTCATGGATCAAATGGGAGACGAGGGCCGCGTCCATCGATCCGGGCGGGACCCCACACGAAGGATGCTCGAAGAGGTCCACCCCGACCACCTCTACTCGCGTGCCCTCCAACTCCTCGCTTGCCCAGCCGGCGACGAGGGGGTAGTCGACCAGAGTGACATGAGAGCCCGCCTCGGAGAGCGGGCGGGCGTAGGTCCCGAGTCCACCACCCACGTCCAGCACCCGCTTCCCAGGAGCGAGCGCTTCGAGTTCGTGGAGCGCCGGTCCCGCGATCCTGGCGAGAACATCGAGCGCCTCCAGGAAGGCCCGCGCTTGCTCCGGGTTCCGGTCGAGCTGGGATCGCCAGGGCTCCATGACGGGGCGCCCTTCGGTCACCACCTCGTCCAGGCGGGACCATGCCCCGGCGAACACCGCCTCCTTGGCCACGACCAGGCCCATCTCCCCGCCCGGACCCAGGCGCTCCGCGGTGTAGGGCGTGGCGGCGAACCGGTCGCCCTCCCTGCGCAGCAGGCCGATCCCGGCCAGCGCCTCCAGCAAGGCCACCAGGTTGGAAGGATCCGCTGCCAGCTCCGCCGCCAGGTCACCGGCCGACCGGGGAACGCGCCCGAGAACCGAGAACACGCCCAGCCGATGGGCGGTCGTGATCGCTGCGGCAGGCTGGTACCCGGTGATCAGGTCGATGAGCTGCCAGTCGTTGTCGATCATCGCTTCCTCAGGGAACGGTACATACGCCAACCGCGGACGAGCGTCGACATGGTGGACGGCTCAGCCTGCCGGGAACGCTTGCGGCCCAAGTCGTGGAGCACGGTCAGCGCGGCGTTCTTGCCCGGCACACCCGACAAGCCTCCGCCCGGGAAGGTGCCGGCGCCCGTCAGGTAGAGCCAGGGAACGGCGGTCCGGTAACCCCGGCCGGCGCCGGGCCGGAGCGAGAACATCTGGTCGATGGTCATGTCGATGTGGTTGGGGTTGCCGAACCTGGCGCCCGTGCGCCTCTCCCAGTCCACAGGGCCGGTTACCCGCTTGTCAACGATCCGGTCCCTGAGCGAGACGCCCGTGATGGCCTGGTAGCCGTCGATCACGCGCTCTGCATGCCTCGACACCTCTGCCCCCGTCCAATCCCCATGCCTGAGACGGGCCGGCACGAAGGTCGACAACCAGGCGACGCCGCCTCCCTCGGGCGCGGCCGACGGGTCCAGGGCCGAGGGCGAGGCCCAGAGCATGGCCGGTTCCGATGGGCAGATGCCGGCGGCGATCTCGCCGAACGACCGGGCCATGGAGCCGGGGTGTTGCTGCAGCAGCCAGATCGCCTCGGGGTGACCGAACCGACCGGGCTCGGCTTCGGCGGACAGCGCCAGATCCACCTTGAACTCGGCAACGTTGAGGGATCCGCTGGTCACCATCCGGGCCGCCTCGTCGAGCTCCGGCACGGGCTCGGCCATAAGCCGGGCGGTGCGGGCCACGTCGAGCGCCGAGACCACCATGTCGAAGGTGGCGGTATCGCTCGAGGCAGTGGTGACCCTTGACTCGGCGCCCGACCGATGGATCGACGCCACCGCAGTGTCGGTGAGGATCTTCCCGCCGGCCGACTCGAGGGCACCGACCAGGGCATTGACCAGCTGGACGGAGCCGCCGATGGGGCGCCCGGCCCCGTGGCTGTGCGAACCGGCCAGCAGCAGGCCGAACAGGCCGGTGCCGGGCACCCACGGGGGAAGCTGGCTGAACGCCCCGTACATGGTGAGAGCAGCGGCCAGGTGCGGATCGGCGATGTGGGCGCCGACCACCTTCTCGGCCGAAGCCAGGACCGTCCGGAGCGGGTCGAACCCGGCTATGGGTCCCAGCTCGGCGATCTGGGCCAGCGACGGCGGGGTGGCGAAGGCGTCCATCATTCCCAGCAGACCGGTTCCCAGCTCCGACAGCTTCCGGTAGCCCTCTACGTCTCGGGGGTCGAGGGCGCCGAGACCCGCCAGGGTGGTTGACAGGTCCCTGTGGAACAGCAACCGCGTACCGTCCCCGAAGCCTGCCCCGACCGACACGTCCCGGAAGGCGTACTCCAGGCCGAACCGGGCCAGGCCCAGCTCTTCAGCGATGCCGAGGATCATGCCGTGATCGATGGCGCCCCGCTCCAGGCGGTAGCCGGACGGAAGCTGGTCGGTCCAGATACACCCGCCCGCAGTCGCGTTGGCCTCGAAGACGATGACGTCGAGGCCGGCGTTGGCAAGGAAGCATGCGCAGACCAGGCCGTTGTGGCCCCCTCCGATGACCGCCACGCGGGTCATAAGAGGGAGTGAACCCCGCTCAGCCCCGCTTCCCGGACCACTGCGCGGGCCAGCGACCGCCCCCGGGCTACCTGGGCGGCCTCGTCGATAGTGGTCAGGGATCGTTCCGCCAAGAGCCGGCGCCCGTCGACCCAGACATCGCTGACCGAGCCCGGACCGGCGCAGTAGACGACCTGCTGGTAGGGGTCATGGACGGCGGCCAGCTCGACCGTTCCGCGGAGCAGGACCAGGTCGGCCCGCTTCCCGGCCTCCAGGCTGCCCACCTCGCTATCAACGCCCAGCACCCGGGCGCCGCCGATGGTCGCCATCGCCAGGACCTCATCGGCCGAGATCACTGCGGGATCCAACTCGTGAACCTTCTGGAGGAGCGCGGCCATCTTCACGGCTTCGAACATGTTCTGGGAATCGTTGGAAGCCGCCCCGTCGGTTCCGATCCCCACCTCGAGGCCCGCTGCTCGGAGCCGCGCCAGCGGGCACACGCCCGAACCCAGGATCATGTTGGCGACCGGGTTGTGCGCTATCCCCGCCCGCGCCCCGGCCAGGATCTCGATGTCCTCCTGGGTGACCCAGATGGCGTGAGCCGCCAGGAGAGGGACATCGAGAAAGCCCAGGTGAGCGGCTTGCGATACCGGGCGCCGTCCCCACCGCAAGGAGGAGTGGACAACCTCCTCCCGTACCTCGGAGAGATGGGTGTGAACCCCCCAGCCGTTCTCGCGGCAGGCTGCCGCTCCGGCTTCGAGCAGCTCGTCGGACTGCCCGAGCAGGGTCCCGATTCCGTACCGGAACCCAACCAGGCCGGACTCCCGAGCAGCGGCCGCCAGATCGTGATGCTCCTCAAGGACCTCCTCCACCCCCATCGGGGGGATCGAGGAGGTGTCGCCCAGGGCATCCTCCGCCCCGAAGCTGACCGCTCCGCTAAGGCCCACTTCCACGAGGCCTTCGACCACGCCCAGCGAAGCGCGGGTGCCGGGATTCGAGTGGACGAACATGTCGTTGACGAAGGTGATCCCGGAACGGATCATCTCGGCGGCCTTCAGGATGGTCCCCTCCCGCGCCATCTCCGCGGTGAGGTTCCTCGAAACGGGAGTGACCAGGCGTTCGCCCCATTCGTAGAGGGTCAGCTCCGAGCCCATACCGGGAATGAGCGCCTCGGAGAGGTGGGTGTGGGCGTTGATGAGACCCGGAAGCACGATGCTGTGCTCGTCGCCCACCACGGCCACGTCTGGATGCTGCCTCCTCAACTCCCGGTAGGGACCGACCGCGGCGATCGCGCCACCCTCGATATGGACGGCCCCGTCCTCGATGGCGGCATCGGGTCCCATGGTCAGCACCCAGGCGCCCCGGACGATCAACTGCTCGCCGGGAGGAACGGAAGGCGGCATCAGCCCTCCAGGGTGTTCAGGGAGCTTTCCAGGATCCCGAGGAACCGGTCGATGTGTTCCTGCTCGACCACCAGCGGTGGGGCCACCCGGACCGTTCCGGCCGAGTTGAGCATCGACCCGACCACTACACCGCGGCGGGCCATCTCCTCCACCAGGGGCTGAGCCATTTCGGCCGGTTGGACGTCGAACGCACACCACAGGCCCATGCCGCGGATGCCTGCCAACGCCCCGGGATGGTTCCGGCGGACGGAACGGAGGCCGCTGCGAAGGTACTCCCCCATATCCGCGGCCCGCTCCACCAGGCCCTCGTTCCGGATCACGTCGAAGGCGGCTATGGCGGCGGCGCACGAGACCGGGTTCCCGCCGAAGGTGGTGAGGTGGGACAGGGGCGGGTCCAGGAAGGTGGAGAAGATCTCGGCGGTGGAGATGAACGCGCCCAGGGGAAGGCCGCCCCCGAAGGCCTTGGCCACGGTGATGACGTCGGGCGTCACCCCCCAGTTCTGGCATGAGAACCACTTGCCGGAGCGCCCCATGCCGCCCTGGACCTCGTCGCAGATTAGCAACGCACCCCGTTCGGTACAGAGCTCCCGGAGCCCCGGAAGGAACCCGTCCGAAGGGATGCGCACCCCGCCCTCGCCCTGGATGGGCTCGACGATGACCGCGGCGATGGCGTCGTCTATGGCCCGGTCGGCCGCATCGAGGTCGTCGAAGGGAGCGAAGCGCACCGGTTCGAGAAGGGGCTCGAAGGGCTTGCGCCACTCCTCCCGCCAGGTCACGGAGAGCGAGCCGAACGTGCGCCCATGGAACGAACGCTGGAACGCGACGAACCCCGGACGGCCCGTGTACTTGCGGGCCAGCTTCAAAGCGCCCTCCGTCGCCTCCGTGCCGGTACTCGTGAGGAAGGCCACATCCAGATCGCCGGGCGTGACCGACGCCAGCCTCCGCGCGATCTCCACCTGCGGAGGGAGGGTGAACCGGCCGTACACGTCAATGTGGGAGAACCGGGCAACCTGGTCCTGGACGGCCTTGACCACCGCGGGATGGCAATGACCCAAGTTGGAGACCGCGATGCCCGAGATCATGTCGAGAAGGATCCGACCCTCTGCGGTCTTGAGCGAGCAGCCGGCCGCATCCACGATCACGCTCTCCTTGATGCCGGGCACGGTCTGGCAGAGGTGGCGGACGAAGTCGTTCCGGTAGGCGTCGGCCTCGTGGGCCGACATCTCCGGGTGGTGGTCGAGCTGCTTGCCGGCAGGTTCGTTCATGATGGACTGCCTCCCTTGTCCTGATCGGGGGCGAAGGACCGGCGCATCCACTCCCGCGCTCGAACCAACTCCGGGGCGGAGTCGGTCAAGCGCCGGTCCCAGGTGTACTCGCGGACCGTCAACGGGGTCAGGCCGGCGCTGCGTGCCTGAACCGCCACCCGCGCCCGGTCCTCCAGGTACCACAGACGGGTGGCCGCTTCCAGAAGATCGGCGCCCACCGCCAGGCACCCGTTCGCGGCCAGCAGGACGCTGGAATCATCCCCGAGGGTCCGGGCTACCGACTTGCCCGCCTCAGCCGTCTTGACCAACTCGATCTCCGGGTGCGTCCGAACGGTCCGGCCCGCCATGCCGCCCAGCCCGTGCATCAAGGGCAGCGGTTCGGCGGACACCCCCCAGGTCACCACGTACGGCGGGTGACCGCGGCAGATGGCCCCTACATCGGGACGGGAGTCGTAGATGGCCGCGTGCATGGGCATTTCCAGCGGAGCAGCGTGGGTCGGCCCCCCGGCAGGCTCGCCGGCCTCGACCCGGATCACGTCATCGGCCGTGGCCTCGAATAACGGGCTGGTGCTGGTGATCAGGAACCCGGTGGGAGTCCGGGCAGAGACGTGCCCGAAGGCCTCGGCCAGCCCGGCGGTAGCCAGCATGCGGGCGGTCGAGGCGACGGCGCTCCGCAGCGCCTCCAGGTCCTCACTCATACCGTGTCGAGCCAACCCGTGAGATGGGTGAGTGCCTCTGGCAGACCGAGCGGGGTGTCGTTCCCGTCCCCGCGGGCGTACACCGCCCGGACCGCGGCCGGCGTGGCCGGGCGGCCTTCCGCCTCCAGCCGTCCCGCCAAGCGACTGCGGGCGTCCTCCAGTTGATCCTGGGTGGGCATCATCGTGACCAGGCCCGGCGCGCCCTCCAGGACCCCTACCAGCTTGACCGGCCCGGCAGTGCCCTTTCGGGACCGCGGCAGACCCTCCGCTCGGCGGAACGCGTCGTCGGCCAGGAAGCTGCGATGAGTCAATCCCGGTGAGACCCACGCCCCTATCTCCACATAGGCGGGCGACAGCCGGACCAGGCATCGGCGGATGATCGCGGCCAGATAGTTGTGGGTCTCGGCGAAGGCCTGGCGCTCCGCCGGACCCCACCTCCACTTCCCGTTCGCGAGCGGAGTGGCCGTGCAGTCGGGCCGCTCCGGCGACACCGAGGTCCCGCGCGCCTCGAACAGACCGGGATCGTCGTAGCAAGCGGCAGGACTGGGGGCGTCTCGCCAGTAGTAGATGTGGGAGTAGGGCACGATCGCCATCGGCTCCGACAGCACGAACCGGTCCAGGAACACGTCGCCACGCCGGAGCGGTCCGTCATGGAGAAGATCCGGGCTCTCCCCGTCGTCGAGGTGACCGGCCATACCCGCCGGTGCGGTAGCGGCTCCGTCGGGACGCCAGCCTGCTTCCAGAAGCGCCCGGTTGATAGCCCGATGCTCCCGGCTGGTCGAGTAGGGCTTGTACTTGGTACAAGGGATCAGCAGCGCCACCCGCCGCGCACCGGAGGGCGTCGGTGGCGGGGTCCACTCCTCGCCGACGTAGCGATGCCAATCGGCTATCTGCGGATGCTGCATGCCGTCGAGGTTGGCCTGCGGCGAGTAGAACCGGAGCGACAGGTCGAGTTCGAACGGTGAGCGGATCTTGCGAGCCGACTCAGCCAGGCGGCCGGCGTCCGGTTCGTGCCGGATCGTTGTGGTCATCAGGTCCTCCCTAACCGTCTAGTCCTCCCGAAGCCTCATGAGCATCGAGGTGGGGTTGAAATCGTTGCACGGGGTGAGGTCCTGGGGGCAGGCGGACAGGAGCACCACCAGATCCTCGTGGGCCAGCAGGGTCATCGTGGCGCCCGCGTCGTGGGCGGCGGGATCGGTCACCACGTCCCCGTCGTCGGTCACCCGGTTGTGCATGAACACGTTCCAGGCCATCTCGCCTTGCAAGCCGAAGTCCTCCCCGAGCAGGTCGCGCGCCTGGTACAGGTTGGCCAGGCAATGGTCGTGATCGTCCAGGTCGTAGTCCCGCTTGAAACGCTCGTGGTCACAGCACGGCACGATGATGTCGTGGCGCTCCACGTCGTCCCGGACGATGGTGAACACCGGGTTGCGGCGGTTGGAGAAGACCTGCGATCCCGTCGCCAACTCGATCGAGGCGTTGCACGACACGGTGTGGGTCGGAGACAGGTACTCGGAGGGATCGTTACGGAACCAAGCGATCAAATCCCCGACCTGGTGGCCTTCAACATCGACGATGTCCAGCAACTGACCCTTGCGGACGTAGACACCCCGACCCTCCCTGGCCGGAACGGTTACCTCGTGTTCTAGGCTCATTTCTCGGTCTCCTCTGGCGGCTTCTCGACGTCCACTGCTCCTGACGCGGTCGTGACCTGTCCTGAATGCGCCTACGTGACACGGACGTGCCTTGGTCGGAGTCTTACTGAACCCCTTGCCCAGAGCGCGGACTCTCGCGGCGATAGTAGTTGGTTGTAGATGGTCTCCCGGCGGATCGGCAACCTGAACCCATCCCGGATTCCCCATCGGTTAGAGGGACGATACGTTTATGTATATACGTGTACAGGAGGAGCATGACGAGGAAGCTCACCATCACCGTGGACGCCGAGTTGATCCCGGTAGCCAAGAGCTACGCCCGAAGTCGTGGGATGTCTCTCTCCTCCATGATTGAGCAACTACTCAGGGAGGCGGTAGGAGAGTCGACACCGTCCTTCGCCTCGAAGTGGAGGGGGAAATTCCGGCCGTACGAGCGAGACGACCTTCGCGACGCGGCCTTGGCCCGCAAGTACCTCCGCTGATGCGGTTCAGACGTGGGCAGAGCCGGGGAGCTCACCGATCTCGGGGGTGACGGTCACCTGGCGGGCCGCGGCGGGGGTGTTGCGGCTCTGCAAGGCGCGGACCCGGCCGTCGATGAGGACCGCGGTGATGCCCGGGATGTCGCCCCTGGCGAGGGCGCCGAGGGCGTCTCCGCCATACGATCCCCAGGGCGCGTCGGCGATCACCAGGTCGGCCGCCCGGCCCACCTCGACCTTCCCCGCATCCAAGCCGTAGACGTCCGCCGTCACCCCCGAGGCCCATGCCCACACGGTGGCCGGATCGGCATTTGTGAGGGAGGAGAGCTCGGCCATCGTCTTGAGCACGCCCAGCGGCATCACTCCGGTCCCGGTGGGCGTGTCCGACCCGATGATCACCCGGTGCTCAGCCCGGTGTCCGAGCACCGACTCCACTATCCGGATGGCGCTCCGCAGGTTGCCGGCCTGGACGATCTGGAGCACCAGATCGGTCGTGGACACGATCCGGACGACTCCGTCCTCGTCAAGCGACGAGGGGCCACCGTTGATGTGGCCGCACACGTCAGGACGGAGCAGCATCAGATGATCGGTGGTGATGGGCTTGGAGCCGGGGATGGACGCCCCACCCGAATGGCACATCACCTTGATCCCCACCTCCTGCGCCGCCCGCACCTGCGGCAGTCCGTCGGCCGGGTCCTCGTACCGGCCGAACCCGAACTTGGCCAGCCACACGCCCTGGTCAGCCAGATAACGGAAGTGCTCGGGCCGGAGGGTCGGCTCGAGCACCACCGCTCCGCCGTTGACCTTCATCCCGTTGGGCCGGTAATTGCTCCACGACCGCTGGGCGAACACGGCCAGGGCGACCACTCCGTCGGCATCGTGCGGTCGTCCCGGCGCGTGGATCTCTCCGGGTGAGATCACCTGGGTTATCCCACCGTGCACGTAAGAACTGAGGAAGCCGACCACGTTCTGGCGAGGGGTGAAGTCACCGATGACCACGTGGCAATGGGAGTCGATTAGCCCAGGACCTACGGTGGCCCCGTTGGCGTCGATCACCTGGTCGGCGTGCTCGTAGCCCTCGGCGG
>WTGW01000198.1 GCA_011523395.1 Acidimicrobiia bacterium
CACTGACCACTGACCACTGACCACTGACCACTGACCACTGACCACTGACCACTGTCCACTGTCCACTGTCCACTGCCCACTGCCCACTGCCCACTGGTGTGTGCTAGCGGAACATGTCCTGGCCGGGGCTCCGTACCAGGTCTGCGCTCGAGCCCTCACCAGGCGGGTACTCCGCCCCACGAATCAGGGCGGCGGGAATGCCCTTCGCCTTGCCCATCACCAGGTCGGCCGCCGCGGCCAGCTCGTCCGCCAGCGCCACCTCCGTCACTTCGAGGGTGTTCCCGTGGGTGTCCAATGTCCCCCGGTAGTCGACCACGGCCGGGATGCCGGCCACGCCGATCGCCACATCGGTCAGGCCGTGGCGCCACGCCCTTCCGAACGTGTCGGTGATGATCACCCCGATCGTCACCCCGAAGACCTGGCCGAGACGGGTACGGATCCGCCGGGCTGACCGGTCGGGAGCGATGGGGAGGAGCACCGCGGAGCCGGCGCGGACGTTGGACTTGTCGACTCCGGCGTTGGCGCACACGAACCCGTGATGCGTCTCCGTGATCACCAACTCGTCACGGCGGCGGAGCACGGCCGCAGCTTCCCGCTCGATCAGCCGGAGACGGGCCTCCGGGTCGTCGCCGATGTCCTCGATGCGACCCTCGGCCTTCGACACCAGCTTGTGGGTTACGACCAGCACGTCCCCGTCCGCCGGCTCCAGCCGGGACTCCGCCAGCCCTCCGATCAGCAGTTCGGCCACGTCATCACCGGGCTCGGCCTCGGGAACGCCATTGATGGGGATGATCGAGATGGTCATGTATCGAGTCCCAGCAAACCGATCATGCGCCGGGCCAACCCGACCGCCTGTTCCACCTCCGCGATGCGGGTGGGTCCGGCGTGGACCGACAACCCCGAGCGGGTCAGGGCGGGCACGTCGGCCCGGTCGAGGCTGTCGATGAAGAAGTCCTGTATCAGGCCCGGATAGGCCGCCACCACCCCGGCGTTGCCCGGCGGAAGTCCCAGCGAGGTCAATACCCGGTCGGCCGGTCCCTTTAACGCCCGGCCTCCGAACAGCGGGCTGACCGCCATCACCCGGCGGGCTCCCCGGACCGCGGCCGCGATCTCGCGGACCGCCAGGATGGGCCAGACGGAGAGGGGCGGGTTGGAAGGTGCGATGACCACCGCGTCGGCGTCCGCGATCGCCTCCACGACCCCGGGGGCGGGCCGCGCCGTAGCCTCACCGACGAACCTCACCTCGGTGACATCGTCGCGGTGGCCACGCAGCACGAAGTACTCCTGGAACGCCGTCCAACGGCCGGGGCCGGTCAACACCTCGGTCCGGAGACGGTCGTCGGTGGCGGGAATGATCGTCGACTCCACCCCCATCATTCCCGCCAGATCGGCGGTGATGGCGTGGAGGGGATCCCCGTCCCGTAGCCGCAGGGTCCGGTAGAGGTTGAGGGCGGCGTCGGCGTCCCCGATCCGGAAACGGGTGTCGACCCCGAAGCGTGCCAGATGGTCCATCAGCACCATGGTGTCACCGGCTCGACCCCAACCGGCGGACCCTTCCTCTCCCGCCAGCGTGTAGAGCACCGTGTCCAGGTCGGGGGACACCGACCACCCGTAGAAGGTGTCGTCGTCGCCCACGTTCACCACCACCGTGGACTCGACACCCTCCAGGTGCTCGAAGCCCCGAGCCAGCCTGGCGCCCCCGACCCCGCCGGACAGGAGCACGACCCGGCGGGTCACGGGCCGGGCGCCGGGGTGACGGTTATTGTCTTGTGGCTCGTTCCGTAACACAATGGGGTTTCCATGACCCAACCCTCTCCTCCGTCACCGAAGCCGCGCGTCCTGGCGCTGGTGGTGGCCCGCCGGGGAGACGAGGTCGCCGACGTGCTGGCAAGCATCGAGTCCCAAGTCTACGAGGTCGAGGACGTGGTGGTCATCGCCGAGCGGCGGCCGGGTGTCACACCGGATGCGAACGGGCCGAAGACAGCCCGACGACTGTCGGAGGCCCTGGACGCAGTCGACGGTGCGGTCGACTACCTGTGGATGCTGGACTCCCGTACCACTGCCCGCCCCGACGCGCTGGCCGCGCTGATCGACGCCGCCGAGAGCCTGGAGGCGTCCGTGGTGGGGTCGAAGGTCCTCGATACGGACCATCCCGACCGGCTGCTGTCCGTGGGCGGGCCTACCGATGTGTTCGGGTTTCCGTACACGGGCCTCGAGACCGGGGAGATCGACCAGGAGCAGTTCGACGTCATCCGGGACGTGGCGTTCCTGGAGCCGGCTTCGTTGCTCGTCAGAAGGGACCTGGCCGAGGGTCTGGGCGGGTTGGATCACTCCCTGCCCTATCTCTCCTTCGGCCTGGACATCTGCCAGAGGGCACGGGTGGTGGGCGGCCGGGTGGTAGTGACCCCGGGTTCCGAGGTCTTCAGCCGGGCCGGCGGCGCTCAGCGGCCCACTACTTGGCGGGAGCAGGCCGGAAGGCTCCGGATCATGCTCAAGACCTACTCCCTGGTGACCCTTGCGTGGGTTCTACCCGCCCTGTTCCTGGTGGGTCTGGCGACCTGGCTCTACCGGCTCGGGAAGGGCTCTCTCACCGGACCGGTGGACTGGGCCCGCACCTGGGCCTGGAACCTCCTCTACCTACCCTCGACCCTGCAGGCTCGGCGCCGCGCCCCGACGACTTCCATGGAGTCCGATGCCGAGCTGTTCCGGTTCCAGGTCCGCGGCTCGCTGGAGCTACGCGAGATCGCGGCCGAGCTGGGTGCCCTGCTCGGCGCCGGCGCCGAGCAGGAGGAGCCGGACGATCGCGCCCCGCCCGCCTTCTGGCAGAGACCGGATGTGATAACGACCGTGCTGGGGGTGGCGCTGGTCCTGGTGCTCACCCGCTCCATCATCGCCGAAGGGCTGCCGGCGACCGGATACCTGCTGCCGCTGGCCGAGTCGGCCTGGGACACCCTGCGCGCCTATGCCGGAGGATGGCATCCGGGCGGGCTGGGCAGTCCCGAGCCCATGCATCCCTCGGTCGGTGCTACCGCCGCCATCCAGCTGCTTCTGGGTGGTCGGGGCGGGGCCGCCGGCATTCTCACGGTGGGCGCGGTCGCCGCGGGTGTGGCCGGCACGGTAACCCTGATCCGGAGGCTCGGCCTCAGTCGCGGAGCCTGCCTGGTGGCCGGGGCGGTCTTCGTAGCCGGGTTCCCGGTGCTGTGGCTGGCCGCGGAAGGCTACTGGCCCGGCCTCCTGGCGCTCGGCGGGCTCCCCTGGTCATTGGCGGGAGTGGTGGGGCGTGATCCGGAGACCGTTTCGGGCTGGACAGGGCGCCTCGCCAGGGTGGGTCTCGCCACGGCTGCCTCGGCTGTCTTCGTCCCGCTCTCGATCGTGATACCCATATTGTTCGGACTGGTCTGGGCGTCGGTGACGCGGCGCGGCCGCCCCCTGGTCATAGGCGCGGCCGGATCGGTGCTCGCCCTGCCCGTGTTGATGCCGTGGTTGAGCGGACGCGGCGTGGCCGGGGTGCTGGGGAGCGGCGCGCCGTTCCACCCCGATCCGTCATGGTGGGCGGCCGTTCCGCTGCTGGTGGCGGGCACGGCGGCCATGGTGGTTGCCCACGGCCGGCCGCTCTCGGTCGCCGTTACGGGTGCGGTGATCGGATCGGTCGGTTTTCTCGTGGCGCGGGCCGGTTCTGCGGGCGCGGGCCAGGAAACCACGGCCGCCGGCCTGATCGCCACCGCTGCGGGAGCCGCACTGGTCGTGGCCGGCGCTCTGGACGCGCCCGCCTCGCTCGGTATCGACGTCTCGCTGCCCCGGACGGGGGCCGCGTATGCGGCGATGGTGGCCGCCATCGTGGTCGGTGTGACCTCCCTGATCGCGGCGCCGGCCGGTCGCATGGGGCTGCCGGACGACCGGTTCGGCGCCTTCGCGTTCGCGTCCAGCCGGGCCGAGGCCCATGGCCCCGACCGGGTGCTGCTCACCGGGCCGCCGGAAACCCTTCCGGGGCAGCATCGGGTGCTGCCCGATGGCACGCCCTACCGCCTCATCGGCGGTGTCCTCGACTACCCGCAGGCCTGGCTGCCGGAGGCGCGCCTGGGAGATGCGGCCCTCGAGGAGACGCTGGTCGGGTTGATTGCCGGGCAGGAGCTTCGCCCGGGAGAGTTGCTGGCGCGATTCGGTATCCGCTGGGTGGCGGCTACCGGTTCGAGCCCGATTGCGGACGCTATGAGCGCGCAGTTGGATATGAGACCGCTTGCCGGCCTCTTCGTGGGGGAGGCCGGAGGCGTATGGGAGAACGACGTCCCCGCCTACCGGGCAATGACCGATGGCGGGGTGGCGTGGTCGTGGGTGGCGCCCGACTACGAGGGCCGGCAGGCCGGAGGCTCGGTCCGGATCGCGGAGAACGCCGACCACCGATGGGGCCCGGGCGCCTGGCAACAGGACGGCTGGGCCAATATCGTGCCGGCGGAGGCGGGAGTCGCCACGTTCGGAGGGGTGGGTTCGTACCGGTTCCAGGCCCGGGCGGCAGGCGTCGTGGTGATCCTGCTGGCGGGCCTGTCACTGGTCCGGGCCAGGCGTGAGGCCGGGGACGGACCGGCATGACCCGCATACTCGGTCTGGTCGTGGCCGCCGCGGCCGTCTTGTTCGCGACCATGCAAACCGCCCCGGGGCCGCCGATCCCGGCCGTGGAGGCCATCAGCCGCGCGGAGGCGCCGACCGTGGGGGCATCCCACTTCGCCCACTGTCCCTGGTCCCGCTCCGACAGTCTCAGGAACTCGTCGTACAGCGTGATGGGCGAGGGCCCGACCGGCTTCGATCTCTCCTTCCTCGAGGGCGGCGCGGTGGAGGACAGGGTGTCGGGCCGGATCGACACAGACACGGCGGCCCGGGTGGAGAACCCCCGTCCGGTCGGCGCCAGCTCCGCGATGGTGGAGTTCTCGACGAGCGTGGGCTCGGTCGGCATGGTGACGGCGGGTGAGGGCCTGCTGGCGGGCGACCTGTGCTCAGGGGGGATTCCGGACTCCTGGCATCTACCGGGAGGTTCCACGCTCGAGGGCGAGAGCCTGGTCCTCCGGCTCTTCAACCCGTTCACCGCCGACGCCCGGGTCGACCTCTGGGCATTCAGCGAGTTGGGCATCGAGGCCGGAGAGGCTCTGGAGGGATTGACGGTTCCGGCCCGGCGCACGCGGGTCGTGGCGCTCGAGGAAATCCTGCCCCGCCGGGAGTCCCTGTCGATAATCGTCCGACCGGTGGCGGGTTCGGTCATTCCGGTCATGTTGCTGGATACCGGCGCGGATGTGGCCGTCTGGCCGGGCGCCGGCGCGGGTGACGGATGGGAGTTCCCGGTAGCGGGCGCGGTCGGGCTGCAGAGTGACCTGGTCCTGACCAATGAAGCCTCGATTCCGGTCAACTTCCTGGTCGAGGCGTTCGACGAGTCCGGCGCGCAGTTGCCCACCCAGGTGGGCCGTGTCGAGGGGCCCGGGCAGGTGCGGGTGTCACTGGAGGGGTTGAGCTCGTCCGGGTTCGGGGTGCGGGTGACCGGCGACGGACCCTTCGGCGCGGCCATCGTGGCTCGCTCGGAGACCGGCATCGCCGCGACCGTGGGCGCTCAGACCACGGCAACCGGATGGCTGGTGCCGGGCCCGGGGGTGGTCGCGTCCGGGAGCCGGCTCAGGCTGCTCAACGCCGGGGTCACCGAGTTGACCGCCACCTACCGGACGCTCACGCCCGACGGAAGGACGCGTGCCAACGTGATCGAGATTCCCCCCAACTCGGTCCGCACCGTCCACATCGCGGCCTCGGATGTCGCCGGCCTGCGGGTCACCGCCC
>WTGW01000135.1:0-3352 GCA_011523395.1 Acidimicrobiia bacterium
GTCGGAATCATCTCCGCCCTCGACATCGCCATACCGCGCCACTACCGCTACTGGGACCGCATCGGCGTGTCGGCGCGGATCGTGGCCGACATCGCCACAGGCAGGGGAGTGCTGGATCTCGAGAGCGAGGATGCCTACCAGGACGTGCTCGTAACCGGTCGGAAGCTGGCAGAGGCCGGCGCGGAGGCTGTGGTGCTGGGATGCACCGGCATGACCCACCTCCGCACCCGGCTCCAGAGCGACCTCGGGATGCCGGTCATCGAGCCATGCCTGGCGGCGCTGACCCTGGCCGCCTCAGCTCTCCGGGATGCATCTCCGGAAACCGGAACGGACTCGCCTCTCAGGTAGAGGCAAGGGCGGCAGCCCGCGTTTCCAGCACCCCGGCCGCTCCAGCGCACCTCCGAACACTCGGCACCCCTCGCCGCGTCTCCGCACCGCTCGACGGGCTTCGGGGGTCCTTCAGCCGTAACCGATGCACCCTTCTCCGGCGAAAAAATAATTAGTAAAGTAACTTGACAAACTAACTCGAACAGGGGGACAATACGGATCGAGTCGGCGAGATCCACCCGGTCGCCAGGCCGCATGGATTGCCGTCAACGGATCACGAGGATGGGATGACGTCCGGCACTTGCGGCTACCGGTGTGTATCGGGTTTCCGGGACAGGCGGTCACCGGCGCGGCGTGGCGGCCACTTCCGACACCTCGAGGAGAGCGAGACGTGATCGACGGATCCGGCTCCTGGGCACTTCGCCTCCGCAACGGTCAGGCGGTCTTCGACGAGTTCATGGAGGCTGCACCGTTCCCGATCTCTCGCGCCACCCTTGCCCGCCGGACCGGCTTGTCGAAGCCGACCGTCTCCGCCCTGGTGTCCGACCTCGAGGACGCCGGCGTGGTGAGCCTCATCCCTCCCGAAACGTCCCAAGGCCGGATCGGGCGCCCGGCCGCGCCCTACGCGCTGGTTCCGGACGCCGCGGTGGTGGTGGGAGTGGACATGGGGGCCACCAAGGTGATCGTGGGTGTCGCAGACCTCCTCGGGCGGGTACTGGCGGAGGATCGTATCGAGACGGCCTCCAATGCCCGGGCGGCGGTGGACGCGGTCGTGGGGTCCACGACCCGGCTGCTCGCGAGCCTCGGCAAGGGCCATCTCCTGGAGTCCGGGTGTGTAGGCGTGCCCGGCGTATACCGGCCGCGGCCGGACCGGGTGGAGATGTCCCCCAACCTCGCAGGATTCTCCGATCTCCCGATCCGGGAGGAACTCTCCGAGCGGCTCGGGGTGCCGGTCACCATCGAGAACGACGTGAACCTGGCGGCGGTGGCCGAGGCTGAGGCGATGGACGACCGTGGTGGGCTCGACTTCGTCGCCATCTCGGTCGGCACCGGAATAGGCGCCGGTCTGGTGATGGACGGGAGGCTGTACCGGGGAGGACACGGCGCCGCCGGAGAACTCGGGTCGATCGACATCTCGGGCGTGGCCGACAACCGGGCGGGACGCCTGACGCTGGAGGATCTGGCCTCCGCTCCGGCTATCCGTAGGCGGTTCCGCCATGCAATAGACACCGGCCTTACCTCCCGCCTCGAGCGCGATGCCGAGGTCTCGGAGATCCTCCTCGCGGCGTCCTCGGATGACGAAGCCGCGTCCGAGGCCCTCGGCATCGCCGCCGAGGCGATGGCATCGGCGGTGGCCTGGCTCTGCTGGTTCGGAGATCCGGCCCGGATCGTCTTCGGGGGCGGGGTGGGATCCAATCCCATATTCGTCGATGCCGTGCGCTCCAGACTGGGCGGTTACCTGGACGAGACGCCCGAACTGGTCGCTTCGGCACTGGGGAGCCGGGCTGCCTTCATGGGAGCGATCTCAACCGCTCGGGCCTCGGTGAGGACCACTTTCGTACGGGGCCGGTTGGGCCGATGAAGGCGAACCTGAGGTCACCGGCCGACGAGATCGCAGCCGCGGTCAACGAGGAGGAACTGGTCGGACTGGTTCTGGAGGCCGTAAGGATCCCCAGCGTCACTCCGCACGAGAAGGCCTTCGCCGAATGGGTCGGGAGCCGGATGGAGGAGGGGTCCTGGGACCGGGTGCGTCTTGTAGACGCGGAACCGGGACGGCCCAACGTCTACGCGGAGACCGGCCGGGCACGAGGACGTTCCCTGGTACTGGCCGGGCATCTCGACACGGTGCACGCGGACGACTGGGTGCGGGAGTGGGGCGGGACCGACCGTTCCGACCCGTTCATTGGGCGCATTGTCGACGGCGAGATATGGGCCCGGGGGGTCACCGACCAGAAGGCAGGAGTCTGCTCGATCATCGAGGCGGTCCGTGCGGTCGATCGGGCCGGATACCGCCTCGCCGGCCGCCTCACCGGCTTGCTTGTGTGCGATGAGGAGTCCGGTCAGCCCGGCACCGGGCTCTCCGTGGGAATGCGGGCAGCTGTATCGCATCTCTTCAACGGTCCCGGTGAGGCACCTGACTTCGCCATTTACACCGAGCCGACCACCGGGGCGATCTACACCGCCCAGATGGGTTTCCTGATCGCCGACATCACGCTCGACGGCCAATCGGCCTACTTCGGGACCCCCGAGTTGGGCGTGGACGCGCTGCGGGCCGGCCATGCGCTGCTCGGCGAGCTGTGGGACCGGAACGAGACCCTGAAGGTCGGGGAGGCCCACGACCTGCTCGGTGAGCGCTTCCTGCTGGTCACCCACGTCGAGTCCGGAGGCAACATCGCCGTTCCGGGCGATTTCCGGCTGTCGCTCATCCAGAAACTACTTCCCGGTGACGACCTCGACAGCCAGGCCGACGCGTTGCGGGACATAGCCGCGAGGGTGGCGGACCACCACGGCGTGTCGGCCGAGGTGGTGTTCTCCGCCTCCCGCGACCACCCGGTGGGCGGAACACCCGACGAGGTCCCGGCGGATCATCCGGGCGTCCGCTCGTTGATGGACTCGATCGAACACACGACCGGAGGACGCGCCCGGATCGAGGGCGCCCCCTACTGGTCCGAGAAGCCACTGCTCCGGGCGGCCGGGATCCCCGGCGTGTACTTCGCTCCCGGAGACATAGCTACCTGTCACACCCCATTCGAACGGCTCCCGATCCAGGAGTTGATCTCCGCTACCCGCACCCTTGCGCACTTCGTGGCGTCGTGGTGCGGGGTGGAGGCGCCAGGGAGAGGGCGGCCGGAGGAGGAACAATGAAGACAAGAACAAGGACATCGAGGCGGCGGATGTTCATTGCCACGATGGCGGTGCTCGGCCTGCTGGCTGCGGCCTGCGGCGGTGATGACGTAGCCGAGGAAACGACGACCACCAGGGCAGCGACCACCACCCAGGCCCCTGGCACCACCGCGGCGCCTGC
>WTGW01000135.1:3452-5813 GCA_011523395.1 Acidimicrobiia bacterium
GGTCAGGGCAAGGTGGGGTTCATCTTCCATGATGCTGCCTATTACGTGACGAACCAGCGGGATCAGGCGTTCAAGGCGTGGATCGAGGCTGCTTATCCGGGCATCGAGATCGTAGATTCCCAGGGTTTGGCGGATCCGGCGGCTGCTGAGGAGATCGCGGCGTCGTTGTTGACCCGCAATCCTGACCTCAACGGCATCTACGCGCCGTGGTCGGCCGGGCCGGCGGATGGGGTTCTGGCGGCTTTGCGGGCGGCTGGCGCTTCCGATGTGGCTGTGGTGACCCTCGACTTGGACACGAACGTGTCGTTGGATCTGGTGGAGGGTGGCAACATCGTGGGGATCGCCGCTGACGAGGCTTATGCGCTGGGCCGGACGATGGCTCTCGAGGGCGCCTACGGCCTGGTCGGCAAGCCGGCGCCTCCTTTCGTGGTCGTCCCCGCCATCAAGGTCACAGCTGACAACATCGTCGACGCCTACCGCCAGTCTTTGGCGACCGACCCACCAACCGAAGTCATGCAAGCCCTCGGCGGATAGGCTGTAGACGTCCGAGTGTCCGAAGGAACTGCCGGAAGTGAAGGCGGTCCGTAAGCCGCTTCGAGCCGTAGCCGGGTCGATGCGGTTGCGGGCACGCCAAGGCGACGATGGCGGGTTTCGACAGTACGTCGTGTACCTGGCCTTCGTCTCGATCCTCGCCGTCTTCGCCCTGTTCCTGTGGGACGACGGGTTTCTCAGCACTTCCAACCTGCTGAACATCGGGAGGCAAGCGGCGCCCATCGCGGTGATGGCGGTGGGGATGGCCTTCGCTCTGGCCTCCGCGGAGATCGACCTGTCTGTCGGGTCTACGGTGGCGCTCTCCTCGCTGGTGGCGGCGGTGGTGGTGGGCGATCACGGGTTCCTGGCGGGTGCCGCCGCGGCGGTGGCCACGGGGGTCGTGGTCGGCCTGTTCAACGGTCTGATCACCGTCAAGGTCCGGATCCCCTCCTTCCTGGTCACCCTGGGGACACTGGGCATCATCAGCGGGATCGCCCGCAACGTGAACAACCTCCAGTCGATGCCGATCCGGGACGACACCTTCTCGGCTCTGTTCGGAGCCGGTTCGCTGGGGCCGGTCTCGTCCCTGGTCGTCTGGACGATCATCGTGTTCGCGCTGGGCCACTTCGCGCTACACCACCTGCGCTGGGGCCGCCACGTCCTGGCCACAGGTGCGAACCGGGAGTCGGCTAACGCATCCGGGCTCAACACGGACCGCATCAGGGTCAGCGCGCTGGTGGCGAGCGCCACCGCCGCCGCCTTCGCCGGGGTGCTGCTGGCAGGACGGCTGGCCATCGGCCGCCACGACCTGGGCGAGAACGACCTGCTGACCGTGATCGCGGCGGTCGTCATAGGGGGCACCAGCCTGTTCGGCGGGCGCGCCTCGATCGCGGGGGCGGTGACCGGGGCGGTCATCATGGCGATGCTCAACAACGGGCTGATCCTGATGGGGCTGGAGGTGGCGGACCAGCTGATCGCCCGCGGCGTGATCATCATCCTCGCCGTGGCGCTCAGCATGCGAGCACCGCAAGAAAGTTGAGTGACGATGTTCCTGAGGACACTTCTTACGCGTAACCGGCCGTTCGTAGAGGCGGCCATCCGGCTCCACCAGGAGGGCAGCATTCCCGCCAACAGCTACGTCCTGGATCTCGACACGATCGAGGCCAACACCCGCCACTTCTCGACCGAGGCCCATCGCCGGGGTCTCACCGTGTACGCGATGAGCAAGCAGCTGGGCCGGGCCGGGGGTGCGTTGGACGCGATAACCCGGGGCGGCGCCGACGGTTACGTGGCGGTCGACATGGCCTGTGCCCGGCCCATCGTGGCCGGCGGGCACAGGCTGGGCAATCTGGGGCATCTCGTCCAGATCGCGCGGGGGGAGACCGGTGAGGCGGCCGGCATGGCCCCCGAGTACTGGACCATCTTCTCCCGCGCCAAGGCGTCGGAGGCCTCCCGGGCAGTGGCAAGGCTCGGACGTACCCAGGACGTGCTTCTCCGGATATGGAACGACGGCGACGTCTTCTACCCCGGGCACGAAGGGGGGTTCCACATCGACGAGCTACCGGCTGCCATCGCGTTCGTAAACCGCACCGACGGGCTGCGGTTCGCCGGTCTCACCACTTTCCCCGCCCTCCTCTACGACAAGAAGACCAGGAAGGTGGCCGCCACGCCCAACGTCGAGACCCTCGCCCGGGGAGTGGAGGTAGCCGCCGGCGCGCTCGGAGACGGCACCCGCATCGAGGTCAACGCTCCCGGCACGACGTCCACTGCGGTCCTCGATCTGCTGGCGGACATCGGGGCCACCCAGGTGGAGCCCGGCCACGGCCTGAC
>WTGW01000191.1 GCA_011523395.1 Acidimicrobiia bacterium
AGCGTGCGGGGATTGTGCGTCGTGGTCCAGAGGTACACGTTGGGGATCATGCCGCCGAGGTCCGCCATTCCACCTCCCCCGGGGAGACGGACCTTGGGGTTGGTGTAGGAGCCGATGACCGTGTTGTTGACGTTGCCGAACCTGTCGATCTGCGCCCCGCGAAACGCGAACGTGTTGTACCGGGCTCCTTGGGCGTAGGCCCAGAAGTCAAATGGGGAGCTGGACAGCATCGTGGCGCCGTCCCAGAGCGCGTCCGACAGGGTGGACTCCGGGATAGCGGGCGGATCGGCGTCGATCGCGATCGAGCTTGCGGCCCACACGAGGCCGGGTGCGTGCGTTTGGCGCGCCAGCAGGTATGCGCAGACCGGGATGAAGCTCGCGGCGCCGTTGAAGGCGCGCGTGTCGTTCGTGAACTCGCGAGCAAGTGTGACGACCATCAGCTCGTCGACCGTGCAGTCGCCTCCAGGTACCTCGCGACTCACGTGGTCCTCCTCGTGATAGCGAGGATCGTCGCCGCGCCACCGTTGGCCTCGAGAAAGCCTGCCTGGTCGTCGGGAGCGGTGATCCGCTCGTCCCAGAACCGTGCGAAACGGTCGCGGTCGCGCGAAGCACTCAGGTATTCCTGAATGAAGTCTTCATGGTGGGCGTAGGACGGGTAGTTCGACGTCGGGTAGGCGCCCCAAGGTGCGTGAACCACGGCATCGACCATAAAGCGCGGGTAGGTAGTGCGCTCCGGGGCATCCGTGAACGAGTTGCGCGGTGCGACCTCCTCCACGGTTACGACAGTCGCCTCGGCTGCCCTCACGAGGTCGGAGTCCATCCAGATGAGCTTCGGGTCGACACGAGTGTTGCCGTCGGCGTCTGCGGCATGGGCATGGACGACTGCGACGTCAATCGGCAACGGCGTACATGCCACGTAGGCCTCTCCTGTTACGCGATCGGTCTCCAGGCGGGTGGTGTCAGGGTGCAGGGCAAGCACATCGGTACCGATCCCGGCCTTGGTCGGAACGAAGGGGAGGCGGTGCGCGGCCGCCTGGAGCCGGCAGATCAGAAGGTGCTCCGAGTACTCCTCGACCTCGATGTCACCTGCTTCGGCCGCTCTGCGAAAGTTCGGAGCCAGACCTAAGCCCTCGAAGCTGACCAGTCCGGTGATCACTCTGTTCACCTTGCCCGAAGCCACGAGCCAGTCGACCGCCATCGACCCGACGATTGACACCACGGTCAAGTCTCGGACATCGCTCCGGACGAGTTCGCGCACGAAGCCCATAGGAGCGCTGTTCATCGAAAGCCCACCGATTCCGATCGTCGCACCATCAGGAACGAGCGACGCAGCCTCTCGCATGGAGCGAATCTTCGACACCTGCCCCCCAAGCACCGGGTACTAGCCCTGATTCTTCATGTTTCCTGTCACGCCGACGTACATTAGGCACGTCAACCTCATGAATTGATTCCTGCCACCCTGACACCGGGCAGGTGAAGGTCACGCCAAGCGTTGCGGTTGGCAGGATGGCGGTCAGCCTCCGGCGCGGGACCGATCCGGACCGGCTTCAGTTTCTGCAGCACCCTCCTCGCGCATGTAGGTCAACTGCCATCGGGCAGCCAGCATGGCGACCGCGGAGATGCTTGACATCGCAGCGGCGGCCAGCCAGGCGGCCTGAAAGGAGTAGATCTCGATGATCTGACCCATCACGATCGGGCCGAGCGAAGCACCGATGTAGGTGCCCGTGAGCGCAACGCTCGTGGCTCGGGCCGGTGCCCGCGGGAAGTGCTTCACAACGCTGAAGTTGAACAGCCCGTTCCAGCCCCATCCCGCTCCGAAGGCGAGCATCGCCGCAAGCGTGAGCAGCCATGCCCCGGTGCCGGTGAGCGCAGCAAGACCTGCGGAACCGACCACGAGGAGCAATGCGACCCCTCCGAGCCCGCCGGCCTGGCGAGCGTCGGCCCACCAACCGGCCACAAGGCGGACTACCAGTCCCGTGACGCTGGCCGCGGCGAGGATCAGACCACCTGCTCCGGGGCTGACGCCCGAGTCGACGACGGAGATCACCAGGAACGCGCTGAGGGCCGACGCCACCGATGCTGCCAGGAATGCACCCACCGCCATGAACACGAGCGGGCGCATCTCCAGTCCGACCTTTCGGGACGAGCGTCTCGAGGCCACGTCGGCGGAGGCGCGCTGCGATCTGGGCACCGCCAGGGCTACGACGCCTGCGATCACGCCCGCACCGACGAACACCCCGCGCCAATCGCCGTTGACAGCGAACAGCGGCACTGCAAGGCCGCTCAGCATGGCCGCAGCCGGTATCGCCGAATGTTTGATGCCGAAGACGAACCCCTGACGGCTCGCCGGCACCTCTCTGGCGAGGGCCAGGTTCACCGCAGGCTGGCCGATCGCCATGGTGAGGCCTCCGAGCGAGATGAGCGCTGCGAAGGAGAGCCAGGAGTGGGCGAGCGCCGCTATTCCGAACATCGTTACCGCGCTCATTGCCGATGACACCCGCATCGCGGCCGGCCAGCCGATCCGGTCGGCAAGCCCGCCGATGGTGATCGAGCTGATGGCTGACATGCCGAAGAATCCGCCCAAAGCGACCCCGAGAGAGCCGGTGTCGAATCCGAGCTCGGGGAGGATCGCAAACGCGAGCGCGCCGGCGAGAAAGGGGGGGAAGGTCATGACCATCGTTACCGCGAGCGCCGGGACAAGGACTCGTACCGAGCCGATACGTTCGGGCCGGCTGCTCAAAAGGCTGCGGCGGCACCACCACCGATGGTTTCCGGGCTCCGTCCGAGCAACCGGGGACCGTGTCGAGCGATGACGAGGGTCGCGATCAGCGAGATGACGGTGACCACGAGGCACGCCGTGAACGTGCCGGTGAGGTCGAGGCCCCCTGTCGACGAGACGATCAGGAACCCGAGTCCCTTGCTACCGATGAAGATCTCGCCAACGATCGCGCCGATCAGCGCATACGGCGCCGCAATCATCATCGCCGCCAGGACGAAGGGAACGATTGACGGCAGTATCACCATCCGGATCACCTGGAGGCGCGTCGCCCCCATGACGCGCATACTCGCAACCAGGTCGCCGTCCACGCTCTCGACACCTGCCCTCGTGTTGTAGAAGAGCACGAAGAAGGTCATCAAGACGACGAGTGCCACCAGCGGCCTGAACCCGAATCCGAACCAGAAGAGCAACACAGGGAGGAAGGCGATCCGGGGCATCGTATACGCTCCGCCCAGGATGGGATCGAGCAAACGTGACAGCGACCGCTGGAGGCCGAGCACGATGCCGAACAGGACGCCGATGGCCGTTCCGATGAGAAGGCCGAGCCCGGCGATCTGAAGGGTTGCGAGGATATGCGAGTAGATGAACCCGCTGGAGAACCACTCGAGCGTCCGCTCCGCGATCAACGAAGGCTTGCTGATCCAGAGGGTTCGAATGTACCGATCTGACACCCACTCCCAGCCGCCGAGGAACCCGCCCAGCACCATCAGCTGGTAGAGACGGATCCGCCACATGGGGGCCCGCTCGATCATCGCTGCATCGCCGCGGCTACATCGACGCCGGCGGAACGCCATGGCAGCACGGCACGCTCCAACCAGTTCACGAGTGCGTTGAGCCCCACGCCGACGACGAGCAGCACCGTGAGTGCGGCAAAGAGGCCTGCGCTGCTGTAGGCGCGCGCAGATGTGAGTGCGAGGAAGCCCAACCCTCGCACCGAGGCGAGGAACTCGGCAAACACGGCCGCGCGCAGCGCGAACGGCACCGCGTGGCGCAGCCCCGTGATCAGGAAGACGGCGCTGGCCGGTAGGACCACGATACGGAACACGTCGAGGCGCTTCGCTCCCATGACGCGCATGGCTCCGACGAGGTCGCCCTCGACGTTCTTCACACCTTCGAACGTATTGAAGAACATGAGGAAGAAGACAACCACGGCAATCAACACGACCTTGGGCATGAGAAACACCCCGAACCACAAGATGTAGAGAGGGGTCAGAGCCAACTGGGGAAAACTGTAAGCCACCGTCACGAACGGACTGAACACCGCAGCGAGGGTCGGGCTGGAGCCCAGTATCAGAGCGACGAGCACTCCGAGAACGACCCCGATGACCAGGCCGTATACAAGCTCGGACATCGTGGTGAGGACATGCTCGACGATGTCGCCGGTCGACACCCATTCCCACAGTCTCTCGGCCACGTCGAGAGGCCGGCTGATGTGGAACGGATCGATGAACCAACGGCCGGCGAGGTCCCACGCGACGACGATGCCGACGATGATCAGGAAACGCGCGAAGGCGGTCCTCGACCTACTCGACAGCATCGGCGGCTCCAGCCAGAAGCGTGTCAGCGGCCTTCACCGTCGGCTTCTTCCTGGCTGACGACTTCATGGCGTAGCGTCGCCCAAATCCTGTTGTACAGGTTCAGGAACTCGGGTGAGCTTCGGATGGTGTCGAAGTCGCGGGGACGCTCGAGGTCGACCGGCAGGTCGAGCACTATCCGACCGGGCCGTTTGCTGAACACCACGATACGGTCGGCGATGCTGATCGCCTCGGTCAGATCATGGGTCACATACACAACGGTGGCTCGCGCCTCACTCCAGATTCGGAGCAGTTCTTCCTGCATCACCAGTTTGAGCAGTGCGTCCAGGGCCGCAAATGGCTCATCCATCAGCAGCGTGTCGGGCTCGTAGATCAGCGTCCTCGCGAGGAGTACCCGTTTGCGCATACCGCCTGAGAGCTCGTCCGGGTGATGACGCTCGAACCCCCCAAGCCTGACTTTCTCGATGGCCTGCGATACCAGAGCGGCCCGCTCCGACTTCGGAACGCGCCGGATGTCGAGCGGGGCCGAGATGTTGCCCTCCGTCGTGCGCCACGGGAGGAGCGAGTCCTTTTGGGTCATGTAGCCGACGGAGGTGTTGATCGCCGTGACCCGTTCGCCGTTGTACTCCACGACGCCCTCTTCCGGAGCGAGCAATCCCGCGATCATGTTGAGAACGGTCGACTTGCCACACCCGCTCGGACCGATGAGCGCTACAAACTCACCGTCGCCGATCGTGAGTGAGAAGTCCTTGACCGCGTCGATTTTCTGGCCGTCCTTCTCGAAGGACTTCGACACGCCCGTTATGTTGATCATGGATACCTCGCAGCACCGTGCCTGGGTCGTGTCTTTGGGTTGGGTGGGTTGGTTCCCCGTGGGGTGTTGATGGGAGCCGACGGTGGTCGGCTCCCATCGTGGTCCCGGCTGGGGGTTAGGGGCATGTCACTTGATGTCTATGCCTAGATCTGTGGCGGCTTGGATTACCAGTTCGTTGGTGATGACCGCGGTCATCAGGGTTGTGTTGTGCTCCTCTTCGGGTTTACCGATGTTGAGGATGTACCTTCCTTTCTCGAAGCCGTCCTCGCTGAAGAGGATCGACGGTTTGAGCGAGTCGTAGTCGATCTGGAAGGACGCGTCGAACGCTGCCTGCTCGAGGTCGGGGAACCGTGCCCGGGCAATGGCGCGGGCGTCGTCTTCGTTCGCCAGCGCCCATTCCCTCGCGCTGAGAACCGCGCGCAGGAACGCTTGTACGGTGTCGGGGTGCTCCAGGATGTAGCTGTCGGTCGTGAAGAAGCTCGCCCAGTTGACAGCTTCGAGTTCGGACAGAACCCGGAAATCGATCGTTACCGCACCCGGTTCCAGGGCCGCTATCTGCGTCTCGGGGGGAATCCAGAAGAACGCGTCGATCTCACGAGCCTGGAACGCGGGCAACAAAGCGCTGCCCC
>WTGW01000156.1:0-14903 GCA_011523395.1 Acidimicrobiia bacterium
ACGGCGCCCAGGTCGCCTACAGCGCCAGCAAGGCGGCCATGATCCACATGAGTGCCGTACTGGCCGACCATTGGGCACCCAAGGTGCGGCTCAACTGCATCAGTCCTGCCTGGGTGGAAACCGAAATGACCCGTGACTATCTCGCCGTTGAGGACAACGTGTCGGCCATCCTCCAGCGGACGCCCATGGGCCGCATCGCCCGGCCGGAGGAGATGGTCGGCGCGGCGCTGTTCCTCGTATCGGGCATGAGTTCCTACCTGACCGGGCAGAACCTTCTCGTCGACGGGGGGTGGACAGCATGAGCGGGGCTCTCGTGGTGGATTGCCACATGCATATCCGGGGTGATGATTGGAACCCTGTCAACCTGAGGTCGGGCATGGATGCCTCATGGGCGAGGCAGGTGCGCTGGTACGAGCCCCCGAAGTCGGATCCCTCCTACCTGCATGCCAGGGTCGCGGAGGCCACGGACATCACGGGTGATAAGGCGGTTGCTCGTATGGACGAAGCCGGCGTCGACGCGTCGGTGATGATGCCCATGGACCACGGCGTCGGCCTCGGCGAAGAAGGCGTCATCCCCATCGCGGAAAAGAACCGGCTCTGCGCCGAAGCCACCAAAAGACACCCCGGACGCCTCTACACCTTCTGCGGAGTAGACCCCCGACGCCCCGACGCCCTAGAAATCCTCACCACAGCAGTAGACCAATGGGGCGCCATAGGCCTCAAGCTATACCCCACCAACGGCTTCTACCCCGACGACGAAGACCTCGTCTACCCCCTCTACCGGTTCCTCCTAGAACGAGACCTACCCGTACTCCTCCACCAAGGACACTCCGCAGGACGACACAAATCAAAATACGGACACCCCATCTACGTCGACTCCGCCGCAGCCGACTTCCCCGACCTACGATTCATCCTCGGCCACTCCGCCCGCTACGAAACCTGGGCCCACGAAGCCATCTCCGTCGCCATCTACAAAACCAACGTCCACCTAGACATGAGCCTATGGCAACACTGGATCTCCCCCGACGAACTAACCCGCAAAATCGTATGGATGAGAGACCGCATCGGAGCAGACCGCATCCTGTTCGGATCCGACATGGCCGGCATAGAAGTCTCCCTCACCCTCAAACAATGGGTAGACCAATTCCGCATGCTCCCCGAATGGGCCAAACAACTGGGCTACCGCATCCCCCAACACGAAATCGACCAAATACTCGGAGAGAACACCCGCCGCGTCTACCGACTAGACCACCACAAACCCGGTAGCAAGTAACCAGTGGCCAGGCCGGGAGGAGCCGTCCGGCTGGACCTTCCGTGTCACCAGCCGAGGACGGCGGCCGCGTGGTCTCCCATGATGCCCTCGAGCTTGTGCCGGGGTATGGGGTCGAGCCCCAACGGCTCGGCATGGTCGTTGAGGGTGAGGAGCTTGTCGCGAAGAACCACCGGGTCGTACAGGAACCCGGGATAGTCCGAACCGAAGAACAGCTTCTCCAGGGGAACGAAGAAGGGCTCTGCCTTGTGGAGGAAGCTGAACAGCTCCCTCGGGCTGAGGGCCGCGATCAGGTAGGAGAGTTCGCCGTAGAAGTTCGGGTGCTTGGTGAGCAGGAAGAGAGCCTCGTCCTGCCATGGGATTCCCATGTGGGCGATTATCACCACCAGGTCCCGGAACTCCCTGCCGACATCGTCGAGAAGCGCAGGCCTCCCAAGGCCGAGGGAGGCGTCGATACGAGTGGATCCGGCCTGGTGGAACATCACCGGGATCCCCAGGTCGAGAGCGCACTGGTAGACGGGGAAGGCCAGCTCGCGATCGTCGGGGGACCAGTGCTGGTACATCGGGTAGAGCTTCACTCCGGACAATCCCAGTTCGCGTACTGCACGGGTTAGCTCCTCCACCGCCGCCTCCGGGCCCTGGTAGGCAGGGTTCACCGAGGCGAAGCCGACCAGGGTTTCCGGGTCATGCCGCACGAGGCCGGCTATGTAGTCGTTGCACTTCTCGGGGTGAGGCGGACCCTCGACTCCTGTAATGCCCGTCGGATCGACGGTCCCTATCAACTGACCGTCGAGCCATTGGGGCGACACCGAGAGCAGGACGATCTTGTCGAATCCGGGATGATCCCGCATGGACTCGGCGCCTCCGATGATCGGCCAACCCTTGCGTGAGAAGCCGCTCTTCTCCCATTCGTCCTCGGTGGGCATGCGGTGGGTGGGGACGGAACCGGCACTGCGGTATATGCAGAGCGACCCCTCACGGCCGTACTCCACCGTGAACTTCGGATCAACTGCCAGTGCGAGCACATGCGTGTGCATATCGATCTGCATTGGCGCCCTCCCCTCGACTCCGGGCAACGCCGATACCCTAACCCGGACGCCGTCCGGTTGGCCCGGATGCCAGCATCGAAACCGCAGGCCCCATATCGCGGGCCAACCCATCCTCGTCCTTTTCGGCATCCTCCCAGGCCACCGTTCCCGAGCCCCAAGTAAGCTCGACATGACGGACCATTTCGGCGGGTTCGGGAGAGACTACTGTCCTTCTCGAACGCCGGTCCGGAGAGGCACGAGCCGAAAGGACGGGACATATGTCGCGATATCTCATCGTGGGCAACCCGGTGGTCACGCTTGCCGACGAAGCGTTCATCACCGATGGCGCCCTGATCGTCGAAGGTAAGAAGATCGTGGAGTCGGGACCGAGGGCCGAACTCGAGACCAAGGGGCCCTTCGACCGCATCCTCGGCTCGCAGGACCACTTCGTCATGCCCGGATTCGTCGCCGCCCACTACCACTCGGAGTCGGCGCTGGGTCCGGGCCTCTGGGAGATGCTCTTCGAGAGGGCCAACATCTACGTACATCCGGTCTTCAAGCCGATGGACGAGGAGATCATGTACAAGGCGATCCTCGTCACCCTCATGACGGCGGTCCGCGGCGGCATCACAACCACGGTCGACGCCTTCTACGGCCGGCCCGGTCCTAAGAACTTCGGCATGAACAACGCTCTGCAGGCCTACGAGGATCTGGGAATGCGGACCGCACTCGGGATCACCCTGCGCGATGAGAACCTATATGTGCATGAGGCCAACGACGACTTCCTGGCTCGACTGCCTGATGAGTTGGCCGAAGAGGTGCGCAACTCCCCGATGGGTTACGCCTTACCCAGCGACGATGTCCTAGCCGCGTATCAGGATGCTGCCCGTACATGGGACCGCCGGGACGACCGGCTCCGTGTCCTGCTCGCTCCGGACTGGACCCCGGCCGTTTCGAACGACCTGTACCGCCGGTGCCGGGCCATAGCCACCGAGTACGACACCGGGATCATGACCCATTGCCTCGAGACGCGATCCGAGATGCAATACAACATCAAGCGCTTCGGTGTCACCGGCATGCAACGCCTACACGACATCGGACTGCTCGGTCCCGACGTCTCGCTGTCGCACTTCGTGTGGGCAACGGACCGCGACATCGAGATCCTGGCCGACAGCGGGGCCGTGGCGGCCAGCAACCCCGGCTCGAACCTCCGGCTGAGCACCGGGGTTTGCCGGGTGCGCGATATCCTCGACGCCGGTGGAGGCCTGGCGTTCGGTACCGATGCCATCTCCTTCTCCGAGCGGGACGACATGCTCCAGGAGGTTCGCCTGGGCGCCTACCTCCAGCGGCTACCCCGAGGGCCGGAACCCGAGCACGGCCGGCTCAACTCCGAAACCCTCCTGCGGTCCGCGGCCACCTACGGGGCGCGGGCCGCCCGCGCCGAGGACCGCATCGGCAGCCTGGCGGTGGGAAAGGATGCCGACCTGCTCATCCTCGATCGCAAGCGGGTGTTCGAGCGACCGGCGCGGTTCTACGTCAGCCCGGTACTCGACGTGATCCTGGACCGGGCCGACGGCACGGACATCGAGACGGTGCTGGTCGCCGGGAAGGTGGTCCTCGACAACGGGGAGATCACCACTCTGAACGAGCAGCAGATCCGGGACGAGTACAACGAGGCGATAGCCAGGGGGCTCTTCGATCTGGAGGAGCCTTGGGCCCGCTGGGCCGAGCTGGCGTTCGAGGTCGAGCCGTACCTGTTCGACTTCTACCGCCCGTGGGCGGAGGAGCCCATGGCCCTCGGGTACGAGTACAACACGACGACCGGCCCGGTCGGCTTCGAGGGCGGCCGGCGTATCGGAGGAGGTGCCAGTCGATGAGCAGTGTTTGCGAAAACCTCAGGGACAGCTGCCGGGACATCTGGCACGAGCTGCACAGCCATCCGTTCGTGGAGGAACTGGCCGCCGGCACCCTTCCAGAACGGAAATTCGCCTTCTACATCGGCCAGAACATCGTCTTCCTACGGGAGTTGGCAAGGGCGATGGCCCTCGGTGTGGCGAAGGCCGATGATGAGGACACCATGCGGGACTTCGCCGCCATCGTGAGCAACATCGTCGACTTCGAGCTACCCAAGAACCGGCAGTTGCTCGACGAGGTCCGCCAGATGGTTCCGGGAGCGACCGAGGAGGTGGTGATGGCGCCCGGGACGCTGGCCTACACCCGCCACCTGCTTACCGTGGCCTACGAGGGCCGGGCCGCCGACATCATGGCCTCTCTGACACCCTGCGCCTGGAGCTACGGGGAGATCGGCAAGGAACGGCTTCCCGACGCTCCGGACCATCAGGTCTACCGCACGTGGATCGAGTTCTTCGGGGGGCAGGAATACTGGGACACGCTCGACGAGGTCAAGGACAAGCTCGAGCGACTCTGCGAGGGCATGAGCAGCTCGGACCTGGCACGGATCGAGGACATCTTCCGCACCAGCAGCCGCCTGGAGCAGATGTTCTGGGACATGGCTTACAACGAGAGGGCCTGGCCCGTCTGAGTTCCCGCGGATGACATGGACCGTCGCCATCGACATCGGTGGCACATTCACCGACGTGGTCGCAGACAACGCGATCGGGCAGCGGCTCACGGCCAAGGTGCCCACCGTCCCCGCCGACCCGGCCCTCGGCCTGCTTGACGCCCTCGCTGCTCTCGGCCGTCGCGGGATGGCGTTCGAGGAAGTGTCCCTGGTGTTCCACGGCACCACCATCGCCACCAACGCGGTCATCAACGACAAGCTGGCCCGGGTCGTCCTCCTCACGACCAAGGGGTTTCGCGACATACTGACCTACCGCTCGGGTTCACGTCCCGACGCGTACGACCTGCGACAGAGCCGCCCGAGGGAGTTCATTCCGCGCGGTGACCGGATCGAGGTGGACGAACGTATTACCGCAACCGGCACCGTCCGGGAACTGACGACATCGGAGACCGGCCGAGCCGTCAGGGAGGTCGAGTCACGGGATCCGGAGGCGGTCGCCATCTCCTTCCTGTTCAGCTACCTGGACGACAGCCACGAGCGCGCGCTCGCCCACGCCCTCGAGGCCGCGTGCCCGGGCCTGGCGGTCTCCCGATCCTCCGAGGTGGCAAACGAGTTCCGTGAGTATCCCCGGACCGTCACAACGGCTGTCAACGCCGGGCTCCGTCCGGTGGTCCGGGACTACCTGAAGAGAGCCGAGGATGGGATACGGGACCTCGGAGTACCGGGAGCCTTCCTCGTGATGCAGTCCAACGGCGGGGGCGTCCCCGCTGCCCGAGCAGAGGCCGAGGCCCACAAACTACTGGTCTCCGGACCCGCGGCCGGTGTCGCAGGGGCGGTGGCCCTGGGAGCGGCCACCGGGCGGACCCACCTCCTGTCCCTCGATATCGGTGGTACGTCGGCGGATGTCTGCCTGATACGGAACGGGCTGGCTTCCGTGTCCCCGATGCGGCACATCGAATCCCACCCGATACTGTCCCCGTCCCTCGACATCCATTCGGCAGGAGCCGGAGGCGGGAGCATCGTCGAGGTCGACCGGTCGGGCGCACTCAAGGTCGGCCCGGCGAGCGCAGGCGCGGATCCCGGCCCCGCCGCGTACGGGCGCGGGGGCCGGAACGCCACCCTCACCGACGCTCACCTGGTGGCGGGCACCCTCGGCGAACTGACCGCTCTGGGCGGCAGCCTCACCCTGGACCGGGAAGCGGCCCTCGATGCGATCGCCGGAGTGGGCGCCGGTCTGGGGCTGTGCGCGCAGGCCACCGCCGAAGGCGTGCTGGCCATCGCCAATGCCCATCTCGAGGCGGCTATCCGGAGGGTTTCGATAGATCGAGGTGAGGATCCCAGGCGGTACGCCCTGGTGGCATTCGGCGGGGCCGGGCCGCTCCATGCCGGCCAGCTGGTCAGGGACCTTTCCATGCCGGAGGCGGTCATCCCACGCCATCCCGGCCTCTTCTCCGCGGCGGGCCTCCTCGCCACGGACCTCAGGATCGACGAGTCGGCCACGGTGCTTACCACCGTGGACAAGTCCTCCATCGGCGATATCGCCCGCTGGTTCGACACGACTTCGGCATCCCTCCGCGCCCGGCTCCGGGCGGACGGGATCGAGGACCGCCGGGTCCGGCTGGAGCCTTCAATCGACTGCCGCTACCGGGGGCAGGGCTTCGAGTTGAACGTCCCGGTCGCGACCTCCGGGCTCAGCCCCGAACGGGTGTGCGGTGATTTCCGCGACATCCACGACTCCCTCTACGGACATACATCGGATGAGCCCGTGGTGGCCGTGACCCTGCGGATGTCCGCCTTCGGTTCCCTCGCCGTCGGCGCCGATCGGCCCGCCGGCGAGTCCTTCCGCAGTCCCATTCCGGTCTCTAAGCGCGTCATGAAGCTGCGCGAGATGCGTCGTCCCGCAGAGGTTCCCGTCTTCCGGCGCGATGATCTGGGTCCCGGCGCCCTGCTGGCGGGGCCGTGCATCGTCGAGCAACCGGACGCCACGACCGTCGTGCTCGACGGGCAGTCCGTGCGCGTGGACCGGTACCAGAACCTGATTATCCGGGAGGTGGCCAATGCCTAGGAGGGACTTCGATCCGGTCACCTACGAGTTGATACACAGCCGGCTCCGTCACGCTGCCCGCGAGATGGCGATGATCCTCAAGCGTTCCAGCCACAGCCCCATCATCAGGGAGATGGAGGATTTCAGCTGCGCGATCTTCGCGCCCGGAGGCGAGTCGGTGGCTCAGGACGAGCGGATTCCCGCCCAGTTGGGAGCGATGTCGCTGGCTGTCCAGACCTGCCGAGCGGAGTATCCGGACCCCGGGGACGTGCAGCCCGGAGACGCCTTCCTCCTCAACCATCCCTACATGGGATGCATGCATACGCCGGACCTGAACCTGGTCATGCCGGTCTTCTCGGACGGCCGGGTGGTCGGGTGGGCCGGATCGACGGCCCACCATGTCGACCTGGGTGGCCCCACACCCGGCACCCTGGCGCCCCACCACCGGGAGTTGTTCGCCGAGGGTCTGATCTTCCCGCCCATCAAGCTCTACCGAGGGGGCGAGGAGAACCGGGATCTGGTGCGGATGATCGCCGCCAACGTGCGGGAACCCCGGGGTCTGGTGGCCGACCTGCGGGCCCAGCACGCCTCCTGTCTCACAGGAGAGAGGGCACTGTTGCGCACGATGGAACGGTACGGACCCGACCAGGTCGGCGCCGCGTTCTCCGAGATCCTCGACCGGACCGCCCGCCAGACCGCCGCCGCCCTGGCCGACCTCGACGACGGGGAAGCCGTACGCACCGGCTACCTCGACGATGACGGACTCGGCAGCGCCCCCGTACCGATCCGCGTGCGGCTCGCCAAGACCGGCCAGGCGCTGCACGTGGATTTCACCGGGTCGTCTCCCCAGGTGGACGGCGCGCTCAACGTACCCTGGGCGAGCACCAGGGCATGCGTGGCCTACCTGGTCCGCACCATGGTGGGGTTGGACATCCCCTCCAACGACGGCCTGCTGGCGCCCGTCACCATCACCTGTCCGTCGGGAACCATCCTGAACCCGCGATTCCCGGCAGCGGTCTCCGTGCGGCACAACACCTGCCAGGTGGTCGCCGACACCCTCATCCGGACGGCCTCCGATCTCTGGCCGGCCCGGGCGGTGGCCAGCAGCAGCGTCACTTTCTTCGGCTTGCAGATCGGAAGCAGATCCCCCCAGACCGGCGAGACCGCGGTGCTCATGGAGGTGGTGGGCGGCGGGACGGGCGCGCACGACCACGGAAGCGGAATCGACGGGGTCGACACTTACATGTCCAACGTGGCGCTGCTGCCGGTCGAGGTGGCCGAGACCGAGTACTCGGTCCGGATACTCAAGAGCGAACTCGTCGAGGACTCGTCCGGAGAGGGCCTGCTGTCCGGCGGCCTGGGGATCTGTCGCGAGTACCAGATCCTCGACGTCCCCCAGATCGCCACCCTCTACTGCGAGCAGGCCGTCGAGGAGCACCGGCCGGAGGGGGTGGGAGGGGGCGACGACGCCCTCCCCACCCGCGTGACCATCCTGGGGCCCGATGGGCAGATCGTGTCGACAGCCTCGAAGACGTCTTCTTCCCTGGAGCCCGGATCGATCATCAGGGTAGAAACCAGCGGAGGAGGCGGCTACGGGCCGGCGTCCACCGCCGGCACGACGTCGGACATGGCCCGCTCCAGCTGAGCGATGTGATCACCGGCGGACTCGATGCCGGGCATGTAGCTGGTGAAGAACGAGACATCCGTCGCCCCCACGGAGATCATCCTTCGCACGTTCCCGACTATCCGATCGGTGGTCTCCTCCGGACCCAGGCCCACCGAGACATGGAGGCGGAGTGCGTCCGCGTCCCGACCCGCCTCGCGGGCGAGACGCCGGATCTCCTTCCAGCAGGCGCCGATCTCCTCGACGGTCTGGACAGGCCTCGACAACCAGCCCACCCCGTGCTCGACCACCCGCCGGAACACGGGCGGGGTCGTGCCGCCGAACCACAGCGGCGGGTGGGGGCGGGCCACCGGCTTCGGTTCCATCCCCATGCCGTCCACCCGGTAGAACCGACCGTCGAAGTCGACCCGGTCCTGGGTCCAGAGCAGCTTCATCAACTCGATTCCCTCGTCCATCCGCCGGCCCCGCTCCGTGAAGGGAACCTCCAAGGCGTCGTATTCCTCCCGGTGCCATCCGATTCCGAGCCCCAACTCGAGGCGCCCCCCGGAGAGGCGGTCCGCGGCGGCTGCCTGCTTCGCGACGACCGCGGGACCCCGCTGAGGCATGATCACCACTGCGGAACGCAGCGCGATACGGCTGGTGACGCCTCCCAGGTACCCGAGCGCAACCAGGATGTCGTGGTAGGGAGTCCGGGCCGGGTAGTGCGCCCGGGGTGTTCCGTCCGCGGCCGGGTAGGCAAGCAGGACGTGGTCGATCAGGGTCAGGAAGTCGTACCCGAGGTCTTCGGCTGCCTGCGAGATGTCACGCATGGCCGCCGGGTCGTCGATGAGGAGCGAGTTGACGGCGCCGATCCCGTACTTCATTTGCATGCTCCTCCAGTGTCCGCATCCCGTAGCCTTAGGGGAGGCTACCTTCCGGTACGGCTACCACAGGAGATGGAGGATCGGGAATGAGAACGAAGGCGGCGGTACTTCACGAGTTCAACACCCCGTTGGTTGTCCAAGAAGTGGAGGTGCAGGCACCCAAGGCCAACGAGGTGTCGGTGAAGATGGTGTCGAGCGGGGTTTGCCACAGCGATCTGCACATCGTGCAGGGCCATATCCCCGTGAACCTGCCGATCATCTGCGGCCACGAGGGCGCCGGGATCGTGACCGCGGTCGGCCCGGGACCGTCCACCGTACAGGTCGGAGACCGGGTGGTCCTCTCCTGGGTGTCGCCGTGCGGCAACTGCAACAATTGCGCCACGGGAAACCCGGCCCTGTGCATGACCGCCATCGGACCCTCCTACGAGGGCCAACTCCACGACGGGACGAGCCGCTTCACAGCCCCCGACGGGACAACCATCAGCCACCACCTGATGCTGTCGACTTTCTCCCGGGAGGCGACCGTGCCGGCTTCGGCCGCGATCCGGGTTCCGGACGATGTTCCGCTGGAGCCACTCGCGGTGATCGGCTGCGCCGTCTCCACCGGGGTCGGAGCGGTCGTCAACACCGGTGATGTGCAACTCGGCGACAGCGTTGCCGTCATCGGCTGCGGGGGCATCGGACTCAACGCCATCCAGGGAGCGCGGCTGCGCGGCGCCGGGAAGATAATCGGAGTCGACATCGCCGAGCACAAGCTCGAAGCCGCCCGACGCTTCGGCGCCACCCATACGGTGAACGCTTCGGAGGTGGAGACCTCGGAAACGCTCATCGCCATGACCGGCGGACTCGGGGTGGACCTGGCGGTGGAAGCGATCGGCCATCCCGAGACCGTGGCCACAGCGGTCCGCTCGCTTCGCCGGGGAGGCACGGCCGTGCAGGTCGGGATAGCGCCCTACGGAACCGAACTCACCGTCGACATGACCCTGCTGCTCGACGAGCGCAAGCTCCTCGGCTGCTACTACGGCTCGCTGCGACCCGCCTTCGACATCCCCCGCTACGTCGAGCTGTACAAGGCCGGCAAACTCCTGGTAGACGAACTGATCACCGCCGAGATCGACCACGACGGCATCAACGACGCTCTCCACCAGTTCGAGATCGGCGAAGGCATAAGAAGCCTGGTCCGCTACTAGCGGGTCGGCGAGCAGGACATGATCGATCAGGTCAGGAAGTCGTAGCCGAGATCTTCCGCAGCCTGGCAGATGTCGCGCATGGCGGTGGAATCATCGATCAGGAGTGAGTTGGCGGCGCCTATCCCGCATCTCATTCAGGAATCTTCCCTCGCTACGGGCCATCGCCTACGCTTGCGGGAGGCTACCGGTACGGTCGGTCGGGTGAGCGGCGGCGTGACGTGCGCCCCAGGCAACGCTCCGTGCAAGGAGGATCTGGATGAGGACAAGAGCAGCGGTGCTGCGCGAGTTCAACACTCCGCTGGTCGTCGAAGAGGTCCAACTGGGAGAACCCAAAGCCAACGAGGTTCTCGTCCGGATGGTGTCGAGCGGCGTGTGCCACAGCGATCTGCATCTGGTGCAGGGTCACATTCCCGTCAACCTGCCGCTCATCTGCGGCCACGAGGGAGCCGGCATCGTGGCCGCCGTCGGACCCGGCCCCTCCACCGTCCAGGTCGGCGACCGGGTGGTCCTTTCCTGGGTTGCGCCCTGCGGCAAATGCAGGTACTGCGCCACGGGACGGCCGGCGCTCTGCATGACCGCGATCGGACCCTCCTGGGAGGGGCGGATGCAAGACTGGACCAGCCGATTCACGGACAGCAACGGCGAGACGATCAGCCACAGCATGATGTTGTCCACCTACTCCCGGGACGTGACCGTGCCGGCTTCGGCGGCGATCCCGGTCCCGGACGGGGTTCCCCTCGAGCCCCTCGCCGTGATCGGCTGCGCCGTCTCCACGGGGGTGGGGGCGGTCGTCAACACGGGCAACGTGCAGCTCGGAGACAGCGTCGCCGTCATCGGCTGCGGGGGCATCGGACTCAACGCCATCCAGGGAGCGCGGCTGCGGGGCGCCGGGAAGATAATCGGAGTCGACATCGCCGAGCACAAGCTCGAAGCCGCCAGACGCTTCGGCGCCACCCATACGGTGAATGCCTCCGAGGAGGAGACGGCCGAGACCCTCATCGCCATGACCGGCGGACTCGGGGTGGACCTGGCGGTAGAGGCGATCGGCCATCCCGAGACCGTGGCCACTGCGGTCCGTTCGCTTTGCCGGGGAGGCACGGCCGTGCAGGTGGGTGTCGCACCGTACGGGAGTGAACTCACCGTCGATATGGGCCTGCTGATCGACGAGCGCAAGCTCCTCGGCTGCTACTACGGCTCGCTGCGGCCCGCCTTCGACATCCCCCGCTATGTCGAGTTGTACCAGGCCGGCAAACTCCTGCTGGACGAACTGATCACCGCCGAGATCGACCAGGAGGACGTCAACAACGCTCTCCACCAGTTCGAACTCGGAAAAGGCATCCGGAGCCTGATCCGCTACTAGTTGTTAGTTGCTAGTTGCTAGTTGCTAGTTGTAGTAGATTGCCACTGGCCACTGACCACTGACCACTGACCACTGGATAGGATGGCGGGGACATGGCGGCGTCGGAGGTGCATATGCCGCACGTGATGACGGTCCGGGGCCCTATCAGCCCGTCGGGCCTGGGCCCGACCATGACCCACGAGCACATCTTCCTCGACTCCCGCCATGCCTGGAGCCCGTCCCCGGAAATACTCGATTCCGAGGCCGGCGACCGGCCCTTCGAGGTTCGTCTGGCCGGGATCAGCCGCTGGAACCAGTCGGCCTACCGGCAGAACCTCGTCCAGAGCCCCGATGACGACTACGAACTGATCTGCGAGGAGGTCGGAGAGTACGTCCGGGCCGGCGGTGGCACGATCGTGGAGCTGACGACCATCGGCCTCAACCCGGCGCCCGAGGCCCTGGCCCGGTTGTCCGCCGACCTCGATGTCCACATCGTGGCCGGCACGGGCTTCTATGTCCAAGCACTGCATCCCCCCTGGGTGGAGGGTATGAGCGCGTCCGACCTCACCGAGTTCCTCCGGCGCGAGGTCACAGAGGGCATGGGGGGTACAACGATCCGTCCGGGGATCATCGGAGAGATAGGCACCTCGGAGACGCTCTTCGACGTGGAGGAGCGGGTCCTGCGGGCTTCCGCCCGCGTCGCGGTCGAGACGGACACGGCGATCAACGTGCACTGCCACCCGCCCGCCCTGGAGGTGGTGCTGCGCATCCTCGACATACTCGAGGAGGAGGGTCAGCCCCTCGACCGGACCTCTCTCTCCCATCTCGACGAGATCACCGATCTCGACTACCACCGGGCTGTCTTGGAGCGGGGACCGCTGGTGGGGTTCGACAGTTTCGGCCAGGACGGTTACTTCGAGCCCACCTGGAAGTCCAAGAGCGACCAGGCCAAGCTGGAGACCATGCTCGCTCTGGCGGAGGAAGGCTTCGAGGACCAGTTGATCATGGCCCAGGACATGCACAAGAAGCACTACCTGCTCCGCTACGGTGGCTTCGGCTACAACCACGTCCTCACCCGGGTGGTGCCGAGAATGAGGCTGACCTACGGGGTCGGCGACCGGCTGATCGACAAGCTGCTGGTCACCAACCCGGCTCGGCTCCTGACCAGAAAACACGACGCCGCGTAGAAATACCGGGCCGTTCTGGACGGGTCCGCCGGTGGGATGTCCGCCATAATGAGAGGGACCCGGAGCCCGCTCACGCGGGAAGCGCGGAGGTAGATGGTGCTGGTCGGATACGTGAGCGACGAGTTCTACGTCGCGATCCCGGACGTCGACATGGAGTTCACCAGGGGGAAGACGTCGGTCAGGGCCCGCTCCCGTGCTTCCGGGTCGGTTCACGCGAGCGTGCAACCGGGCTCCTACCGCGTCTACCTGACCCGCCCGGGCTTCACTCCCAAATGGGTCGACATGGAGGTCGTGGAAGGCCGGGTCCACCACTTCCGTCTGCTGTCGGACAACCTCAGTGGATACGTGTGGCCCAAGTGGACGAGATCCGGGGAGGTCGGACAGGTCCGCCTCCACTCGCCGTACAACTCGGTGGTGAGCCTCTGGCGGTACGGATGGGAGCGTGAGTTCATCTCGAAGCTCGGTCACTTCGATGACGAGCCTCGCGGTGCTTACGCCCAGATACTCCCGGACGGCGACATAACCCAGACGGGCGTGCAGTGGAGCGACCATGGTTACTCGTTCCCCGAGGTCGACCCCAGGGTGTACGTGGAGGCGCCGGAGCGATCAGGTCTCTACTACTTCCATGCCAAGGACGCGACCGGCGCCTTCTTCTCGTTCCCGTGGATCGTCGCTCCCCGCAAACCGCGCCACCGGCTCGCCGTCCTGGCGTCCAACATCAACTGGAACTGCTACAACCACTACGGCGGTCGCAGCAACTACGTGTCCGCGATCAGGCTCTCCCCCCGGCCCCACTTCAACTTCCGGCAGGAAGAGGTCTACTACACGGATCCGGCCCTCCAGCCCTGGATCGCGGAGGAGTACGACCCGCTCTCGTTCGACCGCCCCGAGCCGCTCAACATGACAGCCGAGCACGGTTCCATCACCGACCCCATGGAGCGCCGCGGCGAGGAACACGTCGCGCCTGCCGAATGGCGGCTGCTCGGATGGCTCGAGCGGGAAGGCTTCGGTTACGACTACTACGCCGAGACCCAGCTGCATTTCGACGAGATGCCACTTGACGACTACGAGGTGCTGATCGTCAGCACCCATCCCGAGTACTGGTCGGCCAAGATGTACTACCAGGTGAAGTCGTGGGTGTTCGACGGGGGCGGGCGGCTGATGGTGCTGGGGGGCAACAGCCTCAATTGCGAGGTGGAGTTCCTGGACCGGACGACGATCACCGTACGTAACAACGACCACCGCAAGCGCCCGCCCGGCTACGAGAGCCGGTTCGGGACCCGGCACGAATCTGAAGCCCACCTGACCGGAGTGGTAACCACCCACACCGGCTACGAGACGGGCGCTCCCTACCAGGTGATCGATCCGTCGCACTGGGCCCTGGCAGGTACCGGCCTTGCCGAGGGTGACCTCTTCGGCACGGAGTCGCTCGACCGACGGGCGCCGGGAGGCGCGTCCGGGCACGAGACCGACAAGCTGACTCCCTCGTCCCCGCCGGGTATCAGTCTGATAGCAAAGGGAACCAATCCCGACGAAGGCGGAGCGGAGATGGTCCATCATCGGACCACGAGTGGTGGCGAGGTCTTCTCGGTCGGCTCCATCTCCTACACCTGCTCGATCGCGGTCGACGACCAGATCTCGAAGGTGACCCGGAACGTCCTCGAACGGTTCTTGGGAGGGTACTGAAAGATGTCCGGTTGGCCCGACACTCGGCAACGAAATCCCATGTCAAATCATCACGGGCCAACCCGCCCCCGTCTCTTTCAGCACCCTCCTCGGCGTGTGACCCCCCTCAACCGCACCCGCCGGACCGGCCCATGACCCGGGTTCTGCTGTT
>WTGW01000156.1:15003-24232 GCA_011523395.1 Acidimicrobiia bacterium
GTGACCCCCCTCAACCGCACCCGCCGGACCGGCCCATGACCCGGGTTCTGCTGTTCGGGATCGACCAGATGATCCTGCCCCTCACCGAGCATCTGATGAAGCAGCGAAGCTACCCGAGCCTGGAGCGGGTACTCCACGGGGAAGGTGCGGTGTCCGAGGCCATTCCGTGCTGGCCCGCCTGGACGCCCACCAACTGGGCGACCATCGCCACCGGGGCGGATCCCGGCGCGCACGGAGTGATCAGCTGGGAGGTCTCCCTGCCCGATGGCCGGTGGCTGACCAGCTTCCACTCCTCGGCGCTGAAGAGCGAGACCCTGTGGGAGGCCGCCGATAGGGCCGGGTTGAAGGTCGGGCTGGTGCACTACCCGGCATCGTGGCCGTCCCGCCTGGAGAACGGCTTCGTGATCGACGGTTGCGCCCTACCCGACTACGGCCAGACCCCCTTCGAGCTGGTGTCGGGTCAGGGATACTGCACCGACGCGGACCTTCCCATCTCCCACCGCGTCGGCTTCGAGTCCGAGTCCGGATGGGCCAATCTCGGCGGCGCGTTGAAGCCCCGAACCGGCACGCTGGAGATAGTGGCGAAGGTGGGCGGCTCCGTGACCGAGGTGCCGTTCGCCGTCACCGGCGACGAGCGGTACGAGCGCATCGTCGTCAGCCTCTCCCGTGACGGGAACGACCTGCTGGCCGCCGGGTCCGTCGGGGAATGGAGCGACTGGTTCGTGGTCCCGGTCGGCGCGATCGACGGACGGACGCGCATACGCCTGATCCGGTGCGACCCGCGCAGCGGCGACTTCCACCTGTGGCGCAGCCAGATACTTCCGGTCGACGGGCCTTCCGAACCCGGGTGGATCCTCGATGCCCTCACCCGGCAGCTCGGGCCCTACCAGGAGCACGTAAGCGAGATCGCCGCGCTCGGCGGCGCCGCCGACTACGAGACCATGGCCGACGAAGCCCGCTACCAGATTCGCTGGCTCGCCCGCGCCATGCTCGAGCTGCTGGACCGCCACGGATGCTCGCTGGTCGGATTCCACTGGCATTGGCTGGACTGGGTCAACCACCTGCACCTCGGGCATGTGGATCCCGCCTGGCCCCATTACCGGGCAGACCGAGCAGAAGAACACCTGGAGGTGATCCACGACGCCCTGGACATGATCGACGAGGCGCTCGGCATCGCCCTCGAAGGCCTCCGGGACGACGACCTTCTCATCCTGGTTGCCGACCACGGCAACCTACCGGTGGACCGGATGATCAACTTCCGCCGCTACTTCGTGGAGACCGGACGGACGGTGCTCCTGGACCCGGACGGTGCTATCGATGAGGCCAACACGGACTGGGACCGGACCCAGGTCTACGTTCCCGACCGCCTCAACGCACCGGAGATACGCCTCAACCCGGCGCTCGACCCCGAACAGGCCGAGACGGTGATGGCAGATGCGATCCGGGACCTTCGTACCCTGGTCGATCCCGGAACCGGCAAGACACCGATCGCGTTGGCCCTGCCCAAGCGGGAGGCCGCGGTGCTCGGGTGGTTCGGTCCCGACGCGGGTGACATCCTGGTCATCCTGGAATCCGGCTACGTGTGGGACACCGAAGCACACATCGACTCCGAGATCATCGACGCAGCCATAGAGAGCGACGTGGCGCCCCACTGGCACGGCGGCGCGCCATCGCCGGTGTTCTCGGATCATCCCCCACCGGAGACCGCCGCCCACGGTCACGTCCTCCCCACCGCCGCCACTTCTCTTTCGTCGAACATGGCGATCCTGGCGATGGTGGGAGGTCCCGCCGGCCGCGGGTACCGGAGGGATCCGGACCTGTTGGGTCCCGCCTGGCTCAAAGACATAGCGCCGACCATCGCGCACGTGCTCGGCATCCCCCCGCCCCGCCACAACTCGGGCGGCGTCCTGCACGACTTCCTGGGCCGGGATCCCGGAACCATGGAGCGGGACCGGAACCCGCCCTCGCACTACCAGATACCGAGGGACCTCAAGGATGCCCAGGTCGGCATGTACGACTTCTCGATCCTCGATACCCCGCCGGCAGGGGGTTGAGTCCGACCTCCTCGCGGGTTACTCCCACTCCGGGAAGGGCCGTCGCCAGTTCTCGTAGATGATCGCGTCCTGTATCTCCTCGGGAATGGTCGGGAGCCGGGTGCCTTCGACGATGTCGTTGATCCGTCTGAGGCCGTTGATCACGTTGGTGATGGTGCCCGAGGGGTAGTCGGAGGCCAGTAACAGCTTGTGGTCTACTCCGTACTCCATGGCGGTGACCATCGCCTGCCAGTAGCGCCACGGCCGGTAGTGGACAGCCGAGATGTCCGCGTACATGTTGGGCGACTTGCGTATCAGGGCGACCACATCCTCCTCCCAGGGGTGGCCGAGATGGGCGATGATCATCCTGAGCTCCGGAAACTCCATGGCCACGTCCTCCAGCTGCAGAGGCAAGGCCCAGCGGAGCCGGGCGCGGCTGGGAAAAGTCGTGCCCTGGTGCCAGATGGTCGGGATGCCGTATCCCGCGCACTTGCGGAAGAACTCCCAGTAGGTCCGATCGGTCGGATCGAAGTGCTGGTAGGTGGGGCCGAGCTTCAGGCCCTCCAGACCGAGGTCCTCGACGCAGTGGGTCAATTGGTCGATGGCGTCCGGCGCCGTAGGGTTCACGGACGCCCAGCCGATCAGCTTCTCCGGATGGGTCGCCACGTATTCGGCCACCAACCGGTTGGGAACGACGATGCCCGTCGGCTCCGCCTGTATCCCGAAGACCACCACCTTGTCGGCCGGCCCCGCAGCCTCCCAGTGATCCTCCGGACGCGAGTCGTAGGAGTGCAGGTCGAGGTGGGCACTGTGGACCTCGCCCCCGGACTGCTTCATCTTGACCAGCTTGGACGCCAGGGCCTCCTGGGCCGCCTCCTCCGACCAGTGATCCGGGTACCAGCCTATGTGGGTGTGGACGTCGACTATCACGGATTCACCTCCACTCCTGATCGGCGACCGTCCATGCCATGTACAGGCGGGACGCCGGTGGGATCATGGCGCGATCACCCCGCCCGGATAGCGGTCAAAGACCTTGACGTCGTGGATCGGGACGATGTGCCGAGCCGTCGCCAGCACCCTCGCGTAGCAGTCGAGCGCCTCGTACATGTTCTCGCTCAACCCCAGCATCTCGCCATCCTCCACGTTCTCGTAGAAGAAGTACGAGTCTGAGATGGCGACCGTCCCGACCGCTGTGTCCACCTCCACCACGATCGACTCCCGGTGATGGGCCCCCGACCACCAGGTACGCAGGCCGGGAGCGATCTCGTCCTCGTCCTCCAGCAGATGCACCCGATCCCAGCTGTCGGTCACGAGATCCACCAGGGTGTCTCTGGGAATCGACCGCCAGCGGTCGTCGTGGGGGTGGTCATGGGTGGTATGGAAGTGGATCCAGCCACGCTTGGCAATGCAGATCCGGGCCGATCTGAACTTGTGCAGGGTCCCGGTGGTATAGAGCTCCAGCGGGGTCAGCAGGACATGGGTGATGTCATCAGGCGTCAGGCCGACCGTCTCGAGAGCACCGGTCATGTAGTGCTCCGGCTGCCTCTCCAGGTCCCCCTTGGGAGCGTCGTGAAGGTACCGCATCTTCGGCCAACCCTCCTCGACCATCGTGGTGTCGTCCGGAGGCGATGTGTTGACGAGAGCCGTTATACCTCCCCCCTGTATCAAGGTCACGTTGAACCCGAGCGGGTACACCTTGTCCCAATGGCTCATCCAGAAGACCTCGGGTCCCGCGATCAGCGACTCGCCTACGCTCAGGACCCTCACCGAGTAATTCATGGCTCTTCTCCTTTCATCGGCGACCTTGGGAAACACTCACCGGCGCGCCGCTGCGTGAAGACTCGTCCAGCGCCAGCGCCACCTCCAGCGCCGCCCGGGCATCCTCCAAGGACACCGGCCAGTCCCGGATGCCCCGGGCCCAGCCCAGGAAATGGCGGTCCTCGACAGCGACCGAGCCCGCCACGGTACCTCCCACGTCGAACACACCGTGTGTCCTGAGCCACCTGTTCTCGTCAAGCGAATAGACCCTGGTCACCGGATCGCGCATCTCGACATATCCGGCGCCTCGTGTGCCGAAGACGGCCAGCCGGTAGTCCGCCGCCAGCCCGGACCGGTGGTTCATGACCCAGTTGAACTCAACCGATCCGACCGCTCCTCCTGCGAAACGCAGGGTTGCCACCACCGCGTCCACCGCGCCCTCCCCCAGCGAGGCGGTGGATGCCGGCATGGCCTGGACCCGCACGATGTCCCCCGCCAGCCAGCGGAGCAGGTCGAGGTCATGAACGCCCACCTCGACGGGCAGGGTCGTCCGGTGTGCCAGGAGACGCCCCTCGAATGCGGGGACGTTGCGGCGGGCGCTCAGGCTGACCGGATCCCCGATGTCCCCCCTGTGCACACTCCTGGCCAGAGCGAGGTAGTCGGGCTCGAAACGCATCGTATGTCCCACCGCCAGCCGACCGCCGACCTGCCGGGCGATCCCGATGATGGCATCGGCGGCGTCCAGGTCGTGAGCGATCGGCTTCTCGCAGAACACCGGAAGTCCGGCCTCCAGGCAGCGGGCCACTACCTCAAGATGATGCTCCTGGGGGGTACAGACGAAGACCGCTTCAAGCGTCTCGCTTCCCAGCAACCGGTCCAGCTCGGAGTAGAAGCGCACCCCGGACGGCAATCTGTCCGGAACGCCCGGATCCAGGTCGCAACAGGCGACCAGTTCTGCTTGGGGAAGCGCGTCGAGGACCTGGACATGAACCGAGCCCATCATCCCGACACCCACCACGCCACAGCGGACCGGCTCCACGTGTACCTCCTTCCGGCGTTCCCCGCGCACTCGAGACGCATCGGGCGGGATCGCGCCGAGACACACCTCGCAGGCGCCTGGTTGACGCCACCAGGCAATTCTCCAATAATCATGCCACGCAACGCCGTTGCGACGCGCGCAACACCCGGGGAGGGTCGCATGAAGATACAAGAAGCGCTCCGCGGGCAGGGACTGGTCTCCGCACAGAAGCCGGCTGACAGTGACCGCCGGTTCCCCGACGGCGCCGAGTTCCGGATCGAGATCCCGAGCGTGGAGGGCCCTGGAGTGCTGGCGGCGGTCGTGGAGCAGGCCGGTCGTTACGACCTCACCGTCAACCGCGTCTCGCAGGGCAGCGGTGGCATGCTGCTGGAGGAGGGCGAACTCCGCGAAATGGCCGCCATCGGCGCCGAGGCGGGCCTCGAGGTGTGCCTGTTCACAGGGCCCAAGGCCGGTTATGACGTGGGCGCCTTCAGCCGGTCGGAGGACGGGCGTAGCCAGTTCGCCCAGATCCGGGGCATGCGCCAGCTTCGGTACGCGGCGGCGGACATCATCAGGGCTACGGAAGCCGGGATCCGCAGCTTTCTCGTGGGTGACCTGGGCCTGCTGGCGGTCCTCACCCGGATGCAGCGTGACGGAGACCTCCCGAGCGAGACGATTTGGAAGATCTCGGCCTACATGGGGGTTTCGAACCCGGCATCCATATGCCTGCTCGAGGATATCGGAGCCGGGTCGATCAACATCCCTGCAGACGTGACACTGGAGCAACTCTGGGAGATCAGGTCGGCTGCATCCATTCCGATCGACCTCTACCTGGAGACCCCGGACAGCATGGGACCTGTCGTCCGCGGGCACGAGATCGCCGACTTCGTGGCGGTGGGGGCCCCGCTGCACGCCAAAATGGGCCTGGCCAACGCCGGAGGCGTCTACCCATCCGGAGGTCATACCGTGGATACCGCCATCGCCAACGCTCGTGAGAAGGTACGCCGGGCTGCCATCGCCCTGGAGTGGCTACAGCGGGAGAGACCGGCCTCGGTCCAGTCGAAGCCTCATGCGGCCGGGCTCGGTATCCCGGTCGTGTCCTGAGCGGGTGCTCCGGGCCGATGGGCATGCATCCGTTCCGAGTCTCCCGGATAGCCGCGCGGCCACCGTTGCCCCTCCAAGCTGAGGGTTCCCGTTGAGACTGCTCTTCGCTGAGTTGACTCGGGTCGAATCCCGCACGATTGCCAGGGACGGTCTGCTGGTCCTGCCGGTGGGCGCCACCGAGCAGCACGGACCCCATCTGCCGGTAGGCACGGACTCGATGGGCGCCGAATACGTGGCCCGCTCGGCGGCGGCGATGGTGGCGGACCGGTTCCCCGTGGCGGTGGCCCCGACCCTCTGGTACGGATCCTCTCCCCACCACATACCGTTCGGCGGCACCCTGTCGCTCACGGCGTCCACGTTCCTGTCCGTCCTGATGGACATCGGGCGGTCCATCGCCCACGCATCCTTCCGCCGCCTCTTCATAGTCAACGGCCACGGAGGGAACCACGAGTTGATCGGCCTGGCCGCCCGGGATCTGGCGCTGGAGGAGGGCATGGAGGTGGCGGCCTGCTCGTGGTGGCATCTGGCGGCTGAAGGGCTCGCGGCGGCGGGCGCCCGCGACATCGGACGCCTGCCGGGCCATGCGGGCGCCTTCGAGACGTCACTGATGCTGGCATTGGACCCTTCCATGGTGCGGGAACCCCGACCCCATCGGCCTGGTTGGGTCTCCTCGATCGGCTCCATCGACGTGCCGGTGCGGGTCGAACGTCCGGGAAGCTGGCAGGAGACCGAGGGATTCACCGACAGCCCGGCCGCCGCATCCGAGGAGTTGGGCCACACATTCCTGAAGATCGGAACCGACGCGGTGGCCGCCGCCATGATCGACTTCTACGGAGGCTCGCCCAGCGTGCCAGACGCTCCGGACGAAAAGGAGAGAACATGAACCACCGGTTCGAACGGGCCGCCGCCGCCATCGAGACCAGGCGGGTGGTCGAGATCGCCCGAGCGCTGTGCAGCGTCCCGTCGGATGATCCCCAGGCCGAGGGTCCGCGCGCCGAGATCATCGCCGAGGCCCTCGAACGCGCCGGGGCGGACGTTCACGTGGCGGATGTCGTAGCCGGCCGACCCAACGTGATAGCGAGGGTGAGGGGCGAGGGGAAGAGGCCACCCCTCGTCCTGCAGGGTCACATCGATGCCGGGGTGTACCCCTCCGGCTGGACCCACAGCGCCCACAGCCCCTGGGAATCGGACGGGCGGCTGTACGGCGGAGGCATCACGGACATGCTCGGAGGGGTAGCGGCGATGGTGGCCGCCGTGGAGGCCGCGGCCGGATTCGGACCTCTTCCCGGCGATCTGATCCTGCACGCGACCATGTACCACGACGGTATCGGGCTCGGAGCGAAGTATGCGCTGGCCACCGAAGGACCTAGCGAGGGTTACGGCATCTGCGGAGAGCCGTCGGATCTGAACATCCACACCGGCAACGGGGGGGCATTCAAGTTCGAGATCACCCTGACGGGGTCTCCGGCGCACGTGTCCCGGATGGAGTCTGCCGTGGATACCCTCCGCCCGGCAGCGGCAATATACGACAAGCTCGTCGACCACGAGTTCGCGCACCAACCTGAGCCCCGGTTGCCTGACCTGCCCCGGCTGCTGATCGGGGAGCTCAAAGCGGGCAGTTCACCCGCGGCTGTGGCAGAGTCGGCAACCATCACCGGCGATCTCCGGTGTGTGCCGGGGATGGACAGGACCACGGTCAGGCAGGAGATCCTGGACATCGTCCAGAGCGTGGTGCCGGACGAAGTCGGCCACCGGGTGCGCATCATCGGTGTGCACCAGCCTTTCCTGGGCGCCACGTCGGGTCCGCTGGTCGATGCCATAACGGCCGCGCAGACCGCCATCGTCGGCATTGCCCCTCGCGTGACCAACGAACTGCCCGGCCAAGCCTTCGTCACCGACGCCGCGGACCTCGCGGCGGCCGGATTGGAGACGGTCGTCTACGGCGTGGGTGCCTGGTATTACGCTCCGGACGAGTGGGTCTGGATCGAACATCTGGCCGGATCTGCCAGGGTGTACCTGGCGGTGGCCGCCATGCTGGGCGCCGATACGTGACAGCAAGGAGCGGCACGCTTGCCTGAGATCCGGTCGCCATGATCGTCGACGCCCATACCCACGTCGGTGCCCGGGAGCACTTCAGCCCCGGATTCGTGGCTGAGATGGTCCGGGCCTGGGGCGAGATGAATTGGCCGCAGGACGACCTGGAGGCGCACCGGGAGGCCATGGAAGATGTCGACCGGGCGATAGTGGTGGCGATGGATGCCCCGGCGGTCGGGATGGTGGTGCCTGATCGGTACGTCAGCGAGTACGTGGCGTCCCGACCGGACAAGCTGATCGGGTTCGCAAGCGTCGACCCCAAACGGCCCGACGCCTTGGAGCGGCTCACCTTCGCGGTCTCGGAACTGGGCCTCAGGGGCCTCAAGGTCGGGCCCATTTACCAGCACTTCGATCCGACCTCCCCTCGGGCCATAGCCCTGTTCCGCCACGCTGAGAAGCTCGGCCTGCCGGTGCTGTGCCACCAGGGCACCACGTTCGTCTCGGATGCGCCGCTGCGCTGGGCCAGGCCCTTCCTGATCGACGATGTCGCCCGGGCCTGCCCGGACCTGCGGCTGTTCATCGCCCATCTCGGCCACCCGTGGTGCGAGGAGACGATGGCGGTGATACGTAAGCACCCCAACCTGTACGCTGATGTCTCCGCCCTCCATACCAGGCCGGTCCAGTTGTACATGGCGTTGCGGTCCGCGATGGAGTATCGGGTCACCGGCAAGCTCCTGTTCGGAAGCGACTTCCCGTTCGCCACGCCGTCCGGCACCGCCGACGCGTTGCGCGCGGTCAACGAGTCGGTGGGAACGGGCTGGCCACCGATCCCCCACGATGTCATCGAAGGGATCATCCGGCGCCCGGCGTTGCAACTGCTGGGGCTCGAGGACTAGTGGTCTGTCTGCGAAACAACCGGGTGCTCTGGCGGTCATCGGCGCCCCGTCGCTGCGTTCCGCTTCCTCAACGTACCGCTGCGGGTACGCCTTCGTCAGCGGGCCTTGCGAGGAACACCGCTGCCTCGCCATACCACACCGCCATTACACAGACAGACCACTAGTTGAGCCAGGAGGCCGTCGTATGAGAATCGAGCGGATACGCACCACGGCGGTGGCCGTGCCCATGGTCGAGGAGCGGATAATCGCCGGCGCCAGCGGGATTCACCAGCGTTCGCCTTTCCTGATCCTCGAGGTGGAGACCGACGAGGGCCTGGTGGGGCTCGGAGAAGTGTCCTGCACCCCGGTCTGGAGCGGCGAGGACTCGTCAACCGCCCGGCATGTGA
>WTGW01000177.1 GCA_011523395.1 Acidimicrobiia bacterium
GGAGGAGGAAATCCGGTCCAACATGGAGTCCTTCAGGAACTTCGGCATGGCCATCGATGCCCAGGAGATGACTCCGCCCACCGAAGTCGCCCCAGGCAAGTGGGAGACCGAACACATCGGACGCTTTTCCGGAGGTTCGGTCCACATGGTGTTCATCTACGAACAGTTCGATGGGGAGTGGCTACTCACCTACGCGGAAGACCAGTAGAGGGAGCGCGGATAGGCGGCATCAGGCGTAGCAGATGCGGCTGCGGCTGCTCAGCCTGATAGGGGCCGAGGAGCGGCCTGCGCGGCGTGTGAGATGGTGGAGCCTCTCGGGTCTTCCCGGCCCACCGCCAGGTGTCACCTCAAGCTCCTGTGGCAGGCAGGCCTGGTGGTGTCCGAGAAGCGCGGTCGCCGGGTCTACCACCGGACTGTGGCTGAGCGGTTGGCCTCCCTCAACCGGACCCCGCAAGCCTGATTCGATGCCCTGCCGGTCGGCTGTTTCACGCCGTGGCAACTACCCCAGATGGTGCGGGAGCACCGTTACCATGCGCGACCGATGAAGCGACGCCCCCCTCGGTACTCCGCGGCCCGGCTCGTCAGCCGGGGTGCCCGCAAGAGGGCATGGCCGCGGGCGTGGCGGGAGGTACCGCTGCAGGACAGCTACGACGTGGTCGTCATCGGCGGCGGCGTTCACGGGCTGGCCACGGCCTACTACCTGGCCGCCAACCACGGCATGACCAACGTGGCCGTGCTCGAGAAGTCGTATCTGGGAAGCGGGGGCTCCGGCCGCAACACGGCCATCCTGCGGTCCAACTACCTCACGCCCGAGGGAGTCGTCTTCTACGACCGCTCGCTCGAGCTGTACAGGACTATGGCCATCGACCTGAACATGAACGTGATGTTCTCGAGGCGCGGCCACATAACGCTGGCGCACAGCGACGCATCGCTCCGGACCATGCACTGGAGGGCCGAGGTCAACAAGCTCCAGGGGGTCGACTCGAGCGTCATCGGGCCTGCCGAGATCAAGAAGCTGGTGCCGGCGCTCGACACGTCGAGCCACCCCCGCTACCCGATCCTGGGCGCCCTCTACCACCCGCCCGGCGGCATCATCCGCCATGACGCCGTGGTGTGGGGCTACGCGCGCGGCGCCGACGCTCTGGGCGTCGAGATGCACCAGAAGACGGAGGTCCTGGACATCATGGTCACCGGCGGCGACGGCCCCGGTGGCAAGGGTCCCGGCGGACGGGTCACCGGCGTCCGCACCAACCGCGGCGACGTCTCCGTCCCCGTGGTCGTCAACTGCACGGCGGGATGGGCCACCCTGATCTCCGACATGGCCGGCGTCGGGCTTCCCATCAGCACGCGCCCCCTGCAGGCCGCGGTCACCGAGCCGGTCAAGGTGTTCCTGCCCGTGGTGGTGGTGTCCGGGACGCTGCACGTCTACGTCAGCCAGACCGCCCGGGGCGAGCTGGTGTTCGGTGCCTCGGTGGACCCCTACAACACCTACGACATCCGGGGTTCCCTCGACTTCGCCGAGGGGACGGCGGGACACCTGCTCGAGCTCATGCCTGGTATCTCCCGCATGCGTCTGCTGCGGCAGTGGGCCGGCCTTTGCGATATGACCCCCGACTACTCCCCCGTGATGGGCTTCACCCCGGTGGAAGGCTTCCTCTGCGATGTCGGATGGGGTACCTACGGCTTCAAGGCCGGACCCGTGTCGGGCGAGCAGATGGCCGAGGCGATCGCCACGCAGAGGACCCCCGAACTGATCGCACCCTTCTCCCTTTCCCGCTTCGAGCGAGACGCCCTGGTCGGGGAAAAGGGCGCCGCGGCGGTGGGGCACTAATGATTGACGAATCCGTGTCACACCCTCGTTCTATTATGTTGGATAACCGTAAGCACCAGTGGTCCGGCTCCCGACGTCGACCGGACCGCGCGGGGGAACATATCGTCGTGACCGCTCCGCTCAGGGGGCCTAGGCGGGACGCGTCCGACACCAAGGTGGTGGCGGCTGGGGGAGGGCCCGATGGGGAAAGTGCGCGTGGCGGCGGCGATTTTCGCGTTCTTCATCTGACCCAGCACCTTCCCGGGGGGTATCCGTGCTGATCGTCCCCTGCCCCAACTGCGGTCCGCGGAACGCCGCCGACCTGCGGTACGTGGGCGAGTCGCGGCCCAGGCCCGATCCAAACTCGGCCTCGGCCAAGGAGTGGCGCGCCTACCTCTACGAGCGGGCGAACCCGGCCGGACTGTTGCGGGAGACCTGGTACTGCCGCTCCGGGTGCCGCCGTTACTTCACACTCGAGCGGGACACCGTCACCAACGAGTTCACCAACCCGCCGACACCCGTCGCCAAGCTCGGGAAGAGGCCATGACCCGCCTCCCGCCCCAGCCCGGCGAGGTGATCGACCGGTCCCGTCCCGTCGACTTCACCTGGAACGGGCGGGCGATGTCGGGTTTCGCGGGCGACACCATCGCCTCGGCGCTCACGGCGGGAGGGGTGCGGGTTGTCTCACGGTCGATGAAGTACCGGCGACCGCGGGGCTACATGAGCAACGACTACTGGGATCCCAACGGGCTGGTGCAGGTGGGCGACGATCCCAACGTCCGCTCGGCGCACCGGTTGATCGAGCCGGACATGGCGGTGGAGGCCCAGAACGTGTGGCCATCGCTCGAACACGACCTGAGAGCGGTCACCGGGCTCGCCTCGCGGTTCCTGACCGCCGGCTTCTACTACAAGACCTTCATGCGTCCCATGTGGCTCTGGCCGACCTACGAGAAGGTGCTGTCCACCTTCTCGCCGGGAGGGAGGATCGACCTCGACACCCCGCACCGCTACCACGACAAGCGCTACACCCATCCGGACGTCGTGGTGGCCGGGGGAGGCCCGGCGGGGATGGCCGCTGCGCTGGCGGTGGCCGAGACCGGAGCGATGGTACTGCTGGTGGAGCATGGCCACCGCCTGGGCGGCCACCTCCTCTGGGGTGACGATCACGACCGGACGCTGGCCGCCGAACTCGCCGCCGCGGTCGAAGCCGCCGGAGTGGAGGTCCTGGTCGATTCGACCGTCACCGGCCGCTACGAAGACAACTGGACGGCCATCGTCCAGCGCAACCATCCTGTCGCGGTGGAGCGCCTGATAAAGGCCCGGGCCAAGGTCCTGATCGCCGCGCCGGGCCTGATCGAGCGGCCCTACGTTTTCGACGGCAACGACAAGCCCGGTGTCATGCTGTCAGGCGCGGTCCGACGGTTCGTGAACATGCACGCGGTGAGACCGGGCAGCACCGCCGTGGTGTTCACTGCCAACTCCGACGGGGACGCCGCCGCCGCCGACCTGGAGCGGGCGGGCGTGGAGGTGACGGTGGTCGACGCGCGCCGGGGCGAAGGCATCGTGCGGGCTCTTGGGGGATCGACGAGCGTCAAGGGCGTGGAACTGGCCGACGGCAGGATGCTGGACTGCGATCTGCTGGTCACTGCCGCCGGCTGGACCGCTCCCACCTCCTTGCTGAACATGTCCGGCGACCGACCGGTCTACGACGATGCGGCGGCCCGCTTCTTCCCGTCGGTCCCGATCGGCAACGTCCTGGCGACCGGAGGTCTGGCGGGCGACGGCAACCCGGATGAGCTCATCGAGCACGCCAGGGCCACCGGCCGGCTCGCCGCCGCCAGGGCGCGGGCCGTGAGCCATCGGCTGCAGGCCGCCACCGCTCGGGCGCAGCCGGTGGAAGGTGAAGCTCCCGGATGGCCGCCGGACATTCGCCCGGCCCTGCCCCGGGACCCTCATCCGGCCCTCTTCCGGTCGACCACGCACGGGGTGGTCGACTTCTCCGAGGACGTGAGTTCCAAGGACATGGTGGGGGCGGCGGCCGAGGGATACGACTCCGTCGAACTGCTCAAGCGCTACACGACCGCCACGATGGGCCCGAGCCAGGGCAAGCTGGAGACCGTCAACACGGTGGCCGTACTGGCCGAGGCGAGGGGACAGACGATCGCCGAGGTCGGGACCACCGTGTGGCGGCCACCGTACGCGCCGGTCACCATGGGCGCCCTGGGCGGACGCTTGTTCGAGCCGGTGAGGGTGTCGTCGGTCCATCCCTGGCACGAGGCCAACGGCGCGACATTCATGCTGGCCGGTCAGTGGATCCGCCCGGACCACTACGGAGACCCGGCCGGCGAGGTGCGCAACACGCGGCAGAACGTCGGCATCATGGACGTCACCCCGCTCGGCAAACTCGACCTCCGCGGGCCCGACGTTCCGAAGCTGCTGAGCCACCTCTACACCAACAAGTGGATGAAGCTGGCGGTCGGCTCGGTGCGTTACGGGATCATGTGCGCCGAGGACGGTGTGATCCTCGACGACGGCGTCACCGGACGGCTCGGCGAGCAGCACTACATGATGACCACTACGAGCTCCGGCGCCGCGACGGTGTGGGAGTGGGCCGAGAACTGGCTCCAGACCGAGCATCCCGACTGGCGGGTACACGTGACCCCGGTCACGTCCGGGTACACCAGCATCAACGTGGCGGGGCCGAAGTCACGGAGCCTCATGCGGCGCCTGGCGGGAGATGTCGACCTCGATCCTGATGCCTTCAGGTACATGCAGGTGCGCACCGCGACGGTGGCCGGCATACCGGACTGCTTTATGTGGCGGATCGGCTTCACCGGGGAGCTCTCCTTCGAACTCCACGTCCCCGCCGGCCACGGCCTGGCGGTGTGGGAGGGGCTGCTGGAAGCCGGCGAGGATCTCGGTATCAGGCCGTTCGGCGTGGAGGCCCAACGCATCATGCGGCTGGAGAAAGGCCATTTCATCGTGGGCCAGGACACGGACGGGCTCACCAAGGCGCCGGCCGTCGGACTTCGGCACCTCATCAAGCTCGACAAGGACGACTTCGCCGGCAAGCCCGAGCTGGCCTGGGCCCTGGAGGACACATCGGCCCCGGTGCTGGTGGCCATCCAACCCACCCACCACGGCCGGGTCGTGCCTGACGAGGCGGCCCAGATCGTGCGGCCCGGCACCGACGAGATCATCGGCCGGATCACGTCGTCGCGCATGTCCCCTTCGCTGCACCGCTCGGTCTGCCTCGGCCAGGTGCTGCCTGAGGTCTCGGATCCCGGTACGGAGTTGACCGTGGTCATGCTCGACGGTCGCCGCATCACCGCTCGCGTGATGGAACACCATGCTCACTTCGACCCGGACGGAATGCGGGTCCGTGGCTGAACTCCCCGCCTTCGAGAGTCCGGTCAGCAGGAGCTTCGTGTCCTCGGAGGGCGCATCGACGGAGCCCCGCAGGTCCGGCGCGGCGCTGACCCTCCATGATGTCTCCGCTACCACCAAGATCATCGTAAGAGCCGGACCCGAAACTGCCGCCCACCACCAGTTGCACGCCTCCTTCGGCACCAGCCGGACCGAGGAGGGTGTGCTCGTTGTCGGCCAGCGCCCGGACGAGTGGATCATCCTGGGTCCGGCCGATCCGAGCCGAGCCCTGGTCGACAGGCTGGACCGGTCCGGCCATGTCAGCGTGATCGATCACACCCATAGCCGGGCACTGTTCCGGCTGACCGGAGCCGAGGCGGCCTCGGTGCTGGAGAAGCTGTGCAGCCTCGACTGGAACGACCACATGACGCCCGACGGAGCCGCCGTCTCAGCCTCGGTGGCGAAGGTGACCTGCGACATCGTCCGCGACGACCTCGACGGCACCCGCTCCTACCTGATCTCCTGCGACCGGTCCTACGGCCAGTACCTGTTCGACGCCATACTCGACGCCCGCCACGAGTTCGGTGTCGGCCCCGCCGGAGGCCCGGTCGGATGATGCCGGTAGGCGTTTGGTTGCACTGCTTGCCCGCCCGGCGCCATCAATCTGAGCTTCTACCGGATCTACGAAGCCAACGCTCTCGACAGGGCTCAACGCAGCGAGAACTCCTCTGGCTCCGGAGCTGTCGCAGTTCGTGAAACCTGCTCCATCCATGTGCAGGTTCACGCCTGCAACAGGCGTCGCTCCAGCAGTGTCTGGAAGTCCCGCCGGCCGTCGGCAATTACCAACACGTAGACATTCCCGTCGCTAACTCGGTAGATCATGCGGTAAGGATCGATCAGCATCTCCCGGTATTCCAGGATCCCCAGGTCCGCCAGTTCCTTGGGATAACGCCCTCTCAGAGGGAACTCGGAGAGGCCGCCCAGTTCCTCCTCCACCCGATCCAACACCAACTTCGCCCTGTCCATAGATCCATTCCGGATCAGGTAACGACAGATGTCCTCCAAGTCACGCGCCGCCCCGCCGGTCAACCGAACTACGTAGGGCATCAACCGGTCTGGAGCCTCTCCCGAATCCCTGCGAGGACGTCAGTTGCCGGTCGCACGTTCCCCGACTCGACGGCTCGGTTCTCCAGTGCGAGCACTTTGAGCAAAGCGAGCGTCTCCTGATTCTGTTCGAAGCTGTCGATGTCCTGGATGACCACCTTGGCGTTGCCGTTCTGGGTGATGATCAACGGTTCTCCCTGGTCACCAAGGGTCCGCACGATCTCGGCGGCGTGAGCCTTCAGATAACTGATCGGCCTGATCCGGTGTGACAGTCCCAACTTGGCCTCCTCGCCACGAACCTTCCGAACCAAATATAGTCCACGAACCGGTCAAGGTGTTCCACTGTCTCCTTCGTCTCTGGTGCTCACCCTGGCGGGCGGCTGACCGTGTTTCCGGAGTCGGGGCACTAATGCTTCCGCCGGGCGCCGGGGATCCAGTCGGTTCCGGCTACCGGTACCTGGGCCATGGCGGCTGCTTCCACGGTGAGGGCGGCGAGGTCCTCCGGTTCGAGGTTGGTGACGTGCGATTTACCGCAGGCCCGGGCGATGGTCTGGGTCTCCATGGTCAAGACCTTTAGGTAGTTGGCCAGGCGGCGTCCCCCGATCACGGGATCGAGGCGGGCGGTCAGTTGAGGGTCCTGGGTGGCGATGCCGGCCGGGTCGGTCCCGTCCTGTAGGTCGTCCCAGAAACCGGCTGCCGAGCCCAGCTTCCGGTACTCGTCGTCGTAGGCGGGATCGTTGTCACCCAGTGCGATCAGGGCCGCGGTGCCGATCGAGACCGCGTCCGCCCCGAGCGCCAGGGCCTTGGCAACGTCGGCGCCCGATCGGATACCTCCCGACGCGATCAGCTTGACCGAGCCGCGGTGCACGTCGAGGTCCTGGAGGGCTCGAGTGGCTTCCGGTATGGCGGCGATGGTGGGTATCCCCACGTGCTCGATGAACACGTCCTGGGTGGCGGCCGTGCCCCCTTGCAAGCCGTCGACCACCACCGCGTCCGCTCCGGCCTTGACGGCCAGTGCCGTGTCGTAGAAGGGTCGGGCCGCACCGATCTTGACGAAGATCGGGACCTGCCAGTCGACGATCTCGCGCAGCTCGTGGATTTTGATCTGCAGGTCGTCGGGTCCGGTCCAGTCGGGATGGCGGCAGGCCGACCGCTGGTCGATCCCGGAGGGCAGCGAGCGCATCCCTGCCACCCGCTCGCTCACCTTCTGGCCGAGGAGGATGCCGCCCCCGCCCGGCTTGGCTCCCTGGCCCACCACCACCTCGATGGCGTCGCCCCGGCGCAGGTCGTCGGGATTCTGCCCGTAGCGAGAAGGGAGGTACTGGTATACGAGCTTCGATGAGTGTTCCCGTTCCTCCGGCAGCATCCCGCCGTCACCGCTGGTCGTCGAGGTGCCCATCGCGCTGGCGCCCCGGCCCAGTGCCTCCTTGGCCTGGGCGGAAAGCGAGCCGAAGCTCATTCCGGCGATGGTGATGGGGATGTCGATCCGGAGGGGCCGGGCCGCCCGCTCCTCGCCGATGACGAGGTCGGTCCCGCACGACTCCCGGTAGCCCTCGAGGGGGTAGCGCGACATGGACGCCCCGAGGAATACCAGGTCGTCGAGGATCGGCATCTTCCGCTTGGCGCCCCAGCCCCGGATCCGGTAGACGCCGGTGTTGGCCGCCCGATGGATCTCGGCGATGACGTGGCGGTCGAAGGTGTACGACTCGCGCAGGCGCCAGCTGTCTCCTGGGCCGCTCATCCGGCTCTCCTCGCTACTTCGGCGTCGATGTCGTCGATGTGGAAGTTGTACAGGTTGCGGGCCGATCCGTAACGTTTGAAATCCCACGGGTCGGCCTCCATACCGGCCGCGGCGAGCAGCCCGGCGAGGGTTCGGGCGTTTTCGGGCCACATGTCCTTCCGGATGGCGTCCGCGCCCAGACTCTCCACCTCGCCCCGTACGTACATGTTGGCCTCGTATACGGAGTCCCCGAGATCGGCGCCCGCGTCACCCAGCACTACCAGGTTCCCGGCCTGGGCCATGAACGCGCTCATGTGGCCCACGTTGCCGCCCACCACGATGTCGGCGCCTTTCAGCGAGATACCGCACCGGGCCCCGGCGTTGCCCTCGATCACCACCAGCCCGCCGTGGCCGGTGGCGCCGGCCGACATGGTGGCGCTGCCGGTGATGCGCACGGTTCCCGACATGATGTTCTCGGCCAGCCCGGTGCTGGCGTTGCCGTCCACGCGCACCGACCCCTTCTGGTGCATGCCGGCGCAGTAGTAGCCGACCGAACCGTCGACCTCCACGCGGATGTCGGCGTCGATGCCGCATGCCACGGCATGGGCGCCGCGGGGGTTCAGCACCCGGAACGAGCCATGCCGTGCTTGGTGGAGCATCCGGTTGAGGTCGCGCAGCGGTGTCTCGGCCAGGTCGACGGTGGTGACCGGGTGCGGTGCGCTCACGCAGCCCTGGTCCACGTGTAGATGACGCCCGGCGCCGGCTCCCACACGGTGGCGTGGCCGGAGTCGGGAAGGTGAGTGATGGCCCGGTACTCCGAGGACATGGCCACCCAGTCGTCGGTCTCGGCGACGATCGCCGGCTTGCAGGCGATGGGGTCCCTCAAGATGGCGAAGCCGTCCTCGATGCCGATAGCGAACGTGAAGAACCCGTCCAGGGCCACCAGGGCGCGCTCGAGGGCCTGCTTCAGGCTGTCGCCTTCCCGGAGCCGCCACGCCAGGTAACCAGCGGCGACTTCGGAGTCGTTCTCGGTCTGGAAGATCTCCCCCTGCCGCTCGAGCCGGGTCCGTAGCCAGTTGTAGTTCGACAGGGATCCGTTGTGGACGAGGCAGGTGTCGGCTCCGGTGGCGAAGGGGTGGGAGCCGTTGGTGGTGACCGCCGACTCGGTCGCCATCCGCGTGTGGGCGAGGGCATGGGTTCCGGAACGGGAGCGGAGGTCGTAGTTGACGGCTACCAGATCGGGATCGCCGACCGCCTTGTATATCTCGATCTGGGATCCGTAGCTGAGGACGTCGAGGTGGGGGGAGTTGTCGATCAACCACTGGCGGGCCCGGCTGCCGTCGCCCGCGGTCTCGAGAACGGCGTGATCCCGGATCGGCCGGACCGACACTTCGGCCTCCAGAACGTTCTCGAGATCGGCCCCGGTCCGGCTCCAGTCGGGCCTCTGACCTTCCGCCAGCACGGTTATGCGGGTCGTCTCGGCCCGACCCTGGTCGTAGACGGCGAAGCCGGCGCTGTCGGGGCCGCGGTCACGCATCTCGTGCAGCATGCTGGCAGTGAGTTCTCCCAGCCTCGGCTGGAACCGTTCGGTCTTCAGGAAGAGTCCGACGATGCCGCACATGGTGCCCTCCGATCGGATCGCCCCAGCACCGTGGGGCTAATGTAGCCTCGCACACTACTAGCGAGGTCCCGTTTCCCAGCAGCCGTCGCCGGGGTTCCGTAGCTGTCTCGATCGCCGGGCAGCTGCCTGCCGGGAAGCTGTCTGAGGAGGTTGACGTGGGCTCATTGGAGGACATCCGGTCCAGGGTCGAAGCGGATGGTGTGGAGTTTATCTACGCCATGTTCGTGGAGATGCACGGCAAGCCGTGCGCCAAGCTGGTGCCGGTCGAAGCGCTCGACGGTCTGATGGCCGACGGCGCCGGGTTCGCAGGTTTCGCGGCCGGTCCGATGGGCCAGGACCCTTCCGCCCCTGACATCCTGGCGATACCGGACCCCGCCTCCTACACCCAATTGCCCTGGCAGCCGAACGTCGCCGCCATGCAGTGCGACCCGACGGTGGAGGGCGAGCCGTGGCCCTACGCCCCGCGCGTCATCCTCCGTAACGCCCTGGACTCTCTGGCGGAACGCAATCTGGTTCTCAAGGCCGGTCTCGAAGCCGAGTACTCGCTGGTGGTACGGGACGCCGACGGGACGATCCGGGTGGCTGACGACCGCGATACCGATCGCCAACCTTGCTACGACGCCCGGGGGCTCACCCGGATGCTGCCCCATTTGACCGCGGTGTCGAAGCACATGAACGCGATGGGCTGGGAGAACTATGCCAACGATCACGAGGACGCCAACGGCCAGTTCGAGCAGAACTGGAAGTACTCGGACGCCCTGACCACCGCCGACCGTCTCATCCTGTTCCGCCTGATGGTCCATACCCTGGCCCAGCGGGACGGGAGGTACGCCTCGTTCATGCCCAAGCCGTTCGCCGACCGGACCGGGAACGGTCTCCATGCCCACATGAGCCTGTGGACCGGGGATACGGACGAGCCCCTGTTCCCCGCCGGCGACACGGACAGCAAGGGCCTCGGTCTCAGCGATTTGGCCTACCGGTTCACGGCCGGCCTGCTGGCCCATGCCGAGGCGCTGGTGGCGGTGGCGTGCCCGATCGTCAACTCGTACAAGCGGATGGGTGTCGGCGCACCCACCTCCGGTGCGACCTGGGCGCCCGCCTACGCGGCCTACGGCGGCAACAACCGCACCCACATGATCCGGGTACCCGAGCCTGACCGGATCGAGATCCGGCTTCCGGACGGAGCCGCCAACCCCTACCTGCTGTTCGCGGCCATCCTTGCCTGCGGTCTCGACGGTGTCGACAACCAGCTTGATCCCGGTACGCCCAACAACGACAACCTCTACACCCTTTCGAGCGAGGAGGTAGCGGCCCGGGGTATCAGGACCCTGCCGCCGACGCTGCTGCACGCGGCCGACAACCTGGCCGGCAACGACGTGCTACGCGCCGGCATGGGAATGACAGCCGACGGGCCCTACAGCGAGTACTTCGCGCAGGTCAAGCGGCAGGAGTTCCTCGACCACCACCATCAGGTGACCCGCGCCGAGGTCGATCAGTACCTGACCCTCGTCTGACCTCCTCAGCGTCATCGGTCCCCGGGGTGTCGGCGAGAGCCCAACGAGATGAGCCAGGCGCCGGGAGTCCTGAGTAGGGGTGAAGTGGAAGCGCCGGTGACGTGGTCGGCTTTCCGCGAGGCCGCGCCCGGTCTGGCTGCTGCCGTCCAGGAGAGATTCGAGAGCCACCGCCACGCGGTGATGGCGACCCTGCGGAGTGACGGCGCACCACGTCTCTCGGGGATGGAGGCTCCTATCCGGGATGGACACCTGTGGCTGGCGATGGACACCGGTTCGCGCAAGGCAGACGATCTCCGGCGAGACCCGCGTTTCTCGGTGCACAGCGCCCCCGACGGGGAGGACCTGGCCTCGGGTGACGCCCGGATCGAGGGGCGGGTCGTGCCGGCGCTGGAGACAGACGTGGCCCTCTTCGTGGAAGGTCATCGATTCCCGATCGACGATCCCTCGACCATGGCGCTGTTCACGGCCGACATCAGCCGCGTGGTCCTGGCTCGAGTGGAGGATCGGTCCCTGGCAGTGACTGCGTGGACGCCGGAGGGAGAGCTAACCGAGATCCGCTTGCCCTGACCTACTCGGAGCCCGACTCGTGGTCGGCCACGAGTGGAGGCTCGGACCAACCGGGAGTGGTCCCCCCTGGGCGGCTCTGAAGGTGCCTCCGCCCAGGTCCCGGGTCGACTACCGACTACCCATCGAGGTCCCCGTTTGCGGCCAGCGCGACCAGAGCACTGTTGACCACTTGGTCCGCCCGAAGTCCGAACCGTTCGTACAACTCCGGGATCGTCCCCGACTCGCCGAAGTCGTCGACCCCCACCGGGACCACCCGCTGCCCGTACACGGAGCCCAGCCAGGCCATGGTGTGTGAGGCTGCGTCGTGCACTGTGACGATCGGCGCGCGCCGGAGCCGAGACGGGATGAGGGTGGCAAGGTGATGATCGTCCGCCGGCGGGGCGAGCCGGGACTGTGATTGCCGCAGGGTGCGGATCCAGCCGGCGTAGAGGCGGTCCGGGCCCGTGATCGAGAGCACCGTGGCGCCGACTCCCTCTTCCTCCAGCTCCTCGGCCGCCGCTACGAGTTCCGGCATCACCGAGCCGCTCCCGGCTAGAACCACCGGGACGAGGGAAGCGTCGGATGGGCCCCGGAGCCGGTAACCGCCCGCCACCACGTCGGGACGGACGCGGTCCTCTCCCATCGAGTTCAGTACGTCCCGGAAGGGGCCCTGGTCGATGGGGCGGGTGCTGAGGCGGAGGTAGGAGATCGCGCCGTCGGGATCCGACAGCCGATGAAGGGCATCGATCAGCAGCCACTCCAAGCTCTGGGCGTAGGCGGGTTCCACCAAGTCGACGCCGGGCAGTTCCATCCCCACGGATGGTGTGATGGTCGACTGGTGGGCGCCGCCCTCGGGGGCGAGGCTGATCCCGGATGGAGTGCCCACCACCACGAACCGGCTGCCGTTGTAGGTGCCGTAGATGAAGGCATCGAGACCCCGGAGGACGAACGGGTCGTACACCGTGCCTATGGGCAGCAGCATCTCGCCGTGGTGATCGTGGGAGAGCCCCAACTGGCCCAGCAGCATGAACAGGTTCATCTCCGAGATTCCCAACTCGATGTGGTGCCCGTCCGGACCCGGCTTCCAGCGCAACAGCGTCTCGGTGGCCGAGTAGTCCGGCCGGTACTCGGGGGCGAAGACGCCGGCCTTGTTGATCCACCCTCCGAGGTTCGTCGATATCGCCACGTCCGGCGACGTGGTCACCAGTCGTTCGGCTACCCCTTCGACATCGGCGAGCCTCGCCAGCACCCTGCCGAAGGCGTCCTGGGTGGAGACCGACCGGGCCGTCGAGGCCGCGCTCGCGAACGTCCCGATGGCGGCCGGGAGGGGCAGGGCAGGGCGGGGTGGCGTCGGCAGGTTGTTGATCTCACCGCCCACTCCCGCGCACACCCGGCCGGCGGGACTGTCCGGATCGAACCGGTTCCACTCGGTCTCGGGAGTCAACCCCACCCTGGACCGTAGATCGTCGATCTGGGACGGGCTCAGGAGGGCCGCATGGTTGAGCGGGTCGCCGGCGAACGGGAGGTCATAGCCCTTGACCGTGTAGGCGAACACGATGCTCGGCCGGTCCCGCTCCGAGTCACACTCCCGGAAGCACCTGACCAGCTCCACGAGGTCATGGCCACCGAGATCGTGCACGACCGAGGGAAGGTTCTCGTCGCTGACTCCGGCGATCGACTCCGCCACGCCTCGGGCGGCGCCCTCGAGGAACTGCTCGCGGAGGTCGGGGCCGCGCAACCGGAACAGGCTCTGGTAGTGCTCGTTGGACATCCCGTCTATGTGCCGGCGCAGCGCGCCGCCGCCGGGCAGGTCGAAGATCTGCTGGAGGCGCCTCCCGTACTTGGCCTGGGTGACGTGCCACCCGGCCGCGGTGAAGGCATTGGCCATCCGCCCCACCGCTATGTCCGGCACCACCCGGTCCAGGCTCTGGCGGTTGGCGTCCACCACCAGCATGACGTTGCCCAGGCCGGTCAGGGCCGGCTCCACTATCGCCTCCCACACGTTGCCCTCGTCGAGTTCGGCGTCGCCCACGAGCGCTACGAAACGGGCCGGAGCCCTCGGGCCGAACTTGGTGTCCACATATCGCCGGGTGGCAGCCGAGAACAGCGGGGCCACCGCCCCCAAGCCGACCGAACCGGTCGAGAAGTCGGCCACGTCGGGGTCCTTGGTGCGGGACGGGTAGGCCTGCAGGCCGCCTAGCCGGCGTAGCCGGGTGAGGTAGGAGCGGTCCAGCTCGCCGGTCAGGTACTTGATAGCGTGGTAGACGGGCGACGCGTGGGGTTTGACCGCCACTTTGTCGTCGCCGCCGATGTGGTTGAACCACAAGGCGGTCATGACCGAGACGAGCGAGGCGGACGATGCCTGGTGCCCTCCCACCTTGACCTCGGCGCTGCGGTCGCGATTGACGTAGTCGACCATCCGTACGGCCAGCCACAGGACCCGCTGCTCGATCCGCTTTAGAGTCCCCTCGTCAACCATGGGCTACCGAGTCTCTCGCTCCCCGTTCGGGCCTGCCCTGATCAACCTCCACCCCAAGAAGCTCATGTAGACGATCCCGCCCAGCGACATCCCCGCGAAGGCGGGCGCCAGCGCCAACTCCAACGTGTTCGAGTGCCACGCGGCGATGAACAGCCCCAGTGCCGCCACGGCCAGCACCGCGACGATCAGGTTCAGCACGGGGGTAATGCGCAAGGGCTCGGGCCGGAGCGCCAGTCCCAGCGCCATGATCGCCGCTCCGGTGAAGCCCACGACGATCGATGTGAATTGCAGCCCGAACACCAGCCGCTGCATCTCGTGGGCCGATTGGAGCCACTCCTGCGCCCGCTCCCCGCTGGTATCCAGCGCCGCCACACCCAAACCGGTGATCATGTAGTCGAGGCCTCGCATCACCATCTGCAACACCAGGCCGAAGACCATTCCCAGAAGGCCGAGTTGTGCCAGAGGGTCGACATGCCGTCGCAGGGTCAGGAGGCCATGAAGCATGAGCAGGCCGCCAAAGAGGATCAACAGCGGGACGGTGTAGGAAAGTTCCTGGTTGCGCGCCATCGCCAGCGTGAGGTCTGTGAGGCTGGTGCTGGGAACGGTGTCCACCGCGCCGCGGCCCGGGGAGAGCGCATAACCCACCGCCACCGCCGCGGTCCCTAGCAAGAGCGACCAGCCGCCGAGCTGCCTTTCGGACAAACGCATGGTAGGTCCTACGTTACTCCCAGGGCCGACGGGGTACCGAGCGCTCACTATCGGCTCCGCGCCAGAAGCCACCGAGGATGTGGGTGTTGTCGCCGGGAGAGGGGTACCAGCCTTGACTAGGGGCTAGCGTCGACGGTCGGCCTCGCCAACCGGTACGCTCTGGTGGTGGCAAGCTCCTGAGTCATTGCACTCGGCAAGTAGCACGCGGGGGCGGCGGCCGTGGCGCTTGCCCTCGTCCAGGAACCGAATACCCGGGAGTCCGACACGGGACGAATGGCACAGAACACCCGAAGAGAAACTTCACCAGGAGTCGTGCGACCGATGAAGGTCACCGCTCGGGAGTTGGCCGACGAGTACTGGGAGTTCCGGCTCGAGCACTGTCACTTCGCCAACCTCGCCCGCGGCGAGTTGAGTCGTCTTGAGCGGTGGGACGACCTCTCCGCCGACGGACTGGCGGGCTCCAGGGAGGCATTCCTCGGGTTCGCCTCCAGGGCGGCCCGCGTGACCGTCGAGGAGGACTCCGATCGGATCCTCGCGGAGACCGTCGCCGCGGCTGCCTTCATGGATGCCAGCGTCACGGTCTGGTGGCCGCAGCTACAGGCGACCAGCGCTCAAAGCGGGCTGCTGGCATCACTGATTCCGGCGATTTACCTTCAGCCTCTGGTGACCGCTGAGCATGGAACCCGGTATCTGGAGAAGCTGCGTGGCTTCTCGGCGATGGTCGACCAGTTGGTGGAACGGCTTCGGGAGGGCCGCGCCGCCGGGCTGGTTCCCCTTGCCCGCCATGTCCGCCAGACCATGGGGAAGCTCGAACAGGTCCTCGCCCGGCCACCGGCCGAGGACCCGATCGCCGACCAGCCCCCTCCCACCGAACTCGGGCCGCATGCGGCCGCCCGGTGGCGGTCTGACGTGGTGAACGCCATCGAGACGGGCCTGCGTCCCGGCCTAGCCGGCTTCCGGGAAGCACTGGGTGAGATCACCCTTCCCTCCGGACGTCCCGATGAGCAGCCCGGCCTCTGCCACCTGGCCGGCGGCGACGAGGTGTACCGGGACATGGTGAGAGGACACACCACTCTGGACATGGAGCCCGAGTCCATCCACCAGTTGGGCCTGGAGCGAGTCAGTTTGCTGGAGGACGAGTACCGGCGCATCGCCGGGCCCCTGCTAGGCGCTGACGAGGTCGACGAGATCTACAGCCGGTTGCGCGATGATCCCCAACTCCGGTATGCGAGCCCTGAAGAACTGGTGGCGGACTCTCTCCGATGTCTCGACAAGGCCGCAGCGGCGATGGGTGGGTGGTTCGATCCCGTCCCCGAGGCGCCCTGCGTGGGCCACCCCATCGACGTGGGGGCCATTGCTTACTATTACCCGCCGTCGGCGGACGGCGTCCGACCGGGCACCTTCTTCTTCAACGTGGCGGACCCTACCGCCTGGGCAAGGTTCCAGATTCCCGCCGTCGCCTATCACGAGGGCATACCGGGCCATCACCTCCAGATGGCTCTGGCTATAGAGAACCCCGACATCCACGACATCCACCGCAACTACCTCCCGGCCTTCAGCGAGGGGTGGGGTCTGTACACCGAGCGCCTCTCCGACGAGATGGGCCTGTACGAGGACGACTGGGAGCGGATCGGCATGCTGACCGCCGACTCCTTGCGGGCCGGCCGGCTGGTGGTGGACACCGGGATCCATGCGCTCGGCTGGTCGCGCCGCAAGGCCATCGGGTTTCTTGCCGCCCACTCGCCCATGTCCCTCCATGAGATCACCGAGGAGATCGACCGGTATATCGCAACCCCTGGCCAAGCTCTCTCCTACATGCTCGGGCGCCTCGAAATCGAGTCCCTGCGAGCCGAGTCCGAGGCACAGCTGGGAGCCGCATTCGACATCAAGAGCTTCCATAGAACCGTACTCGGCAGAGGCGCCATCCCACTCGGCACGCTCCGTTGGCTGATCCGCGATCGTCCGGACAGAGACTGACAACCGAAGACCGGCCATCGCCCCAAATATCGCATCCTTTCCCGGGCCACCACGGAAAGGACGGCTCTTAACCGTTCGCCAATCAGACACATCTACGTATAACAAAGCTCTGACTCATACACCCCTGGGTTCCCGGTTCGGGGTCCCGGATTGCCGCATCGGTACAATCGCACGGGACCAGAGCCACGACAGAAGGATGCGGGGATGGCACTGCCCAGTATCAGCGAACTGGTGAGCCTCGACGGGAAGTGCGCCATCGTCACGGGTGCGGCCCAGGGTTTCGGCGCTGCCATATCCCGCCGACTCGGCGAGGCGGGCGCGACGGTGTTCGTGGCGGACAGGAACGTCGAAGGCGCCGAGCAGTCAGCGGAGGGTTTGAGGGCTCTCGGATACGACGCGATCGCCCACAGCCTCGACATTACGGACAGGACGACGGTGGAGACGCTGGTCGATGCTGCGGAGGCGCGGGCCGGCAGGGTGGACATCCTGGTCAACAACGCCGGCATCTACTCGAACTACTACTTCGCGCAGATGCCCCCCCAGGAGTTCGCCGACACGGTCTCGGTCAACGTGGTGGGCACGTTCCAGGTGTCGCAGGAAGTCAGCCGCCGCATGATCGCCAACCACCGGGGCGGTTCCATCGTCAACATCGCCTCGGTAGACGCCTTCAACACCTCCGCGGAGGGCCTCTCCCACTACACCACCTCGAAGCACGCCCTCGGCGGTCTGACCAAGTCGATGTCGATAGAGCTCGCCGCCCACGACATTCGGGTCAACGCCGTCTGCCCCGGCGCGGCCATGACCGAGGGGGCGATCGCCCTGGTCACGGCAGGCGCGCCGGAAGGGATCGACGTGGAGGCGCAATGGGATGGGATCAAGGACAGGACCCCGCTCGGGCGGCTTTGCGATCCGGACGACGTGGCGCGGGCCGTGCTGTTCCTCGCCTCCGACATGGCCGCCTTCGTGACCGGGGCCTTCCTCGTGGTCGACGGCGGCATCCTGGTCCGACCTCTCGAAGGCTACGTTCCTTCGTCTGGTCACTGACCAGGCCCGGTTATGGAGAGGCTCTGAGTGGGTAGGAGGATCACGTCCGCAGAGGCGTTCGACATCAGGTTCCCCACGTCCTTGGAGCTTGACGGGTCGGACGCGGTCCACACCGATCCCGACTATTCGGCCGCATACCTGATCCTCCGGACCGACGCCGGTGATGGCGTCGAGGGCCACGGGTTCTGCTTCACCCTGGGAAGGGGAAACGAGATCGAGGTGGCTGCGCTCGAGGCGCTCGGCCCGCTGGTGGTCGGTCTCGACCTGGCCGAGATCGTGGCCGACTCACGGTCCTTCTCCCGCCTCCTCACCCAGGATTCCCAGATGCGGTGGCTCGGTCCCGAGAAGGGCGTCGTCCACATGGCGGCGGCGGCCGTCACCACGGCCGTATGGGACCTCGCCAGCAAGGTGGCGGGCAAGCCCTTGTGGAAGTACCTGGCCGATCTCTCGCCGGAGGAACTGGCGGCGATGGCCGACTACCAGTACCTGTCGGACGTGCTGACCGAGGAGGAGGCGGTCGAGATGTTGCGTCGTGCCGAGGGAGGCAAGGCGGCCCGGGAGCGCCTGTTGCTCGAGCACGGGTATCCGGCGTACGCAACCAGTCCGGGTTGGCTGGGCTACTCGGATTCCAAGCTGGTACGGCTGTGCCGAGAAGCGGTCGATGACGGCTTCACGCTCATCAAGCTCAAGGTCGGCGGTTCCATCGAGGACGACCAGCGGCGCCTGCGGCTGGCCCGCGAGGCGGTGGGGCCCGACGTGTTGATCGCGGTCGACGCGAACCAGAAATGGGATGTGGGGGAGGCCATCGAGTGGATGGGCCAGTTGGCGTCGCACTCCCCCTACTGGATCGAGGAACCCACCAGCCCGGACGACATTCTCGGCCACGCCGCCATCCGGCGAGCGGTCGCTCCGATAAAGGTCGCCACGGGGGAGGCGGTCCAGAACCGGGTCGTGTTCAAGCAACTGCTCCAGGCCGGAGCGATCGACATCATGCAGATCGACGCCACCAGGGTGGCCGGGGTGAACGAGAACATCGCCAACCTCCTGCTGGCCGCCAAGTTCGGGGTGCCGGTGGTCCCGCACGCGGGAGGGGTGGGCCTGTGCGAGCTGGTCCAGCACATGGCGATGCTCGACTACGTAGCGATCGGCGCCGAGATGGAGGGACGCTCCATCGAGTTCGTCGATCACCTGCATGAACACTTCGTGGATCCGGTGGTCGTCATCGACGGGTCCTATGTCGCCCCCACGCGGCCGGGGTTCAGCTCCCGGATCCGGCCCGCGTCCCTCGACGAGTTCCGCTACCCGACAGGTCCCGCCTGGCGCGGGACGACTACGCGATAGGCGCTGCAAAGGCTCGACCCCGGCTCAAGCCGGGGTCGAGTTAGGAGGAGGGTTGGATTGAGGTTCTACGAACCGCCGGACTCGGTGGCGTGACCCTCTCCACCTCCCTCGCCTGATCCTTCGGAGCCCTCGCCTGCCCCTCCGCCTCCGGTGCCCAGGTCGGTTCCTTGGTTGCCCACTTCGGCGTGGGCGACCCAGGTGTCGAAGGGTTGGGTTGTGGCGTCCAGGCGGACGTTCACGGTCTCTCCGGGTGCGAGGTCGATCGGGGTTGTGGGTCCGAGTTCCACTCCGTTGGAGAGGTGGATCTCGATCCGCACGTTCTGCAGGGTGGTGTTGGTGGTGTTCTCCACCGTCCCGATAAAGGCGTTGGCCGCCGGGTCGTAGTTCATGATGAGCCGTGACCCGGCCCGGACCTGGTCGAAGGTGTCGTTGAGTCCGTACTGGGTGGTGTTCTCCTCACCACCGCCGGTTGCGGTCTCCGTACCCTCGCCGGCTCCTTCAGCGCCGCCGCTTTCCCCGACCTCCGCGTGGATGGCCTGTTGTGTCTGCTGATCGCCGCCCTCGCTCCACACGATGGCGCCTGTCCCCAGGACCAGCGCTCCCGCCAGCCCCAGAGCCATGATCTTCTTCCTCATGATTCTCTCCTTTCATCATTGAGGGGTTGATTTCTGATCAGCATCTTTCGACCCCAACCTGTGAATCACCTGAAGACCAGGTGGGAACCATCTGAGAATCCATCGAGGACCAGTGCTGCAACGCGCGATGCCGGCTAGGCGATGAGAAGCAGGTGGTCAGAACCCGCTTGTAGGAGGTGACTCCCTTGCGGCATAGGCCTCAATGGAGACGGCAATGGAATACCGAGCCGGTGGTGGTGGACACAGGGATCGTGGCAGCCGGTTCGTCACGGCCGATCCGTGTCGATCACTCGGGGTGTATCAACTCCCAGACCACGCTTGGACGGAGGGGGGTCCGGTCGATCCGGACACCGAACGGAGCGAGAGCGTCGGCGACCGCGTTCGCGATGGCGGGTGGTGAGGCCAGCGTCCCGGACTCGCCGACACCGCGCACGCCGAGCGGGGTGTCCGAGGGCGAGACGATGTTGTCCAGGGTCAGCCGGGGTACCTCCACAGCGGAAGGGAGAAGGTAGGAGGCGAAACTGGCCGACGGCACCTGCCCCGCCTCGTCATGGCTGACCTGCTCGTAGAGTGCCTGGCCGATTCCCTGGGCGATCCCGCCGTGTATCTGGCCGTCGACGATCCCCGGGTTGATCCCGACGCCGTAGTCGTCCACAGACACGAACTCGAGGATCTTCACCTTTCCGGTCTCGATGTCCACCTCGACGATGGCCGCGTTGGCTCCGAAGGCGAAGTTGACGTCGGGCGGGTCGTAGAAGGCGGTGGCTTCGAGGCCCGGTTCGAACATCGGCCCGCAGCGCTTGAGGAAGTGTGCCTCCTCGGCCACCTCCTGCCACGAGACCGTGGACTCGGGGCTCCCGGCGACGGCGAACGATCCGTCTGCGAACACGATGTCCTCCGAGGCTGCCTCGAGCATGGCCGCCGCCACCTGCCGGGCTTTCTCGACCACACGTTGAGCCGCCACCAGCGCGGCATGGCCGCCGACCACCGCGCCCCGGCTGCCGTGGGTGCCGCCCCCGAACGGGATGGTCTCGGTGTCGCCGTGGACGACCGTGATGTGGTCGAAGGGGACCTGCAGCTGGTCGGCGACGATCTGGGCGACGATCGTGTCCGAGCCCTGCCCCTGTGGCGAGAGACCCGAGTAGGCGACCGCCTTGCCCTGGGGGTCCACCCGGATCAGCGTCGACTCGTGGCCGGGGAAGAACTTCATCGGATTCCAGTCGTGGCCCGACGGGGAGAAGCCGCACAGAAGGTTGTAGGTGGCGAAGCCCACCCCGACGTACCGTCCCTCCCGGCGCGCCTCCGCTTGGCCAGCCCGCACCGAGTCGTATCCGACCAACTCCGCCGCCCGTCTCAGAAGGGCGGGATAGTCCCCTCCGGTGTATGTGAGCCCGAACGGGGTCTCGTAGGGCAACTGGTCGGGTGCGACGAGGTTGCGGAGCCGGATCTCGACCGGGTCCAGGTCGAGTTCCCGGGCGGCCTCCTCGATCATCCGCTCCAGCACGAAGGTCGCCTCGGCCCTCCCCGAACCTCGTAACGCCTCGATCGACATCTTGTTGGTGAACACCTTCTCCAGCTTGATGTCGACGCTCGGTATGTCGTAGTTGCCGGTGAGCGTGTCGATCGTCAGGTCCGGGACGACCGGCGTGAAGAAGTGGAAGTACGCGCCGAGATCGCCGACGAAGTGGCTGCGAAGGGCCAGGATCTTCCCTCCGGCGTCGAGGGCGAGTTCGGCGTTGTGGATTTGGTCCCGGGCGTGCACGCCTGCGGTGAAGTTCTCGGTCCTGGTCTCGACCCACTTCACCGGGATACCCAACTCCAGGGCGGCCCAGATGACCGCCAGCTCGTCGGAGTACAGGTTGAGCTTGCTGCCGAACCCTCCGCCCACGTCGGGGGCGACGATCCTCAGCTTCGACTCGTCCAGGTCGAGGATGTGAGCCAGCCACGTCCGCAGGGTGTGGGGCCCCTGACACGAGAGGTATACCGTGAGGTGGCCGGAGGCCGGCTCCGGCACCGCCAGGATGGCGCGCGGTTCCATCGGAGAGGCGGAGATGCGCTGCACCGCCAGTTGCCGGGACACCACGTGATCGGCCCGCTCGAACGCACCATCGGGATCCCCGAGCACCTTGTGTATCTCGCCGATCTTGTTGGTTCGCCGGTCGGGATGCACCAGCGGCGCGTCCGGTGACAGCGCCTCCCACGGGTCCAGGACATGGGGGAGGGGTTCGTAGTCGACGTCCGCTCGCTCGGCGGCGTTGAGTGCGCTCCTCGGGTCCGCCGCCAGAACCATCGCCACCGGCTCTCCCACGTAGTGGACGCGATCTCCGGTGAGCGGGGTCCGCGGTGGTGAATCGTCGGCGGCCGCGCTGGGAATGAGGGGCATCGACCCGGCCGACTCGGGTCCCGAGTAGGCGGCGACCACCCCCGGCGCCCGGCGGGCGCGTCGCAGGTCGACCGACGTGATGTCGGCGTGGGCGAAGGGACTCCGCACGAAGCAGGCATGGGCCGTGTGGGGCACCGTGATGTCGTCCACGTAGCGGCCCCCGCCCGACAGGATCCGGGGATCCTCCTTGCGAGGCAGGCGGGCGCCGACGGCCGTCATCGTCGGTCTCCCGGCGTACGGGTTGAGCGGACCGCGTCGACGATGTGCTGGTAGCCGGTGCAACGGCAGAGGTTGCCTTCGAGGGCCTTCCTGACCTCCGCTTCGGAGGGTTCGGGATTCTGGCGTAGGAAGGCGGTTGCGGCCATCAGGAAGCCGGAGGTGCAGAATCCGCACTGGAGGGCGAAGTGATCGGCGAACGCCTGTTGCAGGGGAGAGAGCCGGTGGTTGTCTGCGAAGCCTTCGACCGTTTCGATCTCGCGGCCGTCGGCCTGACCGGCAAGCACGGTGCAGGACTTCACCGCCGCCCCGTCGAGTATGACCGTACAGGCGCCGCAGCTGCTCGTGTCGCATCCAACGTGCGTGCCGGTCAACTCCAGTTCCTCCCGCAACAGGTGCACGAGCAGGGTGGACGGGTGGCAGTCGACGCGGTGGGTGACTCCGTTGACCGCGACCGTGAGCCTCATGTGCCGCCACCCCGGTTGGCGGCGCGCTCGATGGCGCGCCCGGCGAGCGCCTTCACGAGTTCGCGCTTGTACCGGGCGCTGCCCCGGTCGTCGGTGACCATGAGGGCCGATGCAGCGGTGGCCGACGCGGCACGGGCGATCGTCGAGGGCCGGGGATCGGACCCGACCAGGAGATCTTCGGCTTCGGCGGCGCGAGCGGCTACATCTGCCCCGCCGGTCACGGCGATGCCGGCCTGCGTGATCCGTCCCCCGTCGTCCATAGCGAACTGGACCGCAACCGCAGCCACTCCGTAGTCGGCCGCCGCCCGCTTCATCTTCTCGTAGGCGCCTCCCGATCCCCGAGGTAGCCGGACTCCGGTTATCAACTCGCCTCGGCGGAGCGCGGTCTCGAAAGGCCCGGCGAAGAGGTCGTCACTGCCGATGGTTCTAGTTCCGTCCGGCCCGGCGACGGTCACATGCCCCCGGGCCGCCACCAGGGCGGCGGGCAGGTCGTTGAGCGGATCCGCATGAGCCAGGTTGCCGCCAACTGTGCCGAGATTCCGGACGAGCGGGTCCGCGATGGCCGAGGCGGTCTCGGCCCAGAGGGGTGAGAGCGAACGGACGGTCGCGCTGCGGGCCAGCCGGGCAGTGGTCACGAGGGCGCCCACCTCCAGGAGCCCGTCCGATGACCCGATGGAACCGAGGCCCTCGATCCTGCCGATGTCGACCACGACCGACGGCCGGATCAGCCGGAAGCGCATCATGGGGATGAGGCTCTGCCCGCCTGCCAGCGCCGTGGTGCCGTCCTCGCCGCCCAGGGCTGCGATGGCTTCCTCGACGGTGCCGGCTAAGCGGAACTCGAAGTCGGGCGGCCGCATCAGCTACTCGGGGACGGCGAACCGGGTACCGCGCCGGCGCGGTCCGAGCGAACGCTCCCCGTGTGGCGAGGATGCGAAGTCATCAGTAGCCGCCTTCCCGGGTCCGGGACCTTACGTGGCAAGCTACCAGGTGCCGGCGCTCGGTGCGCTCAAGCGTGGGTCCTACCTAGCGGTATGCGGGGCGATGGCGACTAAGTGCCGTTGCCCATCGCTCGTCGCGTAGCTGCAGGTGAAGTCGGCTGCTCCGCTAACTCAGAACTTTCCCCACAGCAGCCATGATCCGGCTGGCGTCGGGGATGTAGGCGTTCTCCAGGGG
>WTGW01000233.1 GCA_011523395.1 Acidimicrobiia bacterium
TGGAGGTCCAGTACTGGCGCACCCACTCGATGTTCCGCTCCGACACCGGCTCGTGGGCGCGGTGGCGCTCCGAGGCCTCCAGCGGCTCCACGAACGACGGGTTGAGCAGCAGCAGATGCTCGTGCGGCATCGTCACCCCGAGTTCCTCCGGTGCGATGGCACCGGTGACGGTCTGGACAACGGCGGTCACTCGGACACCTCCATGCGGCTCCTGATCACGGCGTGATGCCGCTCATCAGTGATCGTACCGAACCGGCGCGTGCGGTCGGCGCGAGCTCCCCCCGCTGCCGCGAGCCCGCTTACGATCGTCCGGCAAGGGGTTGACATTGCGGCGTCCTTGCCAGATATTGGCAGTCGACAAACGCGACGAGCGCCTTGAGCGTTAACCTGGACTCGCTTGGAGTGAGAATGGCAACAGCTACCGAAGGCTATGTGGATGTTCGCGCCGAAGAGGTGCGGGCGGGCACACAATTGGACTTGGAACGCATCATGGGTCGCCGGATACGGTGGACGATCATGGCCATATTCGCCGCCGCGGGGCTCACAATCGGGGCTGTCACGTTGGCGGTGTCTCTCCTCGTCTCCTAGGAGGTGTCCTCGGCGGCCTGGCGGATGAGTTGGGCCCGGTCCACCTCGCCGGCCTGGTGATGGGCCACGACTCGGCCCCTTGACATGACCACGATCGTGTCGGAGATCCTGACCACTTCCTCGATGTCCGACGTGACAATGAGCACTGCTATTCCCTCATCGGCGAACCTGCGCAGTACGTGATAAATCTGCGCTCGGGCGCCCACGTCCACCCCGCGCGTCGGCTCGGCCAGCACCAGCAACCTCGACTCGCGCTCCAGCCAGCGGCCCAGGACGACCTTTTGCTGGTTGCCCCCTGACAGGGTGTCGACGATCTGGCCGGCGCCGCCCTTACCCCGGATGTCCAGGGTCTCGTACCACCTCTCGAACACCTTGGCGGTGGCTCGGGGAGGAAGCAGACCGCCTGTGGTCATCCAGGGCCACGACGCCACGCTCAGGTTCTCGGCCACATTCAGGACGGTGAGCAGGCCGTCGGTCTTGCGGTCGATCGGAACGAACCCGATCCCGAACCGGGCGATGGCGTCCTTGGGCGATCCGGGCTGCCCGCTCTGGTCGCCCACGCGCATGGAACCGGCGGTCATCTCGCGGAGGCCGAAGACCGCCTCGGCCAATTCCAACGCTCCGCAGCCGATCCTCCCGAAGAGCGAGAGGATCTCCCCCTCCCGCACCTCGAGGTCCACGTCCCGGAAGACCCCCTCCGACGTGGCCCCTTCGATGGTCAGGACGGGCTCACCGATCTCGTGGCCTTCCCCGCGCAGGGAGGCGACCTCCTCCTCCAGCTCGTGCCCGACCATGGCCTCGACCATCTCCTTGCGGCCGAACTCGCTGACCGGTCCCTCGGCGACCGCGTCCCCGTCCCTGAAGACCAGCACGTTGTCGGCGATCCGCTCCACCTCGTCGAGCCGGTGGGTTATGTAGATGATGGCCACGCCTCGGGCCTTCAAACGTTCGATGAAGGCGAAGAGCGCATCCGTCTCCTCGAGGGTCAGCGCCGAGGTCGGCTCGTCGAGGATCAGCAGGCGGGCGCTTCCGGCCAGGGCCCGGGCTATCTCCAGCACCTGGCGCTCGGCCACCCCGAGGTTGCCCACCAGAGCCCGGATGGGCAGCTCGATGCCGAGCTTCTCGAGTATCTCCCGCGCGTCGCGACGTACCCGGGACCAGTCGACCAGGCCGAAGCGGTTGCGCGGCAGCCGGCCCAGAGACAGGTTCTCGGCTACCGTGAGATCGGGTGCATCCGAGAACTCCTGGTAGATGACCCGGAGCCCGTAGGCGCCTGCGTCGCGCGGGCTCCGGATGTCCGCTTCTTCGCCATCGATCACTATGACGCCGGCATCCCGCTTGTAGTCACCCGCCAGGATCTTGATGGCGGTGGACTTACCGGCGCCGTTCTCGCCCAGGAGAGCCAGAACCTCGCCACCCTCCACCGTGATGTCCACACCGTGGAGGACCTCGACCCCGCCGAAACTCTTGCGGAGTCCGGTAGCCCGGAGTTCGAGCCTCTGGTTCAGCGCTCCGTTCTCCGTCGTCATGATCCGCTGAGCCGCAGCCTCACCTGGTCGAGCCCGACCGCCGCCACCAGGACCACACCGGTTGCGACGTCCTGCCAGAACGACGAGATGCTCAGCAGGGTGAGTCCGTTCTGCATGATGCCCAGGATGAAGACACCGAGGACCGTACCCGGGATGGTGCCCCGCCCACCGGAGAGGCTGGCGCCGCCCAGGATGATGGCGGCCACCACCTCGAGTTCCACGCCCGTGGCCGCATTCCCGGAGGCGGCGTCCAACTGCGAAGCGAGGATCAGCCCGGCCAGGCCGGCCAGCAGGCCGCTGACGATGAACATGACGAAGATGGTCGGCTTCTGGCGGATACCCGACAGCCGGGCCGCGGTCGGGTTGCTACCGATCGCGTACACGGATCGGCCGAAGCGCGTGTAGCGGACCACGAACCACGCCAGCACGGTGATCAGGACGAACATCACAATCTGGGCCGGTACGCCGAAGATGTCGTTGGTGATGAACTCGACCTTGCCGTTCATCCTGATCGTCTGGCCGTTGGAGAACAGGCGCGCCAGTCCCCTGTATCCCAGCCAGGTACCCAGGGTGACCACGATCGAGGCGATGCCCGCGTAGGCGGACAGCAACCCGTTGAATATCCCGGCCAGGAGACCCACGCCGAGGGCGGCCAGGATGGCGGCCGCGGCGCTGTTCTCCTCGGCGACCACGCCGGCTATGCAGCCGCACAGCGCAGCCCCTGACGCCACCGAAAGGTCGAAGTTGCCGGAGATGAGAAGCAGGGTGCCCGGTGCGGCGAGGATGCCGAGAACCGAGACGGATAGCAGCACGTTGCGCATGTTCCGGGTGGTGAGGAAGAACTCGCTCCCCTGCCAGAAAATGAACCCGAGGATCACCAAGACCACGATGAGAACCACTTCGGGAGGCATCGCCACGAAAATGCGGGCGATCCGGGCCCGCCCGCTTATGCCTGCTACTGGCGCGGCATCCGGCGAGCCGGCCCCACCCTTTTCGACCGGCGTTTCGTCCATAACCTGCTCTCGCTCCTAACGGAAAGCGGGGGCGGCGACAAGCCTCGCTTGCGCCGCCCCCCGTTTGCTTACTGTCGACCTCAGCCCGGGTAGAACTGGTCGATGTTGTCCGCGCTCACAAAGATGTGGTTCACGTACAGCGGATCCGGTACCGGGTCACCGGCGATCATGGCCAAGATGGCCGGGATCACATAGTTCCCGTACGTCTCGGGGAAGTACCCCGTCGACCCGATGTACTGCGGGTTGGTCCTGATCTCCTGATGGATCGTCGCGTCAGCACCCTGGCTGGCATACACGACCATGTCCTCGATACCCAACTCACGGGCCGCCGCAAGAGCCGCCAGACCCATATCGTCGTTCAAGGACACCACCGCGATCCGCTTACCCGGATTAGCCGTGAACGTATCCAACACCTTCGGGAACGCACCATCGGTGGTACCACCACCATCAATCCGGGTGACGATCCCCGTCGCGTCCGGCGACCAGTTCTCGAAGTCTCCGTAATCAAGACCCGTACACACCTGGGAGATACCACGGACCATGCCGTTCGCCCGATCGATGTTCACCTGGCCGACCACGAAGGTCTCCATCGTCACGACCATGTCGATCCCGCAGCCCCAGTTCTCCTGGGCCCACTGACCCAGAGCCTGGCCGGCCAACTCACCCGCGTAGCTGTTGTCCGCCCCGAAGAACAGAGCACAAGACGGATGGGCGATATCGATAGCGATCACCGGGAGATTCGGGTCGTTCGCCCGCATCTCGTCACAGAGCGCACCCTCGATCGACGCGTCGATCTGGAACTGGATCACACCATCCACCTCAGCCAACGTGAACGTCCGAGCGTTCTCGAGAGCCGTCTCACCGTCCAGGTTGTTATCCGCGTACAACACCTCGACATTGCACGCCTCAGCAACCTCCATCAGATTGTCCAACACCTGAGTCACGAACGGGATACCAGCAGTCAGATCCCCATAACCAATCGTCATACCCGACCCGTCATAACCCTGACACACAGCAGGCATATCAGCCATAGCCGTAGGAGCAGCCGCGCCGTCCGCCGGGTAGAACTGGTCGATGTTGTCCGCGCTCACAAAGATGTGGTTCACGTACAGCGGATCCGGTACCGGGTCACCGGCGATCATGGCCAAGATGGCCGGGATCACATAGTTCCCGTACGTCTCGGGGAAGTACCCCGTCGACCCGATGTACTGCGGGTTGGTCCTGATCTCCTGATGGATCGTCGCGTCAGCACCCTGGCTGGCATACACGACCATGTCCTCGATACCCAACTCACGGGCCGCCGCAAGAGCCGCCAGACCCATATCGTCGTTCAAGGACACCACCGCGATCCGCTTACCCGGATTAGCCGTGAACGTATCCAACACCTTCGGGAACGCACCATCGGTGGTACCACCACCATCAATCCGGGTGACGATCCCCGTCGCGTCCGGCGACCAGTTCTCGAAGTCTCCGTAATCAAGACCCGTACACACCTGGGAGATACCACGGACCATGCCGTTCGCCCGATCGATGTTCACCTGGCCGACCACGAAGGTCTCCATCGTCACGACCATGTCGATCCCGCAGCCCCAGTTCTCCTGGGCCCACTGACCCAGAGCCTGGCCGGCCAACTCACCCGCGTAGCTGTTGTCCGCCCCGAAGAACAGAGCACAAGACGGATGGGCGATATCGATAGCGATCACCGGGAGATTCGGGTCGTTCGCCCGCATCTCGTCACAGAGCGCACCCTCGATCGACGCGTCGATCTGGAACTGGATCACACCATCCACCTCAGCCAACGTGAACGTCCGAGCGTTCTCGAGAGCCGTCTCACCGTCCAGGTTGTTATCCGCGTACAACACCTCGACATTGCACGCCTCAGCAACCTCCATCAGATTGTCCAACACCTGAGTCACGAACGGGATACCAGCAGTCAGATCCCCATAACCAATCGTCATACCCGACCCGTCATAACCCTGACACACAGCAGGCATATCAGCCATAGCCGTAGGAGCAGCCGCGGTGGTCTCAGTAGCCGCGGCCGTGGTGGCCTCGGTGGCGGCAGGAGCGGCAGTGGTCTCCGCCGGTTCGTCGTCGTCGCCGCCACATGCGACGGCTACCAGTGATAGGGCCACTAGTACCGCCAGCAACTTGAGTTTTCTCATCAATCCTCCCTCTGATCGCTGAAAAGCTCCCCGTCTTCGCCGGGGAACCAGCAAGCACGACCGGCATCGCCCCGGACATGAGTACCCGCAGGTTAATCGAAAGAATCGGTGGTCTGTCTGCGGGATGGCGGTGTGGTATGGCGTCGGCAGCGGTGTTCCTCGCAAGGCCCGCTGACGAAGGCGTGCCCGCAGCGGCACGTTGAGGAAGCGGAACGCCGCGACGGGGCACCGATGACCGCCAGAACACGCCTGGTTGTTCCGCAGACAGACCACTATCGCGTCTGTCTGCGGGATGGCGGTGTGGTATGGCGTCGGCAGCGGTGCTCCTCGCAAGGCCCGCTGACGAAGGCGTGCCCGCAGCGGCACGTTGAGGAAGCGG
>WTGW01000221.1 GCA_011523395.1 Acidimicrobiia bacterium
GGGGATCGGCCTACTCGATGCGTTTCGAGGAGGCGTTCGACATGTCGATCAGGGGCGACATGGACCTCATGTTCCTGTCGGGCATCCAGATCGACCCCTACGGGAACACCAACGTCACCGCGGTCGGCGGGATGCCACACCCCAAGGTGAAGCTCGGGGGCGGGGGCGGGGGATGCAACATGTCGGCCACGATCGGGCGCCTCACCCTGTGGACCACCAACCACCGGTCCGGGCGCTGCCTGGTCGGGGAATGCGACTTCATCACCGACATCGGCCACCGGACGCCCGAGGGAACCCGATCCGAGTTGGGCTACCCGGGTGGCGGTCCGGACGCGCTGGTCACCGAATTGGGCGTGTTCGACTACCCCGAGGGCCGGGCCCGGCTGCGGAGGCTGTTTCCCGACGTGACGCTCGCGGAAGCGAAGGCCGTCACCGGCTTCGAGTTCGCCGTGGCGGCCGACCTGGCGCCGGTACAGACACCTTCGCGCCACCAGATCGATCTGGTGCGCGCCATCGATCCGCTCGGCGTCCGCCGGCGAGAGTTCCGACCGGCCGAACTCGAACGGTCCTTCTCCCTGTGACTCTCGACCGGGTGTTCAACCCGGCCCGGGTGGCGGTGGTGGGCGCCTCCGACCGTCCCGGCAAGGTCGGATCGGTCATCTGGCGCAACCTGGCGGCCTTCGAGGGCGAGAGAATCCCGGTCACCACCTCGGCGGACCGTGTCGGAGGCGTCCCGGCGGTCCCGAGCCTGACGGAGATAGAGGGAGAGGTCGACCTGGCGATCCTGGTGGTCCCGGCCCGGGCCGCTCCCGCCATCGCCCGCCAGGCCGCTGCCAAAGGCGTCGGCGGGATGGTGGTGCTGGCGGGCGGGTTCGCCGAGACCGGACCGGCCGGGGCTGCCCTCCAAGCCGAGCTGGTCGAGGCAGCCGGGCCGGTCCGGATCGTCGGGCCCAACTGCTTCGGGATCCAGAACATCGCGCTGGGCCTCAACGCGTCGATAACGATGGCGGGTGATGTCGAGGCGGGGACGGTGGCCCTGGTCACCCAGTCGGGTGCCTACGGGATGGCGATCCACTCGCTGGCGCTGGATGAGAACCTGCACTTCGGGAAGGTGTACTCGTCAGGCAACAAGGCCGACATCGGCGACCACGAGGTGATCCGCTACCTCCATCAGGATCCCGGCACCCGCATCGTGTGCCTGCTGGCGGAGTCGGTGACCGACGGGGCCGAGTTGGCCGCCGCCATCCGGGCTGCCAGCCCGACGATGCCGGTGATCGTGACCAAGACCGGCCGCTCGGAGGCCGGGGCTCGAGCCGCGCTGTCCCACACCGGGGCCCTGGGTACCGACGACGCCGTCTTCCGGGCCGCCATGCGCCAAGCGGGGGCCATAACCGTCCGATCCGGTCTGGAGATGCTCGACGTGGCGCGGGTGCTGACCGCTCAGCCGCTCCCTCGAGGGGCCCGGGCGGCCATCATCACCAACTCGGGCGGGGTGGGCGTCGAGCTGGCCGACATGCTCGCGGATGAGGGAGTCGAGGTCCCCGAACTGTCGCCCGGCCTCAGGGATCACATCGCCGAACGGCTGCCTCCCATCGGCGGCGCCCGGAACCCGGTGGACATGACCCCCATCTGGTCGCGCTTCGCGGAGCTCTACCCGTGGCTGACCGACACGCTGGCCCGCTCGGGCGAGATAGACCTGGTGATCCCGGTCCTGCTGCAACGGGCGGCTATGGACGAGCCCACGCTGACGGGGCTGCGCGACACCGTGGCGGCGCTGAGGGCAGAGGGGAACCAGGTGCCCGTCTACTGCTGCTGGGTGACCCCGCGGGAGGCCCGGGGTAGGGCCGACGTCCTCCAGTCGGCGGGCATCCCTTGCCTGGAGTGGCCCGAGCGCGTGGCGCGAGCCGTCGGGCACGCGGTGCGCTACGCCGCCGACCGCCCGGGCATCACCCCGCCCGTTCGGGTCGACCCCTCCGAGCCCTTCGGGCTGGCGGACGGGCCGGTCCCGGCAACCGAGGCCGCCGCCGTCCTGGCGCGCTACGGAATCAGGACCGTCGAGAGCACGCTGTGTGCCACCGCCGACGAGGCGGTGGCCGCGGCGGGACGCCTGGCGGGACCGGCGGTGATGAAGACCGCCGCCCCGTCGGTGGCCCACCGGACCGAGGCCGGAGGCGTCCGGATAGGCCTAGCCACCGCGGACGACATCCGGGACGCCTACCGTGACCTGTCGGAACTGGGCCCGGAGGTACTGGTCCAGCGGCAGTTGGACGGGGTGGAGGTTGTGGTCGGCGCCCTGCGGGATCCGGTCTTCGGGCCGGTGGTGATGGCCGGCCTGGGCGGGACCATGGTGGAGCTGCTGGAGGACGTGGTATTCGCGCTGGCCCCGGTGACCAACAGCGAGGCGATCGAGATGTTGGAGAGCTTGGCGGGCTTCCCACTACTCGCCGGGTACCGGGGTGGACCGGCGGTCGACCTCTACGCGCTGGGAGAGGTGGTTTCCGGCGTTGCCCGCCTGGCCGCCGAGCACCCCGAGGTGGGCGAGATCGACCTCAACCCCGTCATGTGCACCGAGTCCGACGCCGTCGCGGTGGACTGGAAGCTCTACGTTCGCCACCCTTAGGAGGGTCTGAGAACCCGATTACGCAGCACCTCACCGTGCTCAGCGCTGCGGATCGAGTACGGACAATCCCCTGAATCCCTCTGCCCACTCGATGATCTTCCTGTCGGCGGTCGCCAGATGGAATCCGCCGATTATCGCGGTCGCCGTGATGAAGCGATCAGCGGGATCGGGATGGAACCCTTCGTCCCCGAGCTCCGCCGCCCGGATAGCGACCTCATCGTCCACCGGAAGGATGTTCAAACCGTTGACTCGCAGTTGGTTGCGTAGAGACCGTGAAGGCGGGACTCTTCCGAGGCTCCCTCTCCCGTGCAACATGGCGATCTCCCAGAAAACGATCGAGGAAACGGCGACAGCGCCCTCCCCCCACGACGAGCCGAGCATCGACTTGAACTCTTCTCCGAGGCGATCGGAATCCATCACCGACCAAACCAGCACGTGGGTATCGAGCAGGATCACTGATGGGACGGCAGATCGGGGTCCAGTACCCGGTCGGGGTTGCTGATGACTTCCCATTCCTCAGCAGGCACCGCCGGAGACATGATGTCGCCCGTAATGCTTATCTGGTCCCGGAACATCCCGAGCAACGGCACAGGCTTTCTGACCGGGGCCAACCGCGACACCGGCTTGCCATGCTTCGTGATCACTATCTCCTCGCCGGTCTCGTTCACCTCGTCCATGAGCGCCAGACACCGGTTCTTGAACTCGCCCGCCGGCATGGTCCGCCGGCTCCGCCCGATACCCGACATGCCCGAGACCTCCTGATCGCCACACGAAGTATAGCCATGTCCAATGGCTATGGCTATATTCAGTTACGGGGCGCCAACCGATCTGTTCTATCCTCAGCCGGGAGACCCGAACAGACACTCAATTGGCACAGGGAGAAACAGATGGCGACCACCACGCTCACACCCTGGGACATTCGCAGCCAGGAACCCATCAGCATCCATGATTGGGGGCCGGAGATCGACTCCATGCTGGAGGACCCCGAGGACAACCGGGTCGTCTTCAACGTCGACGAGACCGACACCCGTCCATACGACGCTATCTTCCTGGGCGGGGGCGCCGCCGGGCGCTTCGGATCCGCCTACATGCGGGCCATGGGCGGGCGCCAGCTGATCATCGACCAGTGGCCCTTCCTCGGGGGTTCCTGCCCCCACAACGCCTGCGTGCCCCATCACCTGTTCAGCGAGGTGGCTGCCGAACTCATGCTGGCCCGCACCTTCAGCGGGCAGTTCTGGTTCCCGGACATGGAGGGCGAGGTGACCTCCATCAAGGAGATCGTCGACCTGTTCCGGGCCGGCCGGATCGCCCCGCACGCCATCATGAACTTCCAGAGCAAGGAGCAACTCGACCTCGAGTACATCCTCAACGCCCCCGGCAAGGTCATCGACGCCCACACGGTCGAGGTGGCGGGTCGCACCTTCACCGCCAACAACCTGATCCTCGCCACCGGCGCCCATCCCCGACCCCTTCCGTGCCCCGGTAACGACCTGAAGGGCGTCTTCACCTACGAGTCCCTGGTGGAGGATCTCGACTACGAGCCGGGCGACACGGTGGTCGTGGTCGGAGGATCCAAGACCGCGGTCGAGTACGGCTGCTTCTTCCAGGCCACCGGACGCCGCACCATCTTCGTGGTGCGATCCGAGCTGCTGAAGCTGCTGGAGGACGGCGAGACCCGGAACTACGTGATCACGATGATGAAGGAGCAGGGGACCGAGATCTGGGAGGGCTCGGTCGTGACCGAGGTCCACGATGACGGAAGCGGCCGGGTCAAGGGCGTCACGGTGTCGACCCCGGATGGAATCGAGTACGTCGAGACCGACTTCGTGTTCCACGGCCTGGGCGAGGTCCCCAACTCGAAGATGGCCGCCGAAGTGCTGGGCGTGAAGCTGAACGACGACGGGACCGTCAAGGTCAACCCGCAGATGCAGACCTCGGTTCCAAACGTCTACGCCATCGGCGACCTGATCGGCCCGCCCATGGAGATGTTCAAGGCCCGCAAGTCGGGGATGTACGCATCGCGCCACATCATGGGCGAGGACGTCCACTACGAGTTCAAGGAGTACCCCGACTTCATGCACACCCACTACGAGGTCAGCTGGTTCGGGATCGGCGAGGAGGAAGCCCGGGAACGCTACGGGGAGGTGACCATCATCAAGATGCCCCCCGACTCGGAGGACGGCTGGGAGGTCGCCCTGCCGGCCACCGACCGGATGATGCTCTACGCGTTCGCCAAGCCCCGGATGTCGGGATTCCAGAAACTGATCATCGCCTCCGCCTCCCGCAAGGTGGTCGGCGCCCATCACGTGGGGGCCGGGGCCCGGGACGCCTTCCAGTACCTGTTCCAGCTGTACCGCCAGGGACTCACCATTGACCAGCTCGCGGAGATGGACGAGTTGTTCCTCAACCCCACCCACTTCATCCAGCTGTCCCGCCTCCGGGCCGGATCCAAGGATCTCCAGGACCTATGACCGGCGCCGGCGAGTCGGCCTGGTACCGGCTGGCAGTCACCGGCGAGGTCCGGCGCGAGCGGACCACCAAGCCGCGCCACTCCGGCGTGACCATGGTCATCGACACCGGGCTGGGCCTGTCCCAGTGCGAGGACCTGCTGATGATGGCGGACCGCTGGATCGACCACTGGAAGCTGAGCTTCGGTACCTCGGCGCTGATACCCAAGCCGGTGCTCACCAAGAAGCTGGACCTGATCGGGTCGGCCGGGATCCTCACCTTCCCCGGCGGGACCATGTTCGAGGCCACCATCGTCCGGCGCCATTGCCGCCACTACATGCGGACCGCCCGAGGGATGGGCTTCACCGCCGTCGAGATCTCCGAGGGGTCGATCGACCTCTCGCCCGACCGCCGGCGCGGGGCCATCGAGTGTGCCCTCGACCATGACCTTACGGTGATCACCGAGGTCGGGAAGAAGGACCCGAGCGCCCAACCGTCTCCCGGGAAACTGGCCGATCAGGCGCTGCACGACCTGGAGTGGGGAGCCTCGTGGGTGGTGGTCGAGGGCCGCGAGTCCGGCACCGGGGTCGGGATGTACGACGCG
>WTGW01000012.1 GCA_011523395.1 Acidimicrobiia bacterium
CCTTGGATCCGAGGCGCGTCCCGCCCTACCCCGGGATGGGGCCGCCTCGGACGATATGATCCCTCAGTCAGTCCGGTCGACGTCATACACCGACTGCTGGTAATTTCGGTTATCCGACAACATAATATGTCATTGTGACACGTTCAACCCCTGTCGGATGATCGCCGGACATCGAGACTCGAGCACGTTTCTGGCCGACCGACTGCCACCCGCGTGGGAACCGAGCACGGAGCGCCAAGGACTCGGGACACTAGGATTGCCCAGCATCCCCGGAACCCTCATCCGTGTCACGAAGGGCCGCGAAGTTTGAGCCTCCCGTTTCCCGACATCTCCAGGAACCTGTTCGACCTCAACGGCTATTGCAGCATCGTCACCGGGGCCGGACAGGGTATCGGCAGGGCGCTGGCCACCGGCTTGGCGCACGCCGGCAGCGATCTGGTCCTGGTGGACCTCAACGGCCCCGTGCTGGAGACCACCGCCGCCGAGATCAGGGAGATCGGTCACGGGGTGGCGACCGTCGTGGCCGATGTCACCGCACCCGACACCCCCGAGCGCATCGTCGCCGCGGCCATGGACCTGAGCGGGCGGATCGACGTGCTGGTCAACAACGCCGGGATCATGGGCTACGCCGACATCATCGGGGTCACCGACGAGCAATGGGACCGGATGTACGGGATCAACCTGAAGGCCCCCATGCGGATCATGCGGGCGGTGCTCCAGGAGATGGTGGACGCCGGGCGGGGCAGCGTCATCAACATCGGTAGTTCCTGGTCGTCCAGGGCCTCGGTGTTCAACCAGGACGGGGGCGGTGTCGACTACTGCTCGGCCAAGGCCGCCCTGCAGTCGTTGAGCAGGGCGGCTGCCCAGGACGTGGCGCCGCACGGCGTCCGGGTGAATGCGATCGCCCCCGGCGCGGTCGACACGCCCATGCACGCCCACCACCGCGACTACCTGTTCGAATACGAGAAGTACATCCCGCTGGGCAGGATGGAGGTGGCCGAGGACCTGGTGGGACCCGCCATCTTCCTGGCGTCGGATGCCGGGGCTTACGTCACCGGCCAGACCATCCATGTAAACGGCGGCCTGCTGATGGTTGACTAGCCGAAGAGGAGCGGAACCGCATGTTCACGAGAGATCAGGTCCTAGAGCGGCTCCGGGCGACCCTGGCTGGCGGGAGCCCGATCATCGGCGCCGGCGCCGGTACGGGAATATCGGCCAAGTTCGCCGAGGCGGGAGGCGCCGACCTGATCCTCATCTACAACTCCGGCAAGTACCGGATGGCGGGTCACGGGTCCAACGCCGGGCTGCTGCCGATCGGGGACGCCAACGCCATCGTCATGGAGGTGGGAGAGCGGGAGGTGCTGCCGGTCGTCAAGGACACGCCCGTGATCGCGGGAGTGAACGGCACCGACCCCACCCGGGTCATGGACCGGTTCCTGGGCGGGTTGGAGGCGATGGGCTTCTCCGGAGTGATCAACTTCCCGTCCATCGGCTACACGGACGGACGCTGGAGGGAGAGCCTGGAGGCCACCGGTTTCGGCCTGGACCGGGAGGTCGAGATGCTGCGGACCGCCTCCGAGTTGGGCCTGTTCACCATGTCCTACTGCTACGAGGCGCATGAGGCGGCCGCATTCGCCGAGGCGGGAGTGGACGTGATGGTCGCCCACCTCGGCCTCACCACGGGCGGCAGTATCGGCGCCACCGACTCCTTCACGATGTCCCTCGACGCCTGCGTCAGCCAAGCCATAGAGACCAGGGAGATCTCCGAGGCGATCAATCCCGACATCATCGTGGTGCTGCACGGAGGACCGCTGGAGGGTCCCGAAGAGGTCGGGACGGTAATGCGCGAGTCGGGCTGCTTTGGGTTCGTCGGCGCCTCCACGATGGAGCGCCTGCCGACCGAGGTGGCCATCGAGAGCACGGTCCGCTCCTTCAAGAGCGTGACCATCTGAGCGCCCGCCCCGGACCTGCCCGAAGTGTGGTGATCGTGGACGGAGGGCCATGAGCAGGGTGGTGGTCGCGGGTACCTTCGACACCAAGGCGGAGCCGCTCGGACTGCTGGTGGAGAAGCTTCGTAGCCTCGACGCGCCTCCCATCACCATCGACACCGGCGTCTTCGGCGGTGAACATGGCTGTGACCACCCCACAGAAGCCGTGGCGGAAGCCGCCGGATACTCGCTCGAAGAGCTGCCTCCGCTCGGCAGGGCGGGGGCGGTGTCGGCCATGGCCACGGGGGCGGCCCGCATCCTCCGGCAGTTGGTGGACGGAGGCGAGGTGGGAGCGCTGGTCTGCATGGGCGGTTCCAACGCGGCGGCGGCATTCTCCGTACTGGCGCCCATCGTCCCCATCGGCGTCCCGAAGATCCTGATGGCGACCTCGGTGGCCGGCGAGACCAGGGCGCTGGTCGGCGGTGGTGACGTGACCATGCTCTACCCCGTCCTCGACATCGAGGGCGACAACCGGATCCTGCGGGGCATGATCGGCCGGCTGGCACACGTGTCGGTGGCGCTGCTGCGGGCAGGCGGGGAGCACCCCGTGAGCGCGCCCGGGAACTCGGTCGCCCTGACCATGTACGGCGTAACCAACCCCTGTGTCGCGCACTGCCGCGAGCTCCTGGCGGATCGCGGCCTCGAGCCGCTGGTGTTCCACGCCAACGGCACCGGAGGCCGGTCCTTCGAGTCGTTCGTGAGCCAGGGCCTGGTCGCGTCCGCCATCGACCTGACCATCAGCGAGTTGGCCGACGAGCTGTTCGGGGGCCTGTGGCCGGCGGGATCCGACCGTCTCACCGGCGCATCCCGATCCGCCGTCCCGCAGGCCATCGCCCCGGGTGCGATCGACATGATCTGCCTGGGGTCCCTGGCAGGACTGCCGGAGCGCTTCCGGAACCGGCTCCACGTGGCGCACAACGACCTGGTCACCCTCGTGCGCACCACCCCGGAGGAGAACCACCGGCTCGGCCGGACGGTGGCGGAACGCCTCGGGACCCCTGGAGCCGCCACTTCGGTGCTGGTGCCGATGAAGGGCGTCTCGCAGCTCGACATCGAGGGAGGCCCCTTCCACGATCCCGGATCCGTGGAGGCCTTCGCCGAGGGTGTCGCGTCCGGGCTCCCGCCCCACTCCCCCGTATCGTTGGTGAGGATGGATCACCACATCAACGACCGGGAGTTCGCCGAGGCGCTGGTCGCTGCGGTCGAGCCGGGGCGGGCTCGATGACCGACCACCGGGTAGCGGAGTCCGTGGGAGGTTGCTCATGAGCTTCGAGAACCTGCTGCGTCCCGGCTACATCAACCGGATGCACATGCGCAACCGGATCATCGTCGGCCCCATGGAGAAGTCGCTGGCCAACCTCGACGGGTCGCTGAACGAGCGCTACATCGCCTACGCCCGGCGGCGCGCCCTGGGCGGGGCGGCCCTGATCCAGCTCGAGTCGACCTACGTGTCGCCGGAGGGTCGGGGCAACCCGTACCAGGTGGGTTGCCACGGGGACCACGTCATCCCGGCCCTCACCCGGATGGCCGCACAGATCCACGCGCACGGCGCCAAGCTGGCCATGGAGCTGCACCACGGAGGCCGCCAGGCCTCGGTCGCCGCCCACCACCGCCATCCCATCGCACCGTCTGCGATCCCATCCGCCATGATGGATCCGGGGACGGTTCCCCGCGAGTTGACGGCGGCCGACATCCGCCGGGTGATCGGAGACTTCGCCAGGGCCGCCGAGCGATGCCTGGCGGCGGGTGTCGACATGATCCACCTCCACGGCGCGCACGGCTACCTGCTCGGCCAGTTCCTGTCGCCGCAGTCGAACCGTCGCACCGACGGCTACGGAGGGCCCCTGGCCGGCCGGGCCCGCTTCCCCCTGGAGGTTCTCGCCGCCGTCCGGGAGGTGGTCGGGCTCGACTACCCGATCGGATACCGGATGTCGGCGGCCGAGTACGTGGAGGGTGGCCTGGAGGCGGACGAGTCGGCCCGCTTCGCAGTCATGCTCGCCGATGCCGGGATCGACCTGATCGACGTGGCCGGGGGCACCTACGAGTCGATGTCGATGATCTTCCAGGGACCGGAGGCGCCCAAGGGTGGCTTCGTCGAGGAGGCCGCGGCCATACGCCGGGCGGTGGGCGACCGGGTCCCGGTGAGCGTGGCCCAGCGCATGAACGATCCCGTGTTCGCCGACCGGGTGATGGAGCGGGAGGGCTTCGAGTACGTCACCCTGGCCCGCGCCTTCCACGCCGACCCCGACTACGTGCGCAGGCTGACGGAAGGACGACCCGACCGGATACTGCCCTGCATAGGGTGCAACACCTGCGTCAACCTGACGGTGGCGCGTATCCCGACCGGCTGCGCCGCCAACCCGGCCAGCGCCTTCGAGCTCTCCCGGGATGGCTACCAACCATCACCGGAGCCGGTGCGCGTCATGGTCGCCGGCGGCGGGGTGGCGGGCATGCACGCCGCCCGGTTCCTCGGCCTCCGCGGCCACGAGGTCCTGCTGTGCGAGGCGACCGAACGGCTGGGTGGCCAGCTGCACTACCTGCGCCAAGCCCTGCCCGAGTACGGGACCCTGGTCGACTGGCTGGCCCGCGAGCTCGACGAACTCGGGGTGAGGATCGAGACCGGCCACCGGGTCGGGGTGCCCGAGATCTCCGAAGCCGACCCCGATGCGGTGGTGGTGGCCACGGGAGCGCTGGGAGGCTACCTGTGGGCCGGCACCGAGGAGCCCACCGTGCCGATCTTCGATGTCTTCTCCGCCCTGGAACGGCAGCCGGACGAGTGGGAGTCGGACGTGGCGGTGATCAGCGGTGACTTCGCGGCCTGCCGGGTGGCGCAGCACCTCCGCCGCTCCGGGGTCGGTGTCCACATCATCGAAGCCGGCGCATCCCTTGCCGCGGACGGCGCCTTCACCGGTGTTCTGGCGGAGATCGAGCTGGAGGCGGACGACGGGGTCACCATCCATAGGGAAGCGACCGCGGAGTCGATCACCGGCGATGGCGTGGTGATCCAGAGCCGTGGCAAGGAGGGCCGGTTGGACGTGGGATCGGTCGTGATCGGAGGCCGGCGCCCCTGCTCGGAGCTCTCCGACGAGCTGAGGCGGTCGGGACTGGCGGTCGGCATCTACACCATCGGCGATGCGGTCCGGCCCCGAGACCTCTACGCCGCCGGCCAGGAAGCCGCCGACGTAGCCGAACGCATCGACCTGGCCGGACGCGCCGGTGCCCTGCGCTCCGCTGCCGCGAGTCCCACCACCCCCGGCTGAGCCCGCACATCGACCTGGTCGGGGTGGCCCGTTCCCGTGGAACGACGAGAGTTTCGCGTTCTTGCTACAGGGAGTCGAATCTGTCACACCCCCGCCATATGTTGCCTATCGCCAAGCACCTACACCGGCCGATGGGATGAGACCGATCGGAACGGCCGGCCCAAGGGAACATACGAGGCTTCATGGAGCGAACAGCCGACTCCCGGCATCCAGCCGGGCATGGCCGACCACGCTCCAAACCAGGACAGGTGGTGGCGGGGGAGGGCCCGGTGCGGGCACCGGTTTTTCGCGACTTTTCGAATTTTGGGTACAGGGCACCACCCATGACGCCCTAAACCTGAGGAACACCGCACCACCGGTGACGCCCTGTGCACCAAGAACCGTGCAGTCCACGA
>WTGW01000231.1 GCA_011523395.1 Acidimicrobiia bacterium
CGGGCCTCCACCTTGCCGCGGTCGCCGACCGCCACCAGTTCCTCCTGGTTCTCGCCTCCTTCGGCGAACATGCACAGGTCGAGCATGGCCCGCTGCCCGTCCCGGTAGTCCACGATCACGTAGGCGTTGTCGAGGATGTCGGGCCGGTGCCCGCCGTAGCGCTCGTCCAGGTGGTTGACCGCCTGGCTTCCGGAGGCGTAGACCCGCACCGGGGGGTTGCCGATGATGTGGTTCATCAGGTCGAAGTGGTGGCAGCACTTCTCCACCAGGGTTCCTCCGGAGTTGGCGTCGAACCGGTTCCAGTCGTTCACCTTGGGCAGGAACGGGAAGCGGTGCTCCCGGATGGCGAGCATCTTCAGGTCACCGACCGTGCCCCGCCGGACCTCGGCGATCAGCCGGGCCGTGGCAGGCATGTAGCGGTACTCCATCCCGACCCAGAGAACCTGTTCCCGCTCCCGCTGGGCCTCCACTACCCAGCGGCAGTCCTCGACCCGCGTGCAGAGTGGCTTCTCGACCAGCAGGTGCAGATCGGTCGCCATCAGGTCGCGGAGCAGATCGATATGGGTCATGTTGGGGGTGGCCAGCACCACCGCATCGCACAGCTCGGAATCGATGAGGGAGCGGTGGTCGTCGAAGACCGCCAAATCCTGGTCCGCCAGCGCCTCACGGGCCGCTTGCCGGGAAGGAGGGTGCGGATCCGCCACCGCCGTCACCTCGGCGCCGGGAATGGCCCGGATGTTCTCGATGTGTTCGACACCCATCATCCCGGTGCCTACGACCCCGTACCGGACGGTCACGCTCATGGGCCTGCCCCATCCTCGCGGCGGCTGGGACTCCGCTTCGTCATCGGACGGATGATCGGGTCCACCATCACCTGCCAAACCCGTTCATCGAATTCTCAACCTCGCGCACTAGCACCTAGGCTTGCACACCCCGTAGCGGAGAAGGAGCGGAGATGGCAGTTGTAAGACATAGGCGAACCTTGGCGATCCTTGCCGGGCTAGCGCTACTGGCCGGGATCCTGGTGTCAACACCCTCGGCCGGGATAGCGCAGGATACAGGCGACGAGGGATTCACCCTTACCATCCTGCACAACAACGACGGCGAGTCGAAGCTCCTTCCCGACGAGAACGCCGATCCCGGCGTAGCCCGGTTTGTGGCGCTCATGAAGCAGCTGCAGGCCGGGGCTTCCGGGACGGGAGTGGTGACGCTGACCTCAGGGGACAACTTCCTGGCCTCCCAGGAACTGGGCGTGTCCCTCGCCCGTGAGGGTGCTCTCTATGACTCCATTGCCTTGAGCGGTATCTACGACGCCATGGCCCTTGGCAACCACGACTTCGACCTGGGCCCCGAGGTCACAGCCCGCTTCGTGACCGGTTTCTCGCCGGCGGTGACCTTCCTGTCCGCCAACGTGGACTTCTCCGGGGAGCCGATGCTGCAGGCGCTGGTGGACCAGGGCCTCATCGCGGGTAGCACGGTTATCGAGACCGGCGGCGAGCGGATCGGCGTGATCGGCGCCGTCACCCCGATGCTGCCCAACATCTCCACTCCGCGGAACGCGGTCGTGTCCCCGGTCCTGCCGGCGGTGACAGCGGCGGTGGAGAGCCTGACCGGCCAGGGAGTCAACAAGATCATCCTGGTCAGCCATCTCCAGGATGTGGCCGAGGAGATCGAGCTGGTCGGGAGCCTTTCCGGGATCGACGTGGTGATCGCCGGAGGAGGCGACGACCTCCTGAAGAACGAAGGCGACACCTGCCTGGCAGACGAGGACGCCGTGGCGCCCTACCCGATCATGGCGGAGGATGCCTCAGGCACGATGGTGCCGGTCATCACTGCCCCGGGCGGGTACCGCTGCATCGGTGAGCTGAACGTCACCTTCGACGCTGCCGGCAACGTGACCGCGGCGGTTGGACGGTCGATCGGGGTGGGCTTCGACGTGGAGCCCGATCCCACCGTCCAGGCCGAGGTCATCGAGCCCCTGTCGGCGGCGGTGGCGCTGATCGACGCCCAGGTGATCGGGACCAGCGAGGTGGCGCTGGACGGCCGCCGTCCGCAGATCCGCATCATGGCGACCAACGAGGGCAACCTGATGGCCGACGCGCTACGAGCCACTGCTACCAACCTGGCCGAGTCGTTCGGCATCCCGGTAGCGGACGTGGCGATCCAGAACGGCGGAGGCATCCGCAACAGCTCGCTGATCCCGCCTGGAGAGATCACCGTCGGAACCACCTGGGACATCGCTCCGTTCAGGAACTTCGTGGTGGTGGCCGAGGTGTCACGGGAGACCTTCCATGTCCTGCTGGAGCAGGGCTTGGACCGCCTGCCCGGCGCCGGGGGCCAGTTCGCCCAGGTATCGGGGTTCACGCTCACCTACGATCCGGCCGCTCCTGCCCGGGAGATCGCCCGCGACGGCGACTGCTCCCTGGTCGGCAACCCCGGAGAGCGGGTGAGAGAGGTCGTCCTGGACGACGGCACGGTGATCGTCAGCGATGGGCAAGTGGTGGCCGGAGATCCGGTCGTCCTAGCCACGATCGACTTCCTGGCGAACGGCGGGGACTGCTACCCGTTGGCCGACATCGCATTCACCAAGCTGGGCGTCAGCTACCAGCAGGCTCTGGCCAACTACGTATCGATGGACCTCGGAGGCAAGATCACGGCCGCGGCCTACCCGGCCGGTGGCGGGGGCAGGATCATCGCCCTCGAGCCCGAGCCCGAGACCACCGGGGTAATCGTCCAGGCGGGCGACACCCTGCGGAAGATCGCCATGACCCACCTCGGGGACGAGAACCGCTGGCCCGAGATCTTCGCCCTCAACAAGGGGCAGGTCCAGGCCGACGGCCGGTCCTTGACCAACCCCGATCTGATCCACATCGGCTGGGTCTTGAAAGTACCCGCCATGTAGACCTTCCCGTACTTCGGGAGAACGTGCCCCGGCCGCCCGGCCGGGGCACGGTCCGTCAGCGGAACTTGGAGCAATGATGAGACCAGGACTGTTCCCCCGCGATCGGGGTCGATTGCACGTCTTCGGTCGCCTCCTCGCCTGCTCACGCCAGCCGGGAAGGCTTTGACTTGACACGCCTCTCCGCCGGTGCCCGGGCCGCACTGGTCCTGATGGTTGCCTGTCTCACCGTGGTCGGGGCCGGACCGGCCCACGCAGCCGGTCCGGTGGTCACCGACCAGGCGCGCCGCTCCGACGCGCCGGCCACCGCCACAGCCACGCCCGAACTGCTGCGCATCTCGCAGATACAGGGCAGCGGGGCGACCATCGCGATCACAGGACAGGTTGCGGTCGAGGCGATAACCACTTCCATGTTCGAGCGGGATGACGTTTTGAGTGGCTTCTTCCTCCAGGAGGAGGACGCCGACAGCGACGGCGACCCGGAGACCTCCGAAGGCATCTTCGTCTACTGCTCCACCGCGTGCCCGGCCGGCCTGTCCGTGGGCGACAGGGTGGCGGTGGTCGGGACGGCGGGGGAGTTCGGTGGCGCCAGCCAGATCGACGCATCCGCCGGCAGCGTCACGGTCCGCTCGTCCGCAAACGACCTCCCGATCCCGACGGCAGTGACGCTGCCCGCCCCCGGCAGCACCCGCGCGGAGGGAACCTTCGAGAACCTCGAAGGCATGATCGTCACGTTCCCCGGCAAGCTGGTGGTCAGCGAGTACTACTGGCTCGCCCGGTACGGGGAGTTGGTACTCACCGAAGGGCGCCGGCCGTACCAGTTCACCCATGGACACATGCCGAGCGTGGCCGGATACGCCGCGTTCCTGGCCGACCTGGCCACCAGGCGGATCATCCTCGACGACGGCAGCAGAGACCAGAACGATGCCACCTTCCCGCCGCAGGGCGAGGACGAGGCCTACCCGTATCCGTCGGGCGGGCTGAGCATCGCTAATCGTCTCCGGGGCGGCGACTCGATCAGCGGCTTGGGTGGCGTGATGCACTGGGCATTCGGCGCGTGGCGGATCCAGCCCGTGCCTGAGCGGTTCGACTATACCTTCACCGCGGACAACCCGCGGCCCCCTGCTCCCGCCGATGTGGGCGGCCGCCTCAGGGTGGCCGGTTTCAACGTCCTGAATTACTTCACCACGATCGACGACGGGACGCCGCGATGCGGTCCGGGCGGCGGTCTCGGTTGCCGGGGCGCCGACTCGGCGGCGGAACTGCGCCGGCAGCGTGACAAGATCGTGGCCGCGATGGTGGCGATCGACGCGGATGTCTTCGGGTTGGTGGAGCTCGAGAACAACGCCTCGGCTTCGCTCGCCCGTCTGGTCGGAGCCCTCAACTTCGCGGAGGGCTCCGACAGGTATGCCTACGTGGACACGGGGACAATCGGAGGCGATGTCATCAAGGTCGGGTTGGTCTACCGGCCGGAGTCGGTGACGCCCGCCGGGCCGCACGCCATCATCGACACGTCGGTCGATGCGGCTTTCCTGGACACGAAGAACCGGCCCGCCCTGATCCAGACGTTCGAGGAGGTGGCGACCGGAGAGCGCTTCACGGTCGCCGTCAACCACCTCAAGTCGAAGGGATCGAGCTGCGAGGAACTGGGCGATCCGGATCTCCGGGACGGTCAGGGCAACTGCAACGGCATCCGTACGGCGGCCGCAGAAGCCCTCGCCCGGTACCTCGCCACGGATCCGACGGCCGGAGGAGATCCCGACGTCCTGATCATCGGCGATCTGAACGCGTACGCCAGAGAAGACCCGATCAGGGCCCTGGAGGCGGCCGGCTATACCGACCTGATCAGGCGGTTCGTGGGCACCGACGCCTACGGTTACCTGTTCGACGGCCAGCTGGGATACCTGGACTACGCCATGGGCAGCCCGTCGATGCTGCGCCAGGTCACCGGGGTGAGCGGGTGGTACATCAACGCCGACGAGCCTCCGCTGTTCGACTACAACGACGATGTCCGTGACCCGGGCGAGCGGGCGTACGAGCGGGAGTCGGGAGCCCTACCGATCTACGAGGCCAACGCCTTCCGGTCATCCGACCACGATCCGGTGATCGTCGGCCTGCAGCTCGGGACTCCCAGGGCGGACGGAGGGGCTCCGGCGGGCGAGGCTCCGGTGGTAGAGACGCCATTCACCGATCTCGGGGAGGCTTCGGACGCCCACCGTGACGACATCCGCCGCATCTACGGGCTCGGTGTCACGGCAGGCACCTTGGAGACCACCTTCTCCCCGCGCACGTTCCTGTCGCTGCCACAGGCGGCGTCCTTCCTAGCCGGGCTGTTCAGGGCCGTGCAGGGCGAGGACCCTCCCCTGGCCGACACGCCCTTCACGGATCTCGGGGAGGTCTCGGACGCCCATCGGGACGGCATCCGGCGCTTGTACGGGCTCGGCATCATCGCAGGCGAGCCGTTCACGAGCATCTCGTCCGATGCATGCGTGGCCCGCGGCCGGATGGCGACCCTCCTGGCCAGGTTCCACGCCGTGGTGACGGGAAGCCTCGCTCCCGTGGTTGCGACCCCCTTCACGGACCTCCACGGGGGAGACACGGCGCCGAGCGGAGACATCGGCCGCATCTACGGGCTGGGTTTGACGGAGGGCACCTCGCGGACGACCTTCTCCCCCGATGCCTGCACGACCCGCCAGCAGATGGCCTCGTTCATGGC
>WTGW01000127.1 GCA_011523395.1 Acidimicrobiia bacterium
GCCGGCTCTCGATGCGCCGGCCGTCCCAGCGGAAGAACAGCTCCGGCGAGGCGGAGACCACCGTGTGACGGCCGGTCTCCAGGAAGGCGTGATAACCACCCCCCTGGGCGGCCAGCAGGTCGGTGTAGAGCGACCTGAGGTCCCCGGTAACCCGTCCCCGCAGGCGGAACGTGTAGTTGGTCTGGTAGGTGTCGCCGACCCGGATGAACTCCCGGATGATGTCGACGTCGCGGCCATAGCGGGTGTCCGGGATCTCGGGTCGCCAGGGTCCGATCCGGTACTCGCCGCCCGGTCCGGTGGGCTGGGGTATCGCGCTGCGGAATCCGGCGAACCATGCCAGCGGCAGGCCGGGCGACGGCGTCCGGACCGCCAGCCGGGGATCGAAGGCGGGAGCGGCCTCGTAGGAGACGAACCCGGCCACCCAACCGCCGGCCCGGGCCTCGGCCTCGGCCCGGTGGATGACGTCCTGGACATCGTCAAGGTGATAGGAGACCCAGACTCCGTACGGGTCGACCAGCCGGAGCGGGACCAGGCTCCCGCGGAAGTCATCGAACCGGGCACTCACTCCCACCAGCGCCGGGTCGGGCACCGGGCCGGCGATTTCCGGGGGGGTCACGTGTCGAAGCCTCTGGATGGCGGAATGGACAAACCCTACAGGGTGGCCAGGTACTCCTGCCGCCAGCGCTCGGTGGTCTCGCACTGGTTGAAGGTGTAGATGTGCACCCCCACGATGGCAGCTGCGGGATCGTCGGCCAGCGGAGCGAGCCCTTCGATAAGGTCCTCCGGTGCGTAGCCACCGGGCTTGATGAACTTGGTCACCAGACCACGGTGCTTGGAGAGGAACCGAACGGACTGGCCCACCCCTATCCGGGTCGAGATCTGGATGAGCTTCAACCGGTCGGCGACTCCCGGAATCCCTATCCGGACGGGGAGGGTGATGCCGTCCGCCCGGCAGCCGGAGACGAAGTCACCGATGGCTTCGGGGTCGAAACACATCTGGGTGGTCAGGTAGGACGCGAAGGGCTGCTTGTCGTGTAGAGCCTGCCGCAGCTTGTCGTCCGGGATCACCGCATGTCCCTCGGGGTAGGAGGTCACCCCGATCTCGGTGAGGTGGTGGCCCAGGTCGTCCATGGCCAGCAGCAGAGAGTAGGCGTCGGGGAAGATCCCCCGCTGCGGAGCGTCCCCGCCGACCACGAACACCCTGGAGATCTCCAACTCCTGCATGCGTCCCAGCAGAGCGGCGAGATGCGTCTTGTCGTGGGTCATGCGCGCGGACAGGTGAGGTACTACCTGGAAGCCCCTCAGGCGGAGCTCGGCGGCCACGTCCATCGTGTCCTCGAGCGTCTTGGTCGGCGAGGCGGTTACGGACACCGTGGCGCCGTCCGGCAGCCACCGCACCTGATCGAGCACGTTCTTGAGCGGGAGGACCTCGAACTTCGGGTGTTCGAGGATTCGCCGCACGGCCGCCCTTCCGGCGCTATCGAGTCCTGAGGGAACGGTCATCTCAGACGTCCGAGTCCGGGAAGGAGGCTTTGCGCGCCGCGATCCATTCGGTCAACTCCTCGTGAACGGCTTCGTCCAGGGGCGGCTGCTCGTACTCCGCCAGCAGGCGTTTCCACTCGGCGTTGGCCCTGGTCACCGAGTCCAGCGACCCGTTCAGCTCCCACTGCTCGAAGCTGTCGACATCGGACTGGCCCGACACCCAGAAGGCATCCTCGAAATTGGCCATCGTGTGGGCGGTGCCGAGATGGTGCTGGCCGGGACCGTTGGTCAGGAGCGGTTCCATAGCCTGGCCGTTCTCGGTCAGGTCCACCCCGCCCACCAGGCGCGCCATCATCGACGCCTGATCGGCGTCGAGCACGAACTTCTCGTACCCCATGGTCAGGCCGCCCTCGAGCCATCCGGCCGTGTGGAGGACGAAGTTGACGCCCGCCGCCAGAGCGGGCAGGAAGGTCGTGGCGCTCTCGTAGGCGGCCTGGGCGTCCGGGATCTTGGAGGCTGTCAGATTCCCGCCCGATCGGAACGGAACACCGAGCCTCGAGGCGAGTTGGCCGACCGCGTAGAGGACCAGCGCCGGCTCCGGGGTTCCGAACGTGGGGGCCCCGCTCTGCATCGACATGGAGGCGGAGAAGGAGCCGAAGATCACGGGCGCGCCGGGTCGGACCAGTTGGGTGAAGGCTATGCCGGCCAGAGCCTCCGCCAACGTCTGGGTCGCCGCCGCCGCCACCGTCACCGGCGACATGGCGCCGGCGATGATGAACGGGGTGATGAGAGCGCACTGGTTGTTCTCTGCGAGTACCTTGGCCGACCCGAGCATGGCGTAGTCCCAGGTCAGAGGCGAGTTGGCGTTGCACAGGCCCATCAGCACGGTGTTGTCGCGCACGAAGTCCTCGCCGAAGACGATCTTGCATATGTCGACCGAGTCCTGTGCCCTCTCCGGCTTGGTCACCGAGGACATGAAGGGCTTATCGTGGTACGCGACATGGGAGTAGACCATGTCGAAGTGGCGCTTGTTGACCGGCAGGTCCACCGGCTCGCACAGGGTTCCGCCGCCATGGTGCAGCGCCGGGCTCATGTGGACGAGCTTGGCGAAGTTCCTGAAGTCCTCGATGGTGGCGTAGCGACGCCCGGCGTCGGCGTCCCGCACGAACGGGGAGCCGTACGCGGGAGCGAACACGATGTGGGGATCCCCGATGGTGACCGACCGGGCCGGGTTACGCGCGTGCTGGACGAACGAGGACGGCGCGGATCGGGTGATGATCTCCCGGCACATGCCCCGCGGGAAGCGGACCCTCGTACCGTCCACGTCGGCACCCGCGCCGGCGTAGATCGCGAGGGCCTCGGGGAAGTTCATGATCTCGATCCCGACCTCCTCGAGGAGAGTGTCGGCGTTGTGCTCGATCAGTTCCATCCCCTCCTCGGAGAGCACCTCGGTGCGGCCCAAGGCGCGGGTGAGGAACGGTTGCTGCTCGATGACCCGGGCGGTTCGGATGGCCTGGCGCGCCTGCCTTCCGCCACCTCTCCTTCTCCTGCGGGCGCTCATCGGTCCTCCTCTCCACGCGACCCGACCAGGGCCCCGGACCGCCGGGTGGTCGCCCCGCTCGCTCTCCTACGGGCCCTGCGACGGCGGCCGCCGGAAGCCGGCCCGGACGAGACGATGCCCGACAGGTCCACCTTACGGGCGAGATGGTCGTATGCGACGGTGGCGTGGGGTATCCCCATGGCTTCCACGAAGTGGCGCTGGAAGCCGGCGGCCACCGCCGTCTCGATCTTTTCGACCTCGCCAACCAGAGCCTCGATCTCGTCCCGGGCGGACCCGCTCAGCAAGGCCATCGTCGCCCCGGTCCCGGCCGCATTGCCCGCCGCCGAAACACGATCGGGATCGCAGTCGGGGATCATCCCCAGCACCATGGCGTAGATGGGATCGATGTGGCTGCCGAAGGCACCGGCCAGCCTGATCTCGTCCACCCGGTCCACTCCCAGGCGGTCCATCAGGAGCCTGACACCGGCCTGCAAGGCTGCTTTGGCGAGCTGGATGGCCCTTATGTCGTTCTGGGTGATCATGATGCGGCTGCCCCGCTCCGCCGGCCCCTCGTACAGCACGTAGGCCGCCGACCGTCCGTCAGCGACGACCCGCTCGCTGCGGCCGCTGTCCCGGATGAGCCCCTCGGCCGACACCACCCCGGTCAGCGCCAGTTCGGCCACCGCCTCGATGATGCCCGATCCGCAGATGCCGATGACGCCGGTCTCCGCCACGGCATCCTCGAAGCCCTCCTGGTCCGACCACAAGTCCACTCCGATCACTCTGAACCGGGGCTCGAGCGTCATGCGATCGATCCGTACCCGCTCGATCGCGCCCGGTGCGGCCCGCTGGCCGGAGCTGATCTCCGCGCCTTCGAATGCGGGCCCGGTCGGGCTGGAAGCCGCCAGCAGGCGACCGGCGCTGCCCAGGACGATCTCCGCATTGGTGCCTACGTCCACGAGCAGTTGGATTGCCGGACTCCGGTGGGGACCCTCGGACAGGATGGCGCCCGCCGCATCGGCGCCGACATGGCCCGCCACACACGGCAGCACGTAGAGCCTGGCGCCCGGATGCGCCTCCATGCCGATCTTCGAGGCGGTGATACGGACTGCCCCGTCGGTGGCCAGGGCGAACGGCGCCAGGCCCAGGTGGTAGGGGCTGAGGCCGAGCACCAGGTGATGCATGATCGGGTTGCCGACCAGGGCCACCTCCAGCACCGAGTCCCGGGGCCTCCCCACCTGCTCGACCAGGTCTCCGACCATTTCATCGAGGGTCGAACGGATCGCCGAGGTGAGGACTTCCTGGCCCCCCTCGTTCATCATCACGTAGGAGACGCGGCTCATCAGATCCTCCCCGTAGCGGATCTGGGGGTTCATCACGCCCGACGAGGCGAGCACCGCGCCCGTGGAGAGATCGCACAGATGGCCGGCCACCGTCGTGGAACCGACGTCAAAGGCCACTCCGAGGGGGCCGTCATGGAAGCCCGGCCACACACCCGTAACGGTGTCCCCGTCGTGAACGGCCACCGTCACCGCCCATTGGCCGGCCCGGAGTGCCTCCTGCAGTCCCTGGAGCACATGATGATCTACCTTCACCCCGGCGATGTCCCACTGCCGGTCCAGGGCCTCCAGCACCCTGGACAGGTCGGATGCCTGGCGGTGCATGTCCGGAGGCTCCACCTCCAGGTAGTGAAGGCGCACCACCGGATCCACCGGGATGTCGACTACCTCCGCCCGCTTGCGCACCACTTGGCGGCGCACCTGGCTGTAAGGCGGGACGTCGATGACCGCGTCGTCCTGGAGGCGGGCCGCGCAGGCCAGGCGGTGACCGGCGCGGAGCGGACGGCGACCCCGGTAGCCCACCTCCTGGGCTTCGGGAAGGGAGAGCCGGTGTCCGCCGGAATCTATGCCCTCGGACGCGGAGCTGCCCAGGGTCACCTGGCAGCGCCCGCACAGCCCGCGCCCGCCGCACACCGAGTCCACATCCACCCCGAGACCGCGGGCTGCGTCCAGGACCGTCGTACCCGGCTCGACCCTGCCCCTCCTTCCGGAGGGGGTGAACACCACCTGTAGGGTCCGAGTAGTCATGGGCGAACCTATGGAGCAGCTACCGGACGGCGCCGGCCACTGCGCCGGCGGGTGCGGGAGCGCCCTCCCTCAGAGGGTTGCCGGAACGCCCGGATCCACCGGGCGCAGTCCGGATCGTTCCCCATGAGCACGTCCGCCGCCTTGACGGACTGCGATATGTCCGCTTCGAGGGGGTTGGTGATGGCTGAGGTCAGGCCGTTGGCAATTGCCATGGTCAGGAAAGCGCTGTTGATACCGTGCCGGTTGGGTAGTCCGAAGCTGATGTTGGACGCCCCGCAGGTGGAGTTGACCCCCAGCTCGTCCCGGAGCCGACCCAGGATGTCGAAGACCTGTCGGCCCGCGTACCGGAGCGCGCCTACCGGCATCACCAGCGGGTCCACCACCACGTCCTCGGGCGGGATGCCGAAACGGGCGGCCCGTTCCACGATCTTGGCCGCCACCCGGAAGCGCACCTCCGGATCCTCGGAGATGCCGGTCTC
>WTGW01000020.1 GCA_011523395.1 Acidimicrobiia bacterium
CCACTGACCACTGACCACTGACCACTGACCACTGACCACTGACCACTGACCACTACTCTGTCCCCGCGGCTCCTTGGGACAACTCCGATGAACGAACTGCTACGGAAACGGACTCTCGGACGGACCAGTATCCGTGTGTCACCGATCGGGATCGGCACGGGATCCCTGGGGGCCGACCCGGCGGTTACCGACCCGGAAGCCATCGACGAACTCGCCGTGGCGACGCTTCGCACCGCCCTCCGGGCCGGTCTGAACTACATCGACACCGCGCCCGGATACCGGGGCGGCGACAGCGACCGCCGCGTCGGCATGGCACTGCGCGAAGGGTGGCGTGACCGCGTGGTGCTGGCCACCAAGGTGGGCAGCCATCCGGCCCATTTGGGAGATATGACCGGCGATGCCGCTACCTGGGTCATCGAGCAGAGCCTGGAGGTCATCGGGACCGGCTTCATCGATGTCGCCCTGGTCCACGACCCCGCGACCATGGATCCCGTGTTGGAGGCAGGCGGCGCGGTCGCAGCTCTCGAGCGATTGAAGGAGGAGGGCAAGGTCCGCGCCATCGGCCTCGGTGTCCAGAACCACGAGTACCTCAGGATCGCGATCGAGTCGGGTAGGTTCGATGTGATCCAGACCCCCTACGACTACAACCTGCTGCGGACCACTGCCGAGCACCTGATCGGGTTGGCGGCCGAACGTGGGCTGGGGGTGGTCAACGCGTCCCCGTTCCTGGCCGGACTGCTTTCTGGAGTCGATCCTGACGGCATCGTCGCCATCCGGGCCGCGACCGGCATGTGGAAGCTGAGAGACCGTGACGTAGCGCGGGCCCGCCGGATCTGGGAATGGGCGGGAGGCCGGAACGCGGATTTGCGGGCTCTGGCGATGCAGTTCTGCTTGCGGGAACAGCGCATCGCCACGACCCTCATCGGACCCCGGCGCCCATCGGACGTGGAGGAGGACCTCGCCGCCGCCACGCAACCGGTACCCGACGAGGAATGGAACGCCTTAGCGGAGGCCCTCCCCACCTTCCCGGCGTCCGCACCCGGAGGAGAAGCCGCCGTTGGCCCCTATCCTCCTAGTTCTTAGTCGCTAGTTGCTAGTTGCTGTATTCCAGCATAAATAATATAAAGAACTAGAAACTTGATACTAGAAACTAACAACTAAACCCGGTAGGCGTCCGGGACGGGGGGTAGCGGCCTCGTGAGCCAGCGGGGTCGGCGCAGGCCGCCGGGCCCCGGTCCGGGACGTGTCCTGCCCATCCACTCCTGGTAGATCTCGTGGGATCGCACCGTGTCGACGAAGACGTCGCCATAACGGTCTCCGGGACCTGCGTGGCGTAGCCTGACCCGCTGATGCCAGGCGTGCATACCGGACACCGGGTCGGGATGGACGGGGAAGGCGAGGTTCTGGTGCACCCCGGGGTCGCGCCACCAGATCCGCTCGCTATCGGGATCGTCCGACTGGAACGGCTCGATGCCGGTCTTGTGTCTCAACAGCCAGCCGCCGTCGTGGCGCCGGATGTCCACCAATGCGGACGACCACCGCTCGTTACCCATGTTGGCATCGAGACGCCATCGGCCCATGTGGTGAGAGGCGGCCACCACGCCCGGCCTGATCCCCTCGGTCCGCCAGGCCCGCATCACGAAGTAGCCGATGTCGGTGGTTATCCGCACCAGGTCCCCGGTTTCGAACCCGAGCTGGTCGGCGTCGATGGAGTTCATCCACAACGGATGGCCGTGGCTGATCTCGTACAGGTACTTGGCGTTGCCCGACCGGGTGTGGATGAGGGTGGGGAGCCGGAAGATCGGGAGCAGGATGCGCTCGTCGCCCTCGAGGTCCAGGTCGCGCCAATACACGTGGGACTTGAGATAGGTGGGAATGGCCGCATCCGCCCAGTTCCACGACTCCAGCGTGTCGGAATGCCATTCGAGGAGGCGGGAGGGAGAGGTGAAGCCGCTCCTGCGCTCCCCGTCGACCTCAACCCCCGGCTGATCGGCGCTCACGGCCTGCTCGTTCAACAGGTAGCGTTCGCGGTCGATCTCGAAGGCCCCGTACTTTCGCATGTACTCGAGAGGGGTCAGCCCCTCCCGTCCGGCCTGCTCGGGGAGTCCGGGCACCGAGTTGTCGAACATCCAGCCGTAGTACTCGTCGACACTGACCGGGCGGGACGGGTCGGCGGGCGACTCGTACCACTGCCTCACCCCGAGGGCGCCGTCCGGGTCGATGCGCCAGGAGAGGTCGATCCAGAACTCGTTCTCCTCCCACACCTCGCCGGGATTGGCCTCGTAGGTGCGCTCGTACCGCTGTCCCGCCCGCTCGCCGGCCACCCGCAGCACCGGCTGGCGGAATCCGAGCCAGCGGGCGGCATGGGTCTCGTAGGAGTGGGTGTCGTGGCGCTCGGCGCCGACTCCCATCGGCAGCACGTAGTCGGCGAACCAGGCCGTCTCCGACCAGGTCGGGCTGAGCGCCACGTGGAGGCCGACCTTGTCCTCGTCGGTGAGGGCCTCGAGCCAGGTGAAGCCGTCCGGGTTGGTCCAGATGGGGTTGTAGACACGGGTGAAGTAGACCTCGAGCCGACCCCTCCCCTCCTTGAGGAAGTGCGGCAGGAGGTAGCTCAGCTCGTAGTGGCTGAGCGGGAACTCGGCCGGCCAGATCAACTCGTTCCAGCGGTCCGCCGGCGGTGGCATGTTCCAGTGGTCGGGCTTGAACTTGTCCCAGGCGCTGGGCGAGGTACCCCCCTCCGTGCCCACCGATCCCGTCAGGACATGCAGGAAGAAGAGGCAGCGGGCCACCTGCCAACCCCCCAGGTTCCCCGACCCGGCGGCGCGCCACGTGTGCGAGGCGAAGCGGCTCCCGGCATCGGCGATGCCCCTGGCTACCGCCTCGATTCGCTCGGGATCCACCCCGGTCTCGGCGGCCGCGAACTCGATCGTGTAGCCCGCATAGGTCTCGCGCAGCAGTTCGAGAAAGCTCTCGTAGGTGCGGGGCCGATCCGGCGCCCGTGCCTCGAGTGAGGCCTCCCAGTTGACCCACCTGCGCATGAACTCGTAGTCGACGGCGTCCCACTCCATCAGTTGGGCCGCGATGGCCAGGAGCATGGCCGCCTCCGTACCCGGCCACGGAGACAGCCAGTGGTCGGACATCGAAGCGGTGTTCGAGAGGCGCGGGTCGATGGTAGCCACCTGCGCCCCCGCCTGGCGGGCCTCGATGATGCGCTGCGCGTGGGGGTTGAAGTAGTGCCCGGACTCGAGCTGCGCCGACAGCAGGAGGATGAAGCGGGCGTTGGCGAAGTCGGCGGACGGCCGGTCGTACCCCATCCACATGGCGTAGCCGGTGCGGGCCCCCGACGAGCAGATGTTGGTGTGGCTGTTGTGCCCGTCCACCCCCCAGGACCGGAGGATGCGGTCGATGAAGCCGTCCTCGCCGGGGCGTCCCACGTGGTAGATGACCTCGTCATGGCGGTCCTCGCGCAGAGCCGTGCGGATCCGCGACGCGATGTCGTCGAGGGCGTCCTCCCAGGAGACCCGCTCCCACTCCCCTCCACCGCGGGGCCCGACCCTCCGCAGAGGATGCAGGATCCGCTCCGGGTCGTACATCTGGTTGAGAGTCGCCGGTCCCTTGGCGCAGTTGCGTCCCCTCGATCCGGGATGCTCGGGGTTGCCCTCGAAACGCCGCACCCGGCCGCTGTCTTTGTCGACGTAGGCCAGCAGCCCGCACCCGGCCTCGCAGTTGAAACACGTGGTCGGCACGAGTCGGTAGCGCCGCTTGACCCGCTCGGGCCACGCCTTGGCGTCGTACTCCTCCCAGTCATCCCAGGAGTCGGCCGGGGGGAAGGGCACCAGACCCGTTCCGGGAACCAGCCGAGGCAGGCGATCCGCTGCCGCCCTGTCCTTATCCATGGTCATCTCCGGAGTCCGCTCACGACAGCGGCACGCTCTGTCCCGCCCTGACGAATGCGTCGTCGGCGAACCAGAGGCCGACCAGGGCCGCCAGGCCTCCCAACTCGGCCACCCATAGGGGGATACCAGAGCCGGCCAGGAAGACCGCTCCCAGCACCACGGGAATGGCCACACCGATCACCTGGCCCCCGAGCCACCACTCTCTCGCATGGGCGCCCCTCGTCAGGTGGTGCATCCCGGCGGCATGGTTGCGAGTCGGGTGCCGCGAGACGAGTTCCACCACGCCGACAACCGCTAGCGCCGCCGCGCCGCCGACCAGGGCCCAGGCGTACGTCCGCTGGACCACCGGCGCCAGATCGAACACCGGCGCGGCCAGCAACCCTGCCCCGCCACCCGCCGTGAAGGCACCGGCCAGCATGTGCCACAGCAGAGTCGGGCTCTGCCAGAGGTCCCGGCCCTCCGCCTGGCCGAACAGGAAGGCGGTGTAGCCGGCCACGCCCAGACCTACCACCGCCGCCGCCCAGATGAGTACGGCGAGGAAGCCGGCGCCGACCAGCCCGAAGAGGAACCACAAGCCGAGGATCACCGCCTGGGCGGCCAGGATCCACGCGCCCTTGACCAGCCACGATCCCGGGTTGCCCTTGGTCAGGAGGTAGTGGAACCGGTCGGGTCGCTTGAGATCCCAGATCAGCAGTACGCCGGTGAGGGCCAGGAAGATGCCGGCGATCAAGGGGGTTCCCCACCGGGCGAACGCGCTGTCAGTACCCGCTCCTGACAGCAACGAGAGCGCCAGGACCATCACGATGCCCGCCGAGATGCCCTTCGTGAGGAAGTAGCTCGACACCCGCCACCCCCACGGCATCGGGTGGTCGGTGTTGTAGACGACGCGAGGCGGGATGTCCTCCGCACTGCGCCGCGAGGACGGGCGGCCCCCTGTCCCACCGTTGCCCCCGCGCTCGGTGGTCGGAGTCAGGTCCACAGTCATGAAGGACGGCGCCGGATCGCCCCAGATTCCCCCGTCGCCCGGGTCGACCGCGCCCAACGGATCGATGCCGGCCGGCTCGGCGCCCTTGTACCACAGGTTCGGCGCGGTGCCCTGCTCCGGGGACCGCTGGAGCATCCGCTCGGCGTGGACCATTCGCGAGATGGGCGTGGTCGGGTCGTGGACATCCCCCGCGATGATGGCTCCTTCCGGACACACCACCACGCAGGCCGGCTCCAGCCCCACTTCGACCCTGTGCACGCAGTAGTTGCACTTCTGGGCGGTGTTGTCGTGGGGATCGATGTAGAGCGCGTCGTAGGGACAGGCCTGCATGCAGCTCTTGCAACCGATACAGAGGCTGGTGTCGAAGTCGACTATCCCGTCATCCCTACGGAACAGGGCGTTGGTGGGGCAGATCGACACGCAGGGGGCGTCGGTGCAGTGGTTGCACCGCATGACCGAGAAGGACCGGGTGGTGTCGGGCCAGGTCCCCTTCTCGATGTACTTGACCCAGGTGCGGTCCACTCCCAGCGGCACGTCATGCTCGGTCTTGCAGGCCACCGTGCACGCGTGACAACCGATGCAAGCCGTCTGGTCGATGACAAAGCCGAACTGCACGGCGCTCCCTACACGTGGACCTCGGGCGCCCCCATTGCGGATACCCGCGGTGAGGAAGAACACTACCGCCGGAATCCCCGAATGCCCGCAACCGAGCCGGTCGGCTCCGTGAGGGACAACCGCCGGCACCGCGAACCTCAGTTGACCCCACTGGCGGCCGGGTCCACCCGGCCCCCTGGGAGCAATCCGCCCGTATAGTGTCGAGCACTCCCGTATCGGTCGATGTCCGGCACCGGACGCAGAGGGCACCGTGGACGCAATACGGCAGCTGCAGGCAATAGAAGACATCAAGCGCCTCAAGGCGCGCTATTGCCGCTTCGTGGACCTGAACCGCCGGGACGAGCTGCGGAAACTTTTCACCGACGACATCACGTACGAGTTCCAGGGCTGGAAGAAGGGCCAGGGCGCCGACAGCTTTGCCGGCTCCGCCCGGGACTTCGCCGACCGCCACTCCTTCCACCGGGTCTCCATGCCCGACATCGAGATCCTCTCGGAGAGCACGGCACGCGGCGTCTGGGCGATGGTGGACATCATCGAGTACCCGGAGGGTTCGGGGAAGACCAGTTCTCGAGGATACGGCTACTACCACGAAGAGTACCGCAAGGTCAACGGTGCCTGGCGGATCTCTTCTCTCCTGATGGTCCGCCACCGCGTCGAAGAACTGGGCCCGCGCCACTCCGGCGGGTGAGGTCACCATGTCGGTGAAGGCGATCGTCGGCGGAGCGGTGATCACCATGGATCCGGACCGCCGGATCATCGATGACGGCGTGGTAGTGGTCGAGGACCAGCACATCTCAGCGGTGGGTCCGGCATCCCAGGTCCGTCCACCCCGTGGTTCCCGGATCATCGACGCATCGGGGATGGCGGTGCTTCCGGGGCTGATCAACTGCCATACCCACGTCCCGCAGATACTCCTGCGTGGATATGCGGCCAACGAGGGCCGCCGCGTATGGGACTGGTTGACCAACGTGGTGCATCCCGGGCTGGCCGCGTACGGGCCGGGCGACATCCGGACGGCGGCGCGGCTCTACTCCGTAGAGGCCATCCGCTCGGGCATGACCTGCTTCGTCGACAACGAGGACGCGTGGCCCGATGACACCGTGGGCTCTATCGGCCAGGTGATCGCCGCCTACTCGGAGGCCGGGGTCCGGGCGATGGTGGCCCGGATGATGTTCGACGAGCAACCTGACCATCTGGCCGACATGGTCCGGTCCTTGCGGCAGAAGGAGCCCCAGGTCGTCCATGTCGACAACTGGCGTCCCACCGACCGGTTGCTCTCGGACCTGGACCGCTTGATCCGGACCTACAACGGCACCGCCAGGGGGAGGATCCAGGTGTGGCCTTCCCCCGTGGGCACTATCTGCTCCGACACCATGTTCGAGACCAGCCGCCGCCTGGCCCGCGACAACGGCACGATGTGGACGATTCACCTGGTGCAGGGGCCGGCCGGGGTCGAGAACCCGGGTCCGAGCAGCACCGAGGATCTCCTCGCCAGGGGACATCTCGACCGCCGTCTCCTGGCCGGGCACTGCGTGGGCCTCAGCCCGAGGGACATCCGGATCCTCAGGGACGCCGAAGTCAAAGGCTGCACCCAGGTGGTTTCCAACTGCTTCCTGGCCATGGGGATGGCGCCGGTCCCGGACCTGTTGAGGGCCGGGATGTCGCTCGCCGTCGGCACCGACGACGTGAACTGCAACGGAACGGTGAACCTCTTCTCGGATTTGAAGACGCTCATCCTCGTCCATCGGGCGCTGGCGGACGACCCGGCGGCCCTGACAGCCGATCAGGCGCTGGAGATGGCGACCATCAACGGCGCCCGCGCGGTGGGAATGGAGAAGGAGATCGGCTCCATCGAAACCGGAAAGCGGGCCGACATCATCCTCATCGACCTAGGCCACGCTCAGACCACACCCACGCATCATCTGCCGTCGGCCATCGTCTTTCAGACGTACGGAAACGAGGTCGACACCGTGCTCATCGAAGGAAAAGTCGTGATGCGGAACCGCCAACTCAACTGGCTGACGGCGGCGGAGGAACGCGCCCTGTACCGGGACGCTGCCGAACGGTCCGCCGCGATCAGCGTGCGGGCGGGAATCCGCTCCCGATAGCCGGGCGGCTCGCCTGCCAGCTTACCGACACGTGGTCGGACAACGCGTGTAACGTTCTGCGACCATGCAACCCCTGGTAGAAGCAGCCGATCTGACCAAGCGGTTCGGTGACTTCACCGCAGTCGACCAGATCGGCTTCTCCGTCGCCCCCGGAGAGGTTTTCGGCTTCCTCGGTCCCAACGGCGCGGGCAAGAGTTCCACCATGCGGATGATCGGCGCGGTCTCGCCTGTGACATCCGGACGGCTGCGCGTGTTCGGTCTCGATCCGGCTGCCGACGGCCGGCGCATCCGGTCCCGGCTGGGGGTGGTGCCCCAGGACGACTCGCTCGACCTGGAACTGAGCGTGGAGGAGAACCTGTATATCTACGGCCGTTACTACGACATCCCCCGCCGCCAGATCCGGGCCCGCATCGAGGAGTTGATCGACTTCGCCCAACTCGGAGAGCGCCGTACCTCGCGGGTGGACCCCCTCTCGGGCGGGATGAAGCGGCGCCTAACCATCGCCAGGGGCCTGATCAACCGTCCCGACCTCCTGCTCCTCGACGAGCCGACCACGGGACTCGACCCCCAGGCCCGGCACGTTCTCTGGGATCGCCTCTACCGCCTCAAGCAGGACGGGGTGACCCAGATCATCACCACCCACTACATGGACGAGGCCGAGCAGTTGTGTGATCGGCTGGTGATCATGGACCGGGGCCGTATCGTCGCCGAGGGGTCGCCCCGCGGTCTCATCGAGGCCCACTCAACCCGCGAGGTGCTGGAGGTGCGCTTCCCGGTCGGGGAGCTGGAACCGGCCGGACCTGCCCTCCGGCAAGTGGCCGATCGGGTCGAGCTGCTGGCGGACCGGGCGCTTCTCTACACCTCCAATGCAGACTCGGCACTGGCGGAGACCCACCGGCTCGGCCTCCGGCCGGAGAGCGCGCTGGTGCGCCGCAGCACCCTCGAGGATGTCTTCCTCAAGCTGACCGGCCGCACCCTGGTCGACTGACGAGGACTGGCCGATGCCGTTACCTGGAGTGCTGCGGGTGGTCGAGGCGGACGCCGTCGTGTACCGGAGGGTCTGGAAGGGATCGGCGTTCTCCTCGTTCGTTACCCCGGCCCTGTTCCTGGTGGCGATGGGCCTGGGCCTCGGGTCGCTGGTGGACCGTGGAGCGGGTGCCCCCGGTTTCGAAGGCCTCAGCTACGTGGCCTTTCTCGCCCCCGGACTGCTCGTCGCCAGCGCCATGCAGTCCGGTGCGGCTCAGGGATCTTTCAAGGTGATGGCCGGGATGAAGTGGGACCGCACCTACCACTCCGTGGTCGCCTCGCCGGTCGGCACCGGCCGCCTGGTCGGGGGTCACTTCATCTGGACCGCCATCCGGATGCTGATGGTGTCGGTGATCTTCGGGGGAGTAGCGGCTGCCCTAGGGGCCATCTCGCCGGTCGCCGCCCTTGCTCTGGCGCCCGTCGGGATGCTTATCGGCCTGGCCACGGCCGCGCCCATGACCGCCTTCACCGCCAACCGCGAGAACACGGAAGCGCTCACCGCGGTCTTCCGGTTCGGTATCACTCCCATGTACCTCTTCTCGGGAACTTTCTTTCCGATCACCCAACTACCCGAATGGCTGCAATCCGTGGCGACCGTGACGCCGCTGTGGCACGCGGTCGAGCTGGCCAGGCGGATTGCACTCGGCCACAGCTCGGCCCTACCGGCCTGGCTACACGTCGGATACCTGGTCCTGCTGTTCGCCGTTGGGGTTGTCCTGACGCAGCGCCTCTTCTCCCGGCGCCTGAACGTATGACCACCCGCACCCTGACGCTCCGGGTCCTGCCGCCGCCACTGGCGGGGCTGCGCGCCCAGCGCCTGATCGAGCGCAACATGCTCGTCTACAAGCGGGCCTGGATGATCCTCGTGTCGGGCTTCTTCGAGCCGGTCTTCTACCTGCTCTCGCTAGGGATCGGAATGGGCCGCCTGGTCGGAGAGGTAGCCGGTCCTGGGGGCACCACCGTCAGCTACGCGGCCTTCGTAGCACCCGCTCTCCTGGCGGCGTCGGCGATGAACGGAGCGGTGTTCGAAGCGACCATCAACATCTTCATGAAGCTCCGGTACGGCAAGATCTACGACGCCATCCTCGCCACCCCCCTCCGCCCGTGGGACATCGCCATCGGCGAGATAACCTGGTCGTTGCTCCGCGGCGTCCTCTACTCGACCGGCTTCGTCGTGGTCATGGCGGCCATGGGACTGGTCGCCACACCGCTGGCGATCCTGGCCATACCGGCGGCCATCCTGATCGGTTTTGCCTTCGGAGCGGCCGGCATGGCGGCCAGCACCTTCATGCGTAGCTGGCAGGACTTCGACCTGGTCATGCTGTTCCTGCTGCCCCTCTTCCTGTTCAGCGCCACTTTCTACCCACTCGACGTCTACCCACCGGCCCTCCGGGCACTCGTCCAACTCTCCCCGCTGTATCACGGAGTCGAGCTCGTCCGGGCTTTCACCCTCAGCTCCTTCGACCTGGGGATCATCGGCCACGTCACCTACCTGATCGCGATCGGATCGGCGGGACTCATGGTGGCCGGACGGCGACTCAGGGCTCTACTCAACCCGTAAGCGGGGCACCCGGCCGGAGCAGGAGCAAGGCGGTTTGCTTTCGGCCTCCGTCGGGGAAGGCGGGCCGGCCCTTCCTACGAGTTGCCCGGCTACGGGACAGCCGGTCGGCCCACCGCCCGGAACCGGGTCACGCGGTCGACGATGGCCGCCTCGGTGGGAAGCCGCTCGATACTGGATGCGCCCACGAAACCGTTGAGCCTCGGAACCAGCCGGAGCGCCTCCGCCAGATCGGACGGTTCGGAGATGGGACCACCATGGCAAAGGACGGGAACGAACCTCCCGGCCTCGTCGGCAACCCCGCAGATCTCCTCGAGCAAGGGCGCCAGGGAGGCGACGGTCCGCCGATCGGAGGCGCCGATCATGCCCCCGGTGGTCAGTCCGACGTGAGCGACCAGGACGTCGGCGCCGGCGTCGGCCATGGCGCCTGCCTCGTCGGCGGTGAACACGTAAGGCATCGTGAAGAGGCCGCGCCGGCGGGCCGACCGGATCATTTCCACCTCGGCCGAGTAGGACATGCCGGTTGCTTCCAGCGCCCGCCGGTATTCGCCGTCGATGAGGCCCACCGTCGGGAAGTTCTGTACACCGACGATCCCGCACCCGGCCAACTCGTCCAGAAACCTCTCCATGTCGCGGAACGGATCCGTACCGCACACCCCGGCGATCACCGGCATCCGGTCGACCACGGTGACGATCTCCCTCGTCATCTCCAGGACGATCCGGTTGGCGTCCCCGTAGGGCATCAGCCCGGCCAGCGAACCCCGCCCGGCCATCCGGTACCGGCCCGAGTTGTAGATCACGATGGCGTCCGCTCCCCCGGCCTCGGCACACTTGGCGGACAGGCCGGTACCCGCGCCGGCCACCACGATCACCTCGTTGGCCCGCGCCTTGGCGGCCAGGGTCCCGGCCAGATCACTGCTGTTCCGCACGATCGTTCCTTTCCGAGATCGTCAGGAGCCTGTCGGCTGCTGCTTGCGAGAAGGCCGGGTCGTTTATGTGGGCGTCCATCCGGACGACCTCCGCGTCCGACCCGGCGAGTGACTCCCGTAGCCCATCGACCAGAGCCGCGTCCGCTACCGGGTCGTGAAAGGGTCCCCCTTCCACAGAGATCGCCGACGATCCGCGCGTCGGGACAATGAGGACCGCCGGTCCCACCGCCTCGGCCAAGCGGGTCCCTATCACCCGCCCGATCTCGAGGCACTCCTCCGGAGAGGTCCGCATCAGCGTGACGAGGTCGTTGTGAACGTGGAATAGCCGGTTGTCGAAATGCTCCGGAACCGAGTCCCGCGGCCCGAAGCGCACCATGTCGGTCCCTCCGGTGGACACGACCTGGGCAACGCCGAGGCGCCCGGCCGTCCTGAGCCGGTCGTCTCCCGCCGGCTTCGCTCCGCCCACCACCTCGTCGGCTATCTCCACGGTGGTCAGGTCGAGCATGGCCCTCACCCCCATGGGCCCGATCAGTTTCTCCATGGTCCGGCCGCCCTCCCCGGTGGCATGGAATGTCACCACCTCGTATCCGGACTCCTGGAGCCGGACATTGGCCGCGGTGACGCCGGTTGTGGTGAGGCCGAGCATGGTCGCGAAGGCCAGGCTCCGGTCACCGACCGGCACCGGCGGGGCCCCCACCGCGCCCACGATGGCCGCCGCCGCGTTCGAGAGAACCCTTCGGGTGAGACGGTTCAAGCCCGCAATGTCGGCGACGGACGACATGAGAAGGACGTCCGAGCCCCCGGCGATGGCCCCGCCCGCGGCCGCCACCTGCGTGGACACGATCATCTTGGGGAATCCGAACGGAAGACCTGAGAAGGCTAGGACCGCTACCGAAGTGCCTCCGGAACCTCCGACCGCGAGCACGCCCGAGCAACTTCCCGATTCGACCAGCTCCGCAAGGATCATGCCGACCCCGCGACCCATGACTCCCAAGGCCGCGGCCCGGTCTCCGGCCGCCGCCAGGTCAGCGATCTCCCGGCCGGCCGCCTGGGCCACAGCTTGGCGGGTGATGTCGGGAGTCACACTAGGGCGGCCCAGCACCCCCGCGTCGATCAGTAGTGCCGACCCTCCCGCTTCCTGTATCCGGTCGCGAAGGTACGCGTACTCCTCACCCTTGGTGTCCAGCGTGCCCACCAGGGCTACGACGGGGGATTTCACTGCAGGGGCGAGAAGTCCGTGGGTACCCAGATCTCGTTGGTCATGCCCTCGAGCAGCGGACCGTTCTCCTCGCTCTTCGTGCGGGCGGCAACCCATTCCGGATAGACCCGGAACCCCTCCCAGACATCCTCCCGGCGGCCTAGATCGTCCCACTTGAGCAGGTAATGCAGAACGTTGGGATCCCCGATCCTGGGCTCGAAGAACGCCACCGGCTCGATCCCGGCCTTCTCCCACATGGGAATCGTGGATTCGGCGAAGCGTTCCTTGAGTTCTTCCATCCGTCCATGCACCACTTGATAACGCCGATACTCGTAGAACGCCATTTACACTCCTTCTTCTGTCGACACGAGCTCGCCCGTGCTGTCGCGCCGCAGCTTCTCCACACCCTTGACAGCTTCGGGGCCGATAGCACCGTAGATATGGGGGAACAGCTCGCCCACGGCATTCGGCTCCCACTTCACCTCACTGTCCAACTTGGCGACGTCCACGGTGACCACCACCACGCTGTCCAGGGCGCCGTACCACTTGGCCAGGGTGCCGGGGACCTGGTCGGCCGACGAGCAATGAAGGTACCCGTCTCTCAGATCGGCCTCGGACACCGCGACGTACGCCTCACCGATTGCGATCGACTCTTCCCACTCCTCCGGGGTCATGATCTTGCACACTTGCTCCATCAACCACCTCCTTGTCTTCTCGAGATCCGCGTGACGGCCGCCCGCAGCACCGTCCTTCGGCTGAGCAGCCGGTCCGATGCTCCCCGGGGCGGTCCTGCGCCGGCTCGGTCAGCGTAGCGAGGGTTACCACCACGGCCCATGACGCGACACGGGCTTGCATTCCCGTTATGGTCGGCGCCGATCCCTACCACCATTGACGGCCGGCCATGAACATCCCCGAACACCCAGCAAAAACCCAACTGGCGGAGGCGGGCGTAGAGGTACCGGGCGGCGAAGTGGCGACCACGCCGGAAGCCGTGCTCCGGGCTGCCTCCCGGCTCGGGACCGTGATGGTCAAGGCACAGGTGCCGATGGGGGGCCGCGGGAAGTCGGGCGGCATCAGGTCCCCCCGGACTCCTGGCGAGGCCTTCTCGGCCGCCGCCGACCTGTTGGGAAGCCGCCTCGGAGGACACCGGGTTGCCAGTGTCCTGGTGGAGGAGCGGATCCCGGTCTCCGCCGAGCTCTACGCCGCGGTCCTCAACCATCCGGGCGGTCCGGCGCGGCGGGTGGTGCTCTCGGAGCGTGGCGGGGTCGACATCGAGGACACGGCCCGTACGAACCCCGAACTGATCCGGACGCTGGACGTCGATCCGCGCACCGATCTACACCCGGAGACCGCCCTGGGCTTCGCCGTCGAGGCGGGAGTAGGTGCGGCCGCGCCGGCGGTCGCCGATGTCCTGGTGCGGATGTACCGGCTGCAGCGGGACTCGGATGCCGAGCTCCTGGAGGTCAACCCCCTCGCCGTCACCGACTCGGGCGGAGTGGTGGCGCTGGACTGCAAGCTCATCCTGGATGGCGCCGCCGCCCACCGCCGGCCATCGCTCGCCGCGGCCGCCGCGCCGGAGCCGCTTACCGAGCGAGAGCGGGCAGCCAGGGACCTCGGCCTCCAGTTCGTCGAGCTGGGCGGCGACATCGGCGTGCTCGCCAACGGCGCCGGTCTCACCATGACCACCATGGACGTGATCGCTCATCTGGGAGGCCGACCCGCCAACTTTCTCGAGATCGGCGGTGACGCGTACACCAAGGCCCGTCCGGCGCTCGAACTCGTGCTCGCGCATGACGCGGTACGGAGCCTGGTGGTCAACTTCTGCGGCGCCTTCGCCCGGACCGACGTGATGATCGAGGGCGTGACCGGGGCGTGGCTGGAGCTCCGGCCGAGCGTCCCCGCCTTCTTCACCATCGACGGCACCGGTTCCTCCGAGGCGAGGAGGATGCTGCGCCGGCGGCTGGGCCTGGAACCGTACCCGACCATGGATGAGGCGATCGAGGCGGCCATACTGGCAGCCGGTGGCGGGGCCGCATGATCGTCCGCGGCCACGAGCGTGTGCTCGTCCAGGGGATCACAGGACGCCAGGCGACCTACTGGACCCACCGCATGCAGGAGTACGGCACCCGGATCGTGGCCGGCGTGAACCCGCGCAAGGCGGGGATCACCCACTGCGGCGTTCCGGTTCACGGGACCGCACGCCAGGCGATGGAGGAGACCGGGTTCGATGTCGCGGTTCTGTTCGTTCCCCCGCTCAGCGTGGAGGTCGCGGCTCTCGACGCAATCGAGGCGGGTGCGTCCAAGCTGGTAATCCTCACCGAACATGTTCCGGTTCGAGACGTGATGAACCTGGTCTCTGCCGCCCGGGCGGCCGGGACGGAGGTGGTCGGCCCCAATACGGCCGGGCTGGTTACGCCAGGCGAGTGCTTCGTAGGTTTCATGCCCGCCTTCGATCCGTCGATCTTCCGGCCGGGTCCCATCGGGGTGGTCTCACGCAGCGGCAGCCTCGGCACCCTCGCTTGCCTTAACGTCGTCCGGGCCGGGTTCGGCCAGTCGGCGTTCATCGGCATCGGAGGCGACCCGGTGCTCGGAACCCGCACCCGCGCCGCCCTAGAGGTCCTGGAGCAGGACGAACGCACCCGAGCCGTGGTCCTGATCGGCGAGATCGGCGGCGACATGGAGGAGGAAGCGGCGGGGTACGTGCGGCGGATGAGGAAGCCGGTCGTTGCCTTCATCGCCGGGCGGGCCGCGCCCCCCGATCGGAGGATGGGTCATGCCGGAGCGATCTTCCAGGGAAGCCGGGGCTCGTACGCGTCGAAGAGGCGGGCTCTCGAGGAGGCAGGGGTGATCGTGCTCGACACGCCGTCGCAGATCGGGCCGTCCCTGAGCAGGACGGTCCGGTAGAGCGGTCTGTCAGGCCTCCACCCTGGACAGTCTCTCCAGCACGTCTGGCACGCCGCCCGGGGTCACCACGACCAGTCGCAGGCCCGCTGCCTCCAGGAACGCGCTGGCGGCGAAGGCGCGGTAGCCGCTCCCACACGTGACCCATACCTCTCTCGACCGATCCAAGCCTTCAGGAAGGCCCTCTTTGAGGTGAGGCGCGTAGCGGTAGAGGGATCCCTCGATGCGGCACTCCTGCCACTCTCCGGGAGAACGGACATCCAGCACCTGTAGGTCCTCGCCAGCCGCCATAGCCGCCGCCAAGTCGCCCGTGGTCCTGGTCTTGAACGATGCTACGGAGCCTCCTGCCTCCACCCAGCCGGACACTCCGTAGACGACGCCCAGCACGCTGTCGAAGCCGATCCGTCCGAACTGGCGGGCCACTTCCTCCACGTTCTGTCCCGGCTCGGCCACCAGGACGACCGGGCTGTCGAACGGCAGGAGCCAACCGGCCCACACCGCCACCTGGTCGCTCATCTCCAGCCCCAGCGATCCCGGGATGTGCCCGGCCGCGTAGGCGGCGCGGGGCCGGATGTCGACCAGCCGGGCCTGGTCCGGCAGGTCGGACGGGTCCAGCACGTCGAGTTCCGGACTCGGCAAGGGTTCGGGTCCCATGAGGTTGATCGGTCCCATATGTGCGTAGTAGGTGGGGAAGGGTTGGAGTCCGGCCAGTTGCCCCGCCACGAAGGCGTCCGCGTCCGGGTACGCCAGCACCGGGTTGGTCCGCCGCTCCATCCCGATGGTCGAGACGGTCCGCCCGGCACCCGACGCGGTGCAGAACGACCCCTCGCCGTGGGTCGGATACAGGCCGGCCTCCTCGGGGAGCCCGGCCAGCCGGTGGACCGACAGGTACTGGAGCCGGGCGAGTTGGCACGCCCGGTCGTCCCCGAGCAGGTCGGTCCGCCCTGCGGAACCCACCAGGAGGCTCCCGCCGGAGAACACCGCCACGACCTCTCCTTCCTTCAGGATCGCGTAGCTCATGTGCTCGGGCGTGTGGCCGGGCGTATGCAGAGGCCGGATCGCCACCGGGCCGCCGGGGAGGTCCTCCTTGTGGAAGGCCGGAAGGTGGTCGAAGGCCACGCCCGCGGCCGCCGGCAGCACGAGCCGGGCGCCGGTTCGGCGGGCGAGTTCGCGCCCGCCCGACACGTAGTCGTTGTGGATGTGGGTCTCGAGGACATGGGTGAGGCGGATGCCCGCATCGAGGACGGCTCGCTCGAACCGCTCCACGTCCCGCTGCGGGTCCACGACCACGCCGCCTCCGTCGTGGGTCAGCAGGTAGGTGCTGTCCCCCAATCCGTCGGTCCGAAACGTCGTGATGTCCATGTCCCTCCCAGGAGCGCGGCACACCGGCAGGTGCCCACCCTATCCGACCGCCACCGGATGCGGCTGCCGGCTTGTCCTGCCATGTTCGTGGAGATGCCGCCGGGCAAGGGTCGCTAGCAGGCGCCCGGTGACCGCTCCGCGAGCGACTTCAACTCCAAGGCGAGGCCGGCCACCATCAGATAGGCCCTGTCTGCCCTCGACGCGACTAACTGGTTCACGCGGCCCAGCATGTCCCGGTACTCCCTTCCGAGGGATGAGGCCGGCACGATGCCCTGGCCGACCTCGTTGCTGACCAGGATCCACCTGCCGCCCGTGGCGTCTATCAGGTCGAGCAGGCGTCCCACCGTCTCGAGGACCGCGCCCTCGGCATCGGAGGCCTCGTCATCCTGGAGGAGGAGGTTGCTCACCCACAGGGTCAGGCAGTCGAGGACGAAGGTGTCGTATCGCTCGACGAGGGGCCGGACGGTCCCGGTGACATGGATCGGCTCCTCGAGGGTGTCCCAGTGCTCTGGCCGGTGGCGACGGTGAGCCGCGATGCGCTGCTGCATCGCCTCGTCGAGGGCCTCGGCGGTGGCGATGAAGAGCACCCGCTCCCCGTCCCGCGCCATGCGCTCCGCCATGGTGCTCTTGCCGGAGCGAGCCCCGCCGAGGATCAGTACGAGTTCGCCGGGGCGAGCGCTGTCAGGCATCGAAGCCCGGCCCCAGATGGCCGGTGTCGTTGAGCAGGTCGATGGTCGCTCCGCCCTCCTCGAACGTGGTGATGACGGACAGCCCGGCGTTCGACAACCGGATCCTCCACATCGATTCCACCGGCAGCCCGAGCGTCGAGACAATGATGGCGCGCAGGGTGCCTCCATGGGAAACAACCAGGATGTTCCCGTCGGTCCCGGCGTGCCGCCCCGCGATCCGGGCCGCGGCGCCGGCCGCCCTAGCGAACAGTTCTAGGTCGCTCTCCCCTCCCGGGGGCGCGAATGCCGGCCTCTCGTCGAACAACTCCGCCAGCATGGCGGGGTACCGGCGCCGTACCTCCTCGTAAGTAATCCCCTCCCACTCCCCGAAGCTCTTCTCCCTCAGGTCGCGCCGGTGAACGATCGGCGTGTCCCGGCCGCGCACCACGGGTGCGGCCGTTTCCGCCGCCCGGCGCAGGTCGCTCGAATAGGCCGCCTCGAAGGCGACCGGCGCCAACCGGGCCGCCACCGCCTCCGCCTGCGCCCGGCCCTCCTGGTTCAGCGGCGGGTCGGCCTGGCCCTGCGCCCGCCCGACCCGGTTCCACTCCGTCTCGCCGTGGCGTACGAGGAACCACCTACGCATAGGCATCCAGCAGAGCGAGCAAGGGCGAGCCCAGCGCCCCCGGATCACCTAGCGTTATTGCCACCGCCAGCACGAGCACCGCAGCCTCGCTGGTCTCGCACGCCGCGCCGTAGATGTCACCGGTCACACCGCCGATGCGCCGCTTGGCCCACATGCCGACCGCGCCGGCGATGAGGCCGGCCGCCGCCACGAGCACGAGGCCCACCGGACCGGTCAGGACCACGGTCGCCACAACGGCGACAACCGAGCCGGCCAGCAGACTCCCCCGGCTGCCGCGACGGAGGAACGGTGTGCCGAGACCCTCCCGACGGACGTATGGGAACCGGTCCATCACGACCAGGATGGCCCATCGCGACAGGCACGGAACCAGCGCGATCGTCCAGAGACGGCTCTCCCCGGGTAGTGCGACCAGCGCGGAGACTTTGGCGAGCAGGAGGAGGACGACGGCGACGACCCCGAAGGCGCCAACGTGAGGATCCCTCAGAATCTCCAGCCGCCGCTCCTGATCGTGCCCACCCGCCAAGGCATCGTAGGTGTCCGCCAAGCCATCCAGGTGGAGACCGCGCGTCAACATCGCCAGGACGGCTACCAGGACCACCCCCTCCAGGAAGAACGGAAACTCCCGGTACCCGGTCAGCAGGAACTCGAGTTCACCGCCGCGCGCCGGTATCCAGGGAATCGCGTACGCCAGGCGGATGAACACGTCCACCCCGGCGACGATCGCCCCCAGCAGGAGGCCCACGACCGGGAACCAGGCGGGCGCTCTCGACAGGTCGGTCGCAGGGCCCCGTCGTCCCGCCGGAAGGATCGTCAGGAAACCGATAGCCGCGCGTAGTCCCCTCATCCCTCTGCCTCTTCCGCCACGGCATCGTTGTCCGGGCGGTCCGAGACGCCCGCCTCCTCGAACGTGGCCATCTCGGTGAGGCAGGCCGCGGCGGCTTCCACGATGCCCATGGCCAGGACCGCGCCGGTTCCCTCCCCGAGTCGCATGGCCAGGTCCAGGAGGGGGTCGAGTCGCATGTGGGCCAGCACGGCCCGGTGGCCCTTCTCGGCGGAGCGGTGGGAGGCGATCAGGTAGTCGCGGCACGCCGGGCTCAGGCCGTGGGCGATGAGAGCGGCCGCTCCCGAGATGAAGCCGTCGAGCACGACTGCCCGCCGCTCGGCGGCTGTACCCAGTACCACGCCCGCCAGGACTGCGATCTCGAAGCCGCCCACCTTGGCAAGCACGTCGATCGAGTCGCCCGGGTCGGGCGAGTTGACCTCCAGGGCGGTTTCCACCACGGCGGTCTTGCGAAGTAGTTCCTCGGCGCTGCGACCGGTGCCTTCGCCGGTTGTCTCCACGGGGTGCTTACCGGTCATCGCGGCAGCGATCGCGCTGGACGGCGTGGTGTTGCCGATTCCCATATCGCCGGTCGCGACGAGGTCGGCGCCGTCGGCAATAACTTCGGAGGCCAGGCCTGCGCCGTACTCGAGGCACAGGACGGCCTGGCGGCGGGTCATTGCGGGGCCCAGGGTGATGTCGCCGGTTCCGGGCCCCATCCGTAGGGAGCGGAGGTCAGGATGTTCCGGGGGCGGATCCGAGGCCACACCGGCGTCGACCACGATCCGGCGTACCCCGCCCAGCCGGCAGAGCACGTTGATCGCAGCCCCTCCCTCGAGGAAGTTGCGCACCATCTGGCCGGTGACGGACTGCGGATACCCCGTAACTCCCTGCGCGACCACCCCATGGTCGCCGGCCGCCACGATGACGGCCTTCCCTCCGATGGCGGGGCGGGCGGTGCCGAACATGCCGGCCAGGCGCGCGGCGACTTCCTCCAGCCGGCCCAGGCTTCCGGGGGGCTTGGTCAGAACGCCCTGGCGGGTGGCAGCCCGGCGCATGGCGGCATCGTCCACGGGACCGATCCGGGCCATCAGGCCTGCCAGAGACCAGGGTAGGTCGGTCACGATCCGGGCCGGCCGTTCATTCGGAGCCTCCGGGAGAGCGGGCCGGTTATAGTAGGCGCCGGCCCGGAGAGACAACCGGGCGCCATGGGGAACAGCGAAGTCCGGTGAAAGCCCGGCGCTGTCCCGCAACTGTCATGCCTCCCTCAGCGCAGGGAGGACGAGCCAGGACGCCTGACCCCTTGGTCACGAATCAGCTCTCGGAGGAAGGGTTGGTCGTGCAGGGGCTCGGAATCGAGAACCCGGACGATCTCTCTTCATCCTCCGACCAGGAGGATGTTTTCTTATGCGGCGGACACAGCTGCTACTTGTAATCCTGCTGCTCGCCGCGGCGTGCGGCGGGCAGGAGACGGCAACCACCCAGGCAAGTACCACCCTGGGCACGACGACTACCACCGGCGCGGTCACCACAACCACCGCGGCGGCCCCGGCCAGCAGCCCGCCGACGACGGCGGCACCGACCACGACCGCTCCGCCCCCGGCGGAGGCCCCGGAGCCGGCCTTCCCGGTGACGGTGGCGGGCGCCGAGATCGCGGCGCGTCCGGAGGCGATCGTGTCGCTGTCCCCGACCGCCACCGAGACGCTCTTCGCTATCGGTGCAGGTGATCAGGTCGTGGCGGTGGACTGGACATCAAACTATCCGGCGGAGGCCCCGGTCACGGAACTGGACGGTTTCAACCCCAACCTGGAGGCCATCACCACGCACAGCCCCGATCTGGTGGTGATCGCGTTCGACCCGGGCGAACTGGTCTCCGGGCTCGGCACTCTCGGCATCCCGGTGATCCTGCATCCGGCCGCACCCGACATCGAAACGGCCTACTCGCAGATGGCCGAACTAGGCGAGGCGACCGGACACGCCGAGGCAGCTGCCGACCTGGTGGCGGCCCTGCGGGCGGAGATCGACCAGGCGGTGACCGGATTTGGGAACGACACCGAGGGCGTCACCTATTACCACGAGGTCGACAACACCTTCTACACGGCCACCTCGGCCACGTTCATCGGCCAGGTCTACTCCCTGTTCGGCCTGGAGAACATCGCCGACCCGGCTGACACCGAAGGCTGGGGCTACCCGCAGCTGTCGGTTGAGTACATCCTGGAGTCCGATCCGGACATCATCTTCTACGGGTGCGCTGTCTGGTGCGGCACCTCGGCCGAGAGCCTGGCCGGGCGCCCCGGATGGAGCGGCCTGACCGCCGTTCGGAACGGTCTGATGATCGAGGTGGATGACGACATCAGCAGCCGCTGGGGGCCCCGCCTGATCGAGTTCGTCCGCCTCATCGCGGGCACGCTGGCCGCCATGTTCGAGCAAGGTTGACAGGGGAGTGGCCGTCGTGACGCCCCGGCTGCGCGACCCCACCCGGCTCCGGTGGGGCTGGTTCCTGGCCGCCTGCGCGTTGCTGATCGCCTCGGCCGTGGCCGGTATCACGGTCGGCCCGGCCGGGCTGACGCCCGGGCAGGTGATCGGCGAACTGGTCGGCGGCGGATCGGGACTGTCCGGCACCCAGCAGGCGATCATCTGGGACATCCGGCTGCCCCGGGTCGTCCTGGGCGGGCTGGTGGGAAGCCTCCTCTCCCTGGCCGGGGCCTCCTACCAGGGCGTCTTCCGCAACCCCCTCGCCGACCCCTACCTCCTGGGCGTGGCGGCCGGCGGAGGGCTCGGCGCCACCGCCGTCATCGTCCTCTGGCCGTCCGCCGACACCCGGCTCCTTCCGCTGGCGGCATTCGCCGGCGCGCTGGCCGCAGCGGCCCTGACCTATGCGGTGGGGCGTTCCGTGGGCGGGCGTAGCGCCGTTTCTCTCATCCTCGCCGGTGTGGCGGTGGCCGCATTCTTCACCGCGCTCCAGACCTTCGTCCTGCAGCGGAACTCCGAGACCATCCGCCAGGTCTACTCCTGGATTCTCGGACGGCTGGCCACCACCGGCTGGCAGGAGGTTCTGGTCATGGTCCCGTACGCGCTGGCGTGCGGCGCCGGGCTGATGCTGCACCGGCGGTTGCTCGACGTGCTGAGCGTCGGCGACGAAGAGGCCGAGAGCCTCGGCGTCTCCTCGTCGCGGGTGCGCACCACCGTGGTGGTCTTGGCCACGCTGGCCACCGCCGCCGCGGTCGCGGTCAGCGGGCTGATCGCGTTCGTGGGACTCGTGGTCCCGCACACCGTGCGGCTGCTGGTGGGAACGAGTTACCGCTCCCTGATCCCGATCTCCGCCGTGGCCGGCGGAGCGTTCCTCATCCTGGCCGACATGGCCGCGAGGACGGTGCTCAGCCCGTTGGAGCTTCCCATCGGGGTGATCACCGCCTTCATCGGTGCCCCCTTCTTCATGGTGGTTCTCCGCACCAGCCGGCGGTACGTGACATGATCTCCGTGGAGGCCCTCTCCATCGCCTACCAGACCGGGCAACCGGTGCTGCGGGACGTGGGGCTCACCGTGGAGGAAGGGGAATGGTTGGGCCTGCTGGGGCCGAACGGCGCCGGGAAGTCCACCCTGCTGAGGGCGATTGCCGGGCTCCTCCCCTATCGGGGCACCATCCGGTTCGATGGCGCGGACAACGGCTCGCTCCGGCGCCGGGATCGGGCCCGGTCGGTGGCGCTGGTGCCGCAGGAGCCGGCCATGCCCGGGGGAATGACCGTGATCGAGTACGTGTTGCTGGGACGCACCCCCCATCTCCCCTACCTGGGATCGGAAGGCGCGGCCGATCTGGCGCAAGCGCGGCTGGCTATGGACATGCTCGACCTCGAGAACCTGGCGAGCCGCATGCTGTCACAGTTGAGCGGCGGCGAGCGGCGGCGCGTCGCCCTGGCCCGCGCCATCTGCCAGCAGGCGGACGTCCTGCTCCTGGACGAACCGACCGGCGCGCTGGACATCGGCCAGGGCCAGAAGGCGCTGGAGCTGATCGCCCACCTGCGCAGCCGGCGGCCGATGACCATCATCACGGCCATGCACGACCTCACCCTGGCCGGACAGTTCCCGGACCGCCTGGTACTGCTGGCGGAGGGTCGCGTGGTGGCGGACGGGCCTCCGGCCCAGGTGCTCACGCCGGAACACATCCGGGCCATCTACCGGGCTAGCGTGGAAGTGGTCAACGTCAACGGAGGCCTCGCCGTGGTCCCCATGAGGACCGGAACTCGATGACCAGCGCACCCCTCGCCGACGACCCGCGCCGCCCCGACACCCGCCGGGCCCGCTCCGTGTTGATAGTCAACACCGGGGACGGGAAGGGAAAAAGCACCGCCGCCATGGGCATGGTGATGAGATCCGTGGCCCGTGGATGGGAGGTCGCCGTGGTCCAGTTCATCAAGTCGGGTGACTGGAAGGTGGGCGAGGAGAAGATGGGCCGTCAACTCGGCGTCGACTGGGACGTAGGGGGTGACGGCTTCTCATGGGACAGCGAGGATCTGGAACGATCCGCCGAACTGAACCGCGATGTCTGGCGCCTCGCCAAGGCTCGAATCGAGGAAGGCAGGCACCGCCTCGTGGTCCTGGACGAGATCACCTACCCCATCAACTGGGGCTGGATCGAGGTCGAGGACGTGGTCGCAGCGATCGCCAACCGGCCCGCCAACGTCAACGTGGTCGTCACGGGCCGGGACGCCCCGGACGGCCTGATCGAGATCGCCGACACCGTCACCGAGATGCGCCCCGTGAAGCATGCCTATGACCAAGGCATCGCCGCAATACGCGGCATCGACTTCTAGCACCGGCCGGTGGCCACGAGCTATAGGCCACCGACCAGCGACCGCCTACTCCTTTGACTCCTCGGTAGAGGGGGCCGGATCCATCGACGTCG
>WTGW01000216.1 GCA_011523395.1 Acidimicrobiia bacterium
TGGTCAGTGGTCAGTGGTCAGTGGTCAGTGGTCAGTGGTCAGTGGTCAGTGTAATCTAATATAACTAGCAACTAGCAACTATTAACTAGCAACTAGCTCCGCCAGGAGCTCCCGGGTAGCTTCGGTCCCGATCCCGGTGTCGAACGGAACTGCCCATACGTCGGTGGCGCCGGCTTCGAACAGCGCCCGGATGCGGGAACGGACGGTCCGCTCGTCGCCGGTTATGACCACATCCGCCGGCCCATCCACTCCTTCGCGAGCGAATTGTCGCTGGTAGATGGCGAGAGTGCGGTAGAAGCTGAAGGTCTGGTTGACCGCGGCCTCGGCCCGGCCCCGGTCTCCGTCCACCGCCACCGGAATCCCCGCCACCACGCGCGGGGCGGTCCTCCCCGCGGCCTCCGCTCCCTCCCTGGTGGCGGGCAGCACCACCTCTTCCAAAGATTTCGGTCCGGCCAACCACGTGGTCACGCCGTCGGCCAACTCCCCGCCCAGGCGGCACATCGCCGGCCCCAGAGCCCCGACGATCACCGGCACGCGTGAGGTGCCGGACACGGTTATCGCCGCTTCGACCCGGTAGTGGTCCCCGGCGAAGCTGGCCTCACCTTCTCCCAGCAGTCCTCCCAGAACGGTCAGGTACTCACGCAGGTGGCCCACCTGGCTCGAATAGTCGAGGCCATGCATCCCCTCGATCACAGGACGGTGCGAGACGCCCACCCCGAGCACGAACCGCCCTCCCGCCAGGGACTGGACGGTTGCCGCGGATTGGGCCAGCGCGACAGGATGGCGGGGGTAGGTGGGAACCACCCCTACCGCCAGTTCGATGCGGGACGTGCGCTGTGCCGCCGCGGCCAGCATGGTCATCGAGTCCATGCCCCGGCTGAAGTGGATGCACCAGGCCGAGTTGAACCCGTCCCGCTCGGCGGCCACTGCTTCGGCAACCACTTCCCCCGGTGTCCTGAATATGCCTACGGGCTCGCCGCCGAGGAGAATCGAGATGCGCATGGGTAGCTCCTGCCTGTCGCCTAGGAGGGTACTGAAAAACGTCCAGTTGGCCCGATGGTCGGCAACGAAGCCCCCGGTGGAGGCGTCGCGGGCCAACCCACCCTCGTCTTTTTCAGCACGCGCCTATCCGAGCGTGGCGGTCAGCAAGCGCAACAGCCGGGCCAGGGTGTCGCTCGCCGCGGCGTGATAGTACGAGCCGGAGTCGTCATCCAGGTAGTCGTGACCCACGCCGTCGTACAGGATCCATCTGCCGTGAGGGTTGAGCCGCTGGGCCTCGTCGACTCCTGCGGCGGGTACCAGGTCGTCGTCCGCCCCGTAGAGACCCAGGACCGGCATGGGGAGCATCTCCAGGGCCTCGATCACCGGCAGGCGCCGCTCCTCGTCGCCGGCCAGCGGTGCATACGCCACGCAGAGCGCCCCGACCGCCCGCTGGCGGTGGGCCGCGTAGATGATGGCGAACCGGCCCCCCACGTCGATCCCCACCACGCCGATCCTGCCGGGGCGGGCCCAGCCGGCCGGGTCGGCGAACGCGAAGGCCACCGCGTCGTCGATATCCGCCAGGGCGCGGCGATCCCGGATCCCGTGGTAGGTGGCGACCAGCTCTTCGAACGGAGCCTTGGGCCCGGGATGAGCGCCCCGGGTCAGGTCGGGGACGAGGACGGCGTATCCGTTGCGCGCCAACCGGCGGGCAAGGTCCTTGACGAAGGGCGTGATCCCCTGGAGCGGGGGCAGCATCACCACCAGCGGGTAATCGCCGATCCTGTCCGGACGGGACAGGTAGCCGGTGGAGAACCCGGCCCCGGAGGGCATCGCGAAGTCACGATAGAGAATCTCGATCGTTCCCTCATGCTGGAGAACCGCCATGCCACCTCCTGTACGGGCCCGGGCAGAAACGGCGAACGGCTCAATCGTAGCCAGCGGAGGGGGTACCGCTGAACCCGCCGTCGGAAGGGCGTATGATCACCCGCCATGAGACTCCGAGGACGCGCCGCTGTCATAACCGGCGCCGGGTCGGGCATCGGCCGGGCCACCGCCGAGCTGTTCGCGAGCGAGGGCGCCGGGGTTGCGATACTCGATCGCGACGGGCCGGCCGCCGAAGCTGCCGCCTCAGCCATCTCGGCCACGGGCGGGGTGGCCCATCCGGTGGTCGCCGACGTGTCGTCGCCGGACGATGTCTCCCGAGCCATTGCCAGCTCCGCCCGACTCCTCGGACGCCTCGACATCGTCTTCAACAACGCCGGCGTGGCACCGTCCGGGACGGTTCTGGACACGGACGAGGACGAGTGGGATCGGTGCTTCGCGGTCAACATCAAGGGCGTCTACCTCACCTCTCGGGCCGCCATCCCCCACCTGCAGGCCGCAGGCGGCGGATCGATCATCAACCAGGCATCCGTGGCCGCCCTGATCGGGATGGCGAACTTCTCCGCCTACAGCGCCGCCAAGGGTGCCGTGGTCGCTCTCACCCGCGCCATGGCGATCGACCTCGCTCCCTTTGGGATCAGGGTGAACGCCCTCTGCCCCGGCGCCGTCCACACACCGGTCATGGAGCCGCTCATGCGCAATCAAGGCGGTGGCAGCCTCGAGCGGGGACTGGAGATCACCGCCGCCAAGCACCCGATCGGGCGCCTCGGGACACCGAGGGAGATTGCCGGCGCCGCGCTGTTCCTGGCATCGGACGACGCCGCCTTCGTCACCGGCGCCACCCTCCCGGTGGACGGCGGCAGAACCGCCCAGTAGCCCGGTCAGACACTCGAATCGAGTAGGTGGCTCAACGCGATGCCGGAGAGCGATCGTGGGCCCTTGTCTCAGCCGGCGTGTCGAGCGCCTCGGGCACCGGGGCATGGCGCGACCCAGGGCTGATTGACGGACCGCACCGCCGGAGTCGGGATCAGTTGTCCCGCAACTCCGAGACCGCTGCCGAGGTGAGCGTCCGCCGGCCGGTAGCCGTCTCCACCACCAGGCCCCCGTCCGGTGAGATGTCGACCGCCGTTCCGGCGCCGTCCGGGACCCAGGTGACCGGTCGCCCGAGTGTGGAGCATCGACGGCGGTATTCGTCATACGGCCAATCACCCGGCTCGCCGGCCACCAGTGCCAGGAACTCCTCGACCCACCGTTCCGCGATCTCCGCCCCGGCCTCCCGGCCGGGATCGGAGTCGAACACGGCGCCCGTTCCCTCCGGGGCATCGGGCCAGAACAGGTTGGCGCCCCATCCCGCCACCACCGCGTCGCCCGAGGCCTCGGTGAGCAGGCCGCCCAGCTTCAGCCGCCCGCGCATCAGGTCGTTGGGCCATTTGAGCGTCATGTCCCGTCCCGGATCGCCGAGCGCCCGCAGGGCCGCCACGCCGGCTACCAGCGTCAGGAGCGGCCATGAGGAGGCCGGCCAGTGCGGTCGGACTCCGAGGGAGGCCGCCAGCGCTCGCGGGGCGTTCGACCAGCGCGCACCCGAGCGGCCCCTCCCCCTGGTCTGCGACCGCGCCACCACCAGCAGGGGCATCGATCCGCGCCTGGACCACACCTCGTCCTGGGTGGAGGTGGTCCGGTCGAGTATCAGCGTCTCGTAGGGTGTAGCCATCGGCAGCCGGTCCGGGTCTAAGGGTCGAGTTCGAAGGATACGCGGCCCCGGCACCGGCGCCGGGACGTACGGTGACGCGTCTGGCTCCGCGCGCGGAGAATCGTTGCGGACGTGTGTAACGCCTAACCTTGAACGCCGCCGGAACGGCAGGACGACCACTGAGAGCCGGACGACTTTGGGAACCGAGCAGCGCATCGAACAGCTTCGAGAACTCCGCCGCCAAGCCGAGGGCGGAGGATCCCGCCGCGCCGTGGACCGCCAGCGCGAGAAGGGCAAGCTGACCGCCCGGGAGCGGATCGCGCTCCTCCTCGACCAGGGGAGCTTCCAAGAGATCGACACCTTCGTGCGTCACCAGTCGCGCGGCTTCGGGCTCGAGGACCGGCGCCCGCTCGGGGATGCCGTGGTGACAGGCTACGGAACCGTCAACGGCCGGACCGTCTTCGTGTTCGCCGAGGACTTCACTGTCTTCGGCGGGAGCCTCGGCAAGGCCGTGGCCGACAAGATCACCAAGGTCATGGACATGGCCATGAAGGTCGGGGCTCCGGTGGTCGGGCTGAAGGACTCCGGCGGTGCGCGCATCCAGGAGGGCGTGCAGTCGCTGGACGGCTACGGGAGGATCTTCTATCGGAACGTGATGGCCTCCGGGGTGATCCCCCAGGTGTCGGTCATCATGGGCCCGTGCGCGGGAGGGGCGGTCTACTCCCCCGCCATCACCGACTTCGTCTACCAGGTGGGCGGCACCAGCCACCTGTTCATCACCGGTCCGGACGTGATCAAGGCGGTCACCGGCGAGGAAGTCACCTTCGAGGACCTGGGCGGCGCCAACACCCACGCCTCCATCTCGGGAGTCACGCACTTCGTCTCCGAGACCGGCGCCGATGCCCTGGACGACGTCCGCTACCTGCTGTCGTTCCTTCCCCAGAACAACATGACGCCGCCCCCCTACTTCCCGCCCGACGACCCACCGGACCGGGCCGACGACCGGCTGGACTCGATCATCCCCGACTCGCCCAACCAACCCTACGACATGGTGGAGATCATCGAGTCGGTGGTGGACGACGGCGAGTTCTACGAGGTCCACGAGCACTGGGCCCGGAACATCGTGGTGGGGCTGGCCCGCTTGGCCGGTCACTCCACGGGCATCGTGGCGAACCAGCCGAGCCATCTGGCGGGCACGCTGGACATCGGGGCTTCGCAGAAGGCGGCCCGGTTCGTCCGGATGTGCGATGCCTTCAACATTCCCATCATCACGTTCGTGGACGTGCCCGGGTTCCTGCCCGGTGTGGAGCAGGAGCACGGCGGCATCATCCGCCACGGCGCCAAGCTGCTCTACGCCTATTGCGAGGCGACCGTCCCCAGGGTCACCGTGATCACCCGCAAGTCCTATGGAGGCGCGTACCTGGTCATGAACGCCCGCGGCGTGGGCGCCGACCTGGTCTATGCCTGGCCGTCGGCCGAGATCGCCGTGATGGGCGCCCAGGGTGCGGTCAACATCATCCATCGCAAGGAGATCGCCACCGCCGCCGACCCCGATGCCAAGCGGGACGATCTCGTGGAGGAGTACGAGGACCGCTTCGCCAACCCCTACGTGGCTTCCGAATTGGGCCTGGTGGACAGCGTCATCGAGCCCCGAGAGACCAGGGTGCTTCTCATCAAGGCGTTCGACATGCTCCGCGACAAGCGTGACTCGCTACCGCCCAAGAAGCACGGCAACATCCCGCTCTAGGGAAAGTACTGAAAATGTCCCGTTGGCCCGATGTCCGGCAATAGACCCCTGGTGACAGGATCGCGGGCCAAGCTATCCCCGTCTCTTTCAGCACCCTCCTGAGACCCTCGTGCCGAAGCAGAGCCTGAGCATGGACTCCCTCCTGGTCGCCAACCGGGGGGAGA
>WTGW01000010.1:0-19591 GCA_011523395.1 Acidimicrobiia bacterium
GGCAGGCGGGATTTGAACCCACGACCTCTTCGTCCCGAACGAAGCGCGCTACCAAGCTGCGCCACTGCCCGTGTGAGCGACAAGCATACCCGGTCCCCCGGTCGGCGGACACCCCACCCTCCGCCTACGCAGGAGGTTGGGCCCTCTCGGTCGCGTCCACCCTGATTCTGGAGACGCGGCGCCGGTCCATGGTCAGCACCGTGAGCCGGAGTCCCTCGTAGCCGATGCTGTCGCCCTCCGCCGGGATGTTCCCGAACAGGCTCAGGAACAGTCCGGCCACGGTGGAATAGGGTCCGTCCTCGATCTCGGCGCCGGTTGCCTCCTCCAGCTCGTCTATCGGGGTCCGCCCATCCGCCAGCCACACCTGCCACCCGATCGGCAGGATCGTCGGCACCCGCGGGTCGTACTCGTCCTGGAGTTCACCCACCAACTCCCCGACCAGATCCTTGATCGTCACCAGCCCGTCCACTCCCCCATGCTCATCGGTGACGATGGCGAAGCCGATCCGCCGGACGCGCAGGTCTTCCAGGACCCGCATCACCGAGGCGCTCTCCGGCGCGTAGTAGGGCGTCCTGAGCAGGCCCGAGATCCGGTGGCTATCGAGCTCCTCGGTGTGGCTGAGCACATCCTTCGCGTAGAGGATCCCCAGGATCGAGTCCGGATTCCCCTCCTCGCCGACCACCGGAAAGCGGGAGTGGGCCGTTCTCGCCACCTCTACCCGAACGTCGGACGAGGTGACCGGCAGGGCCAGGGCCACGATGTCGACCCTCGGCGTCATCACATCGCGGACCGGCTGGTCGGCCTTCTGGAAGAGGCGCTCGATGATCTCCCGTTCGCCCGGCTCGATCTCGCCGCCCCGTTCCCCGAGCACGGCCAGCGCCCGCACGTCGGCCGGCGTGACGCCCGTATCGTCCCGAGCAGGAAGGCGGAGCAGCCGCAGGATTCCCTGCCCGAGGCCGATGAACACCCCGGCGATGGGCCTGATCGCAACCGCCAGGGCCCACACGGCAACCGCCACGGTCATCCCGTACCGCTCCGGATAGCGGGCCGCCAGCGTCTTGGGAGTCACCTCCCCGATCACCAGCACCAGGATGGTCACCACCACGGTCGACAGGATCGTTCCCCACGTCTCGCCCACCAGCTGGAATGCCAGCGCGGTCGCCACCGACGTCGCCAGGATGTTGACGAAGTTGTTGGCGACGAGGATGGTGCCGATCGAGCCTTCCAGGTCGTCGACCAGGCCCTCCAGCCGCCTCCCGCGCCTGCCCGTAGCGGCCAGCTGCTGGACCCGCTCCCGTGCCACGGCGGTCAGCGCCGTCTCGCTACCCGATAGGAATCCGGACGCCAGAAGGCACAGGGAAAAGATGACCCATAGCGTCAAGTGGTAGGTGTCCATCATCCGGACACCGGGGGCGGAGATCGTCTCAGCCGGTCGCCCCCACGGGAGCCACTTCCGCCAGCGTCCTCCTCAGTGCCTGGGCGCTGAAGGGCTTGGCCAGCCACCCGTCGGCGCCGGCCCGCTTGGCGATGAAGGCGTCGGCCGAACGGTCGAGGAGCAGCACGATCGGCCCGGTGGCGGGAGTTACTGCCTTGAGAGCCCGCGTGATCGCCATGCCCCCCATGGAGCCGACCTGCATGTCCACGATCGACAGATCGATGCCCGCCGCGGCGGTCTCGACCTGGTAGGGATCGGTTACCTCCACGATCTCGGCCGATCCGCTCAGGGCGGCCCTCACCTGGTTCCGCACCCAGGAGGCGTCGGATACGAGCAGAACTCTCACGTGTTGAACTGTAGCGAGTCCATGCAGGTCAGTGGTCAGTGGTCAGTGGTCAGTGGTCAGTGGACAGTGGTCGCAGGTCGGAGGTCAGGGGAGTGCTGAACTATCAGAGGGGGCCTCCGGGCTCTGCAACAACCCAGCGGCCAGAGGCCACTTGCGACCATCGGGCGGGGGCAACACGCGTACCCTCTAACATCGCGGCCCGTGGTCTCCCGCATCATCCCCCTTCTTCTCATCGTTTCGTTCCTCCTGGTTCTCGGAAGCCCGGTCATGGGGGACGAGCCGGGCGGTCACATAGAGATCATCGAGGTCAGCGGCAACCTGGACGGGCCCGCTCTCGACTTCGTCTCGGACCGGGTGGAGGCCGCCGCCCGCGGAGGCGCCACCGCCGCCGTCATACAGCTGGACTCCCGCGCCACCCTCTCGGGCGGCCTGCCCCATCTGGCAGCCCGGGTCGCCGACCCGCCCCTACCGCTGGTGGTGTGGGTGGGGCCGGCGCCGGCCTCGGCGTTCGGCGGCGCCGCTCAGCTGCTGGCCGCCGCCCCGATCAAGGCGGCAGCTCCCGGAGTGCGGATCGGGTACACGCAACCGGTGGTGGCCGGCGACGCCGCACGCCAACCGGACCGGACCGGACCGCTCGAAGGCCTCGCCGCGTCTGCCTTCACGGTGGCCGAGCCGACCGAGGGTCTCGTGGAGATCGTGGCGCCCTCGATCAGCAACCTGCTGGTGGAACTGGAGGGCCGCACCGTCCAGGTACGGGGCGAGCTGGTCACCCTGCGCACGCTGCGCTCCACCGGGGACGGCGCCGCCGCCATCGAGACGGTCTTCTACGAGCCCTCCATCGGGGTGAGGCTGCTGCAGGTGGCCACCGGCGTGGAGGCGGCCTTCTTCTTCCTGGTGGCCGGCCTGGCGGTCGTGGTGTTCGAGTTCTACGCCCTGGGGCCGGGCATCGCCGCCGGCGTGGCGGCCCTCATGCTGCTGATCAGCGGCTACGGCCTGGCCGTCCTCCCGCTCCGGGGATGGGCTGTGGGGCTGGCCCTGGCCGGGGTCTGGTTCCTCACAGCCGACTTCCAGCGGGGCCGGGCGGGGCCGCTGACCGCCCTGGGCGCCGTGGCGATGCTGGTGGGAGGCCTCTACTTCACCGACGCCGCTCCCCAGATCCAACCGTCGTGGTGGATCGTGACGGTGGTCACGATCTCGGTGACCGCCTTCTACGTGATAGGCATCCGGACGGTCGCTCGGGCTCGCTTCTCCACCCCGACCATGGGCCGCCGCCACCTGATCGGCCGGTCGGGCGTGGCCGTCACCCGCTTCGACCCCGACGGGGTCGTTGAGGTGGAGGGCGCCCGGTGGCAGGCCACCGCCCATCGAGAGGCGGGCCTCGATCCGGGTGATCCGGTGGTGGTGCGAGCGGTTGACGGCGCGGTTCTCGAGGTGGATCCGGTTTAGTTGCTAGTTGCTAGTTGCTAGTTACTAGTCGTTAGTCACTGGTTACGATAGCGTGTGGCGGCGACACCCGGCCACTGGCCACCGGCTACTGCTCCGAGAGCGCGAAAAACACCCCTTCCAGGGGGGTGTTTCCACTGGTACTTTCCAGGTACAACTCAGGCGGAGTAGGAGGCGGTCCACGCATGGACTACGACGACTCATGGCATCTCCACGCGCGATGTCGTAACAACTACTCACACCTCTTCTTCCCCCCCAGCACCTTCGAGAGGAAGGACGACCGGGAGCGGAGAGAAGTCAGGGCCCGGGCAGTGTGCAATGCATGCTCGGTCAAACAGGAGTGCCTCGACTACGCCCTCAGCATCCGCGAGCCGTTCGGGATCTGGGGCGGATACACCGAGGCGGAGCGGCGGGAGTTGCTCGCAGTCTGATCCCGGTTAGAGGTTGACGGAACGCTCGTTCCCGTGGCGGGTGGTGATGTCGCGCCGGTCGGCCCATTCCAGGAACGGAACCGCATACTTCCGGGTCAGCCCGGTGGCGTCCCGGAACTCCGCCACCGTGAAGCGGTCCGGAAGATCAGCCAGCCGGGCGACCAGCCCCTCCACCTGGCCGGGCAGGTAGACCAACTCATCGGAGATCCTGACCAAACGCCCTTCCCTGAGCAGCGCATGCAGGAGTTCGGGGTCGATCTCCATCTCCTTCAGCCTGGGCACCGTCGGGCCCGCCGACTCGAGGCCACTCCGGATCCGCTCCCACTCCTCCTCCTCGGACCCATCCAGCTCCGGAAGGAACCCCGCCAGCGCCACCACTGACGCCCGCTGCCCGAGCCGATCGTCGAACGGGAGCACGGCGGCCAGGGTGTCGATGTCGACCCTTAGCGCGCTGGCCAGGCTCGCCTTGGGCATCCCCGGACGCAGGGGATTGTCCGCGTGGAAACGGGCCACGATGGTCCGGGCCCGCCGCGCCAGCCGGTCGGCATGGGCCTCGCTCAGCAGGGACCGGCCCGCCACCACCCCCCGGTCGGGCCTGCCTCCTCCCGAATGGGCGGCCAGCACCGCCGGGCTCTCGGCGCCGCGCCATGCGAGCAACGCGCCGGCGCGCCGGTCGGGGTCCATCCCGAGAACGGGCTGGAGAGCGGCGGCGGCCCGACGGGCGTCGCGTCCCTTGCGCGGCGCCACCGGCTCCACGACCTGCCCTCCGGCCACGATCAGGCGCCTTCCCACGTCGCGCAGCACGAACCGGTCACCCATCCGGACCGGCACCGGCTGCTCGGTTCGGAGCACGCCCACGGTCCGGTCGTCGATCTCGCCGACGGAGAAGAGGCGCACCGGCCAGGCCCCGCTACCCAGGTGCATCTGGTAGGCCCCTCGCCTCGACAGGGGGTGGTCCACGTATCGGGCGGTGCGGAGGGTCACCAGGAACCGATCGCTCGGCACCCACTCACCGGGCCGACCCAGCATCCACCCCCGGGCCACCCTCCTGCGGTCGAGTCCGGCCACGCCGGCCGCGGTCCGGGTTCCGGCTCCGATCCGGTCCCGCTCCGCCTCGTGAGCCTGCAACGAGCGCACCCGTCCCGTGACGCCGCCGGGGAGGACCTCCACCTCGTCGCCCACCGCGATGGATCCGCCGACGAGAGTGCCGGTCACCACCGTGCCGGCGCCTGCCATCGGGAACACGCGATCGATCCACAGCCGGGTGCGGTCGCTGCGCTCGGCGGGCATCCCGGCGATCGCCTCCGCCAGCGCCGCCCGGAGAGCGTCCAGGCCGTCCCCGGTCACCGCCGACACGCCGACTATGGGGCACCCCTCAAGGGAGGTGCCCGACAGCCGTTCCTCGACCTCCAGCGTGGCGAGCTCGACCAGATCGGTGTCCGCCCGGTCGGTCTTGGTCAGCGCCACCAGCCCGTGGCGGATGTCGAGCAGGTCGAGGACGGCCAGGTGCTCCTCAGACTGGGGCATCCATCCCTCATCGGCGGCCACCACCAGCAGCGCCACGTCGAAGCCCCCGCTGCCCGCGAGCATGTTCTTCATGAACCGCTCGTGGCCGGGAACGTCCACGAAGGAGACCTCCTGGCCGCCGATTCTCGCCCAGGCGAACCCCAGGTCGATGGTCAGCCCCCGCTCCTTCTCCTCGCGCCAGCGATCCGGGTCGCGCCCGGTCAGGGCCTGGACGAGGGTGGACTTGCCGTGATCGACGTGACCGCCGGTACCTACGACCGGCATAGGGCCCGCAAGGCGGCGGCCACGACGGCGTCTTCGTCTGCGTCGACGGCCCTGAGGTCGATGAGAAGGTCACCGGCCGCCCGGCGGGCCACCACGGGCGGATCCGACCCGACCAGGGCCGGCCAGAGGTCCTCGCCGCGGCCTTCCAGCACCAGCACCGGCGAGGGAACGGCCATGCCGGGAACCGACCCGGCGCCCGCCACGGCCTCCGACATCCGCACGTCGGGGACTATGCCGGCGAGGGAGGCGAGCCCGTTGAGCCGCTCGGTCAGGGTGGCTACGGAACGGCCGGCCATCTCCCAGAACGGGACCTCGCTGCCCCTCCCCTCGGCGTAGAGCTCGGCGGTGCGGGTCAGGGCGGCGATGGCGGAGCCATCCACCCGGACCGCCCTGGCCACCGGGTTGGCCTTGAGTCGCGCCACCAGATCGGCCCGCCCCGTGATGATCCCGGCCTGGCATCCGCCGAACAGCTTGTCGCCCGAGAAGGTCACGAGGTCGACACCCTCGGCCAGCACCTGCCGGACTCCGGGCTCGTCGCCGATCCAGGCGGGGGGCGGCCCCTCCAGCCATGGGACCTCGGTGTCCAGGAGCCCGCTTCCCACGTCGTAGACCACCGGCAGGCCGAGGCGCCCGCCCAGGCCGACCAGCTGCTCGACGGTGGCCTGCTCCGCGAACCCCACCACCCGGTAGTTGGACGGATGGACCTTGAGCAGCATGGCGGCGCCGTCGATCGTCTCCTCGTAGTCGGATATACGGGTCCGGTTGGTGGTACCGACCTCCACCAGCTGCGCTCCCGAGGCCGCCATCAGCCGGGGCAACCGGTAGGAGCCTCCGATCTCGATCAGCTCGCCCCGGGAGACCGGAACCGGGCGGCCGGCGGCCAGCGTGTTGAGAACCAGGAAGAGGGCGGCGGCGTTGTTGTTCACCACGAGGGCAGCCTCGGCGCCGGCCAGGTGCGCCATGAGCCGGGACAGGTAGGCGCCGCGCGAACCGCGGCGCCCCGCGTCCAGGTCGAACTCCAGGTTGCCGTGGCCCGTGGCCGCCCGGCGGGCCTCCTCGGCGGCGGACGGATGAAGGGGTGCTCGGCCCAGGTTGGTGTGGAGGATCACACCGGTGGCGTTGACGACCCGTCGCAAACGGGTCCTGGACAGGCGCGCGGCCTCACGACGGGCGGTCGCCGCCGGGTCCACGGAGCGGCCTTCCAAGGCGCTGGCGCGGGCTTCGTCGATACTGCGCCGGGCGATCTCGGTGGCCAGCGCCACCGGCAAGCCGTCCTCGACCCCGGCGAGCAGATCATGCACCAGCGCACCAACCGAGGGAAGGCGGCGCAGGTCGGGCATCGAACAATGATACCGGCGGCCTGACCCGAGGCCGGGGGGGTGCCGAAAAACCGGGGAAGGGTGGTGCCGTCGACGCTGCGCTTCCGGGCATCTCGGATTGGACATCGAATAATGGGGTCCGGGGAATAAGCTGGCCCCATGGGACTCATTCTGGGTACCGCCTTCATCGTGGTACCGATCCTCGAGCTGGTGCTGTTCGTCTACGTGGAGCGGCGGGTCGGGCTGGGCTGGCTGGTGCTGGGAATCATCATCACGGCCATAGCCGGCGCCTTCCTGGTGCGGCAGCAGGGCTTCTCGGTCTGGCGCCGCCTCCAGACCGACCTGGCATCGGGCGCTCTCCCGGGTCGGCAGCTGGTCCATGGCGCCCTGGTGCTGGTGGGTGGAGCGCTACTGCTCACGCCCGGCTTCCTGACCGACGCGGTGGGTTTCGCCCTGATGGTTCCCTTCGTCCGCGAGGGGCTCCGCCGTCTGGGGGTTCGGTTACTGCAGCCGCGCGTGGTCATTATCGAGTGACCGGAGTCCACCGGCTGCTCGCCCCCAACCCCGGACCGATGACCGGACCGGGAACCAACACATACCTGATCGTGTCGGGCGCCGATTGCGTGGTCCTCGACCCCGGACCGAAGGAGGAGTCCCACCGCCGCGCCATCGTCGGCGCCATCGGAGATCTCCGCCTCCGGGCGGTGGTGGTGACCCACACCCATCCCGACCATGCTCCCCTGGCCGGCTCGCTAGCCGCCGAGCTCGGCGTCCACACCTATGGCTACGCGCCCGGACCGGAGTTCAGCCCAAGCCGCCGCCTACGGGACGGCGACCGGCTCCGCTTCGGTGAGGCCGTCCTGGCCGCCGTCCACACTCCCGGCCACACGACCGACCACCTCTGTTTCCGGATGGGTTCCACGGTCTTCACAGGCGACCACATCATCGGCGGATCGACCGTGCTGGTCCAGGAAATGGGCGACTACTTCCGGTCGCTGGACCGGATCCGGGCACTCCGGCCCGAACGCCTCCTCCCCGGCCACGGCGATCCGATCGACGACGCCGCGGACGTCATCGCCGACTACATCGCCCACCGCCGGGACCGGGAAGCCCAGATCCTCCGGGCGGTCCGCGATGGCGCCCGCACGGTCCGAGCGGTGGTCCAGGCGGTGTACGGCGAAGTCGATCCCCGGCTGCGTCCCGCCGCTGCGGGCTCGGCGCTTGCCCATCTGCGACACCTGGCCGGCCAGGGAACCATCACTCTCGAACACGGCGAGGGAGCCGGGGACGAGCCCGCGCGCATCGAGGCCGTCAGGGACGCGGTGGGCACGTGACCTGGGCCAACCCCCGACGAACGTCGCTCCTGGCGGTCACGGCGCTGGTGCTGGCCGTGTCCGCTGCGGCGATACCGGCGCCGGCACAGACCACCGAGGAGGAAATGGTCCGGGTCGAGGCGGAGCTGGCCCGCATCCGGGCCGAGGTCCAGCAGCTGACCGACGAGTACCAGGCGGCCTGGGCGGCCGAAGCCGACCTCGCGTTCCGCATCAGCGGCCTGGAGTCATCGATTGCCGGCTACGGGGTGGAGCAGAGACGGCTCCAGGACCAGATCCGGGAGCGAGCCGTGGACCTCTACATGAGCGGCGCGGCCGTGAACGACCTGGCAGCCCTGATGATCTCCACCTCGCTCGCCGACATCGACATCAGGACCGAGTACCTCGACGACGCCCGGGAGCAGGACCAGGTGCTCTTCAACGCGTTGGAGCTGCTGACCCGCCAGCTGAACGAGTCCGCCGAGGCCCTGCGCCTCAGCCGCGGAGAGCAGCAGGAAGTGCTTGCTCAAATGGAGGAACTGTCGGTCGGTCTGAGCGAGCGCCTCGCCGCCGGCCAGGAGGCCTATCTCCGCCTCGAGGAGCGCCGGGCGGAGGAGATCGCCCAGGCGGAAGCCGAGGCCCGAGCCCAGGCCCAGGCTGAGGCCGAGGCCCGAGCCCAGGCCCAGGCGGAGGCGGAGGCCCGCGCCCGGGCGGAGGCTGAGGCGGAAGCGGCGCGCCAGGCCACCAGCACCACCTCGTCCACTACCACCACGGTCGCCGTGACCACCGCTCCCACCACCACGCAGCCCACGACGACCACCACGGAGATCACCGTCACCGACACCACCCTGGCACGTCCCACGACCGTTCCTGCCGACGATCCGGTAACGGGCGATCCTCCCTCCGGTGGGATGGCCTGCCCGGTGGACGGGTTCCACAGCTTCACCGACACCTGGGGTGCGCCCCGTTCGGGTGGGAGGACGCACGAGGGTGTGGACATGCTGGCCGACCGGGGCACCCCGGTCGTGGCGGTGGAGGACGGGAGCATCCATCGGTTGTCGAACACCACAAGGGGCGGCATCGCCGTCTGGCTGGATGGGCTGGGGGGTGACCGCTACTACTACGCCCACCTCGACGCGTGGGCCCCCGGTCTGGCGGTCGGCCAGATGGTGTCCCGCGGGGAGCCGCTCGGAACCGTCGGCACGACCGGCAACGCCCCCGCCCACATCCCGCACCTGCATTGGGAGTTCCACCCCGACCGCGGGGGGGCCGTCAACCCGACCCCCCTGGCCCGGGAGCTGTGCGGTTGACGGACCGGTCCTGTCGCCTGTGCGGATGGATAGCCGGGTGGTCGGAGGTCCGCACCGGAATCCCGGTGGAGATCGACGCGCCGGTGGATCGGGTCTGGGCCGAGGTGACCGACTTCGCCGCCCACACCGAATGGATGGAGGATGCCCACGCCATCCGCTTCGGGACCGACCAGCGGGAGGGCCCCGGCACGGTGTTGCTGATCGACACCCGGGTCGGTCCGCTCCGCACCACCGACCGTTTCGAGATCACCGAGATCGAACCCATGCTCTCGGTGGCCGGCCGGCACACGGGCCTCTTCCGGGGCGAGGGCCGCTTCGAGCTCTCCTCGCCGAGCCCCGGACGGACCTCGCTGGTGTGGCGCGAGCGGATCCGCTTCCCGTGGCTGTTCGGAGGCCCGGCCGCAGCCCTGGTGGGCCGGGTGGTGCTGAGACGTGTTTGGGCCAGGAACCTGGCCGCGCTCAAGCGAAGGATCGAGGCCGGCACCGATCTCGGTTAGTGGTCAGAGGTCAGTTGTCCGGTATCCGATCCGACCGGCAATTAGCCCGCGACGGGATGCTCGAAGCCGGCGCATCCGTGGGCGTCCACGGCGGCGAAGGTCTCGGTGGCCAGCTCCAGCACGCGCACGAACACCACCTCGGCGCCGTCGATCACCACGGTGGCGGTCCGGGCACTGTCCACGTGCACGTAGGGGGACCGGTCGTCATAGGCGGACGCGAAGCTCACCATGGCGTCGTAAGGGGTCGGCTCCGCCTCGTAGGTCCGGTCGTGCTCGGTCTCCCAAGACCATGCGGGAGTCCCGCAGTCGATCGCACCGTCGTAGCCGTCGGGGTTCTCCTCCCCGCCGCAGGCCGGTACCACGAGGCCCGCCAGCACCGCGAGCGCCACCATCTGCCCCGCGGCGGCCCGGAACGCCCGGTTCACGTGCCCTTGAACCCCGCCGATCGCTTCTCCAGGAAGGCCAACACCCCTTCCCGGGCGTCGTCGCTGGCGAAGACCGTGTCGAAGACCTCCGCCTCCACCGCGAGAGCCTCATCCATCGGGCGTCCCCACCCCTCGTTGATGGCCCGCTTCGCCATTCCCAGCGCAACGGACGGCCCGGCGGCCAGGGTGGCCGCGTACTCGAGCGCCGACTCCAGCAGGGTCTCGGACGGGAACACCTTGTCGGCCAACCCGATGGCGAGCGCCTCCTCGGCGCCTACGTGGCGGCCCGAATAGATGATCTCCCGGCCCCGGTTGAACCCCACCAGGCGGGTGAGGCGCTGGGTTCCGCCCGCACCCGGCATGATCCCGAGCAGTATCTCGGGCTGGCCGACCTTGGCGTCCTCGGCCAGGTAGCGGAAGTCGGCGCCCATCGCCAGCTCCAGGCCTCCGCCCAGCGCGTAGCCGAACACGGCCGCGATGATCGGCTTGGTCATCAACTCCATCCGACGGACCAGGGCTCCCAGCCGGTCCGCCTCCAGCGACCGGGCGTCAGCGCCTTCCTCGTGCGCCTGCTTGAACCTGTTGATGTCGGCACCGGCCGCGAAGTGGGGGCGGCCGGTGATCACCACCGCCCGGACGCCCGGATCGGACGCCCGATCGAGCGCCTGGTCCAGATCGCGAACGACCTCGGCGGAGATCGCGTTGACCGGAGGGCGGGTCAGCTCTACCAGCCCGACCGCATCATGGGTGGTGTACGACGCGTATTCCAAGACACTCCTCGCTGTGGGTTCCGACAGGTTATATGGGTGGGCTCGCTAGATCGGACAGGACCGGCCCGAACGCCCCGGCGAGCCGGAGGATCCCGCGACCGGGCAGCCCTTCATCCCCTGAGGTGACGCCGGTGATCCTGGACGGCTCGCCATAGCTCGCCTACCCCGACACCCTCGGTGGCCACCGTTTCCAGGACCGGAGGCTTCCAGGACCGCACCGGACCCATGGCGAGCATCACCTCGAGGTCCCGCCGCGCCGACGCGCTGCCCACCAGGTCGGCCTTGTTGACCACGTACACGTCCCCGATCTCGAGCACTCCGGCCTTGGCGGCCTGGACGCTGTCGCCCCACCCCGGCGTCACCACCACCACGGTGGTGTCCACATGGTGCATGACCTCGACCTCGGACTGGCCCACGCCGATCGTCTCGATCAGCAGGAGGTCGAAGCCGGCCCCGTCCAGCACCGTGGCGATGCGGGGAACCGCCTCCGACAGGCCTCCCAGGTGGCCCCGTCCCGCCACCGACCGCACGTACACGCCGGGATCGTCGACGTGGTCCTGCAGGCGGATCCGGTCGCCCAGGAGCGCCCCGGACGTAAGGGGGCTGGAGGGGTCGACGGCGATCACGGCCACCGTCCGCCCCTCCGTCCGGATGGTGGAGATCAGGGCGGAGACAAGGGTGCTCTTGCCCACACCCGGTGCGCCGGTGATGCCGATCCTCGAAGCCCCGCCGGCTAGCGCGGTGAATGCCTCCAGCAGATCGCCCGCCGCCGCAGGGCCCTCCTCCGTCGCGGTAATGGCCTGAGCCAGGGCCCGCCGGTCGCCCTTGCGAACCCGGTCCACCCATTCGCCCACCTCTGGAGGCTCAGCGGTTGTTCGGCTGACCCCGGTCGGCATTGCTACACGCCCCGATACGGCACCGGAAGGCAGGGTCGGCTCAAGTGGCGTTGACGGCGGTGACGCCGGGGACCCGGTCCTTGAGGATCCGCTCGATACCCGCAGTGAGCGTCATCATCGACATCGGACATCCACTACAAGCCCCGACCAGGTTCAGGTTCACGGTCCCGTCCTCGTCCACCCCCTCCAGGATCAGGTCGCCGCCGTCGTACTGGAGGGCCGGACGGATGTACTCCAGGGTGGAATCGAGCAGGTCAGGGTCGACCTCGACCCGTTCTTCACGTACGGGCGGGCGGAGGGTTACCGCGGTCTCGGTAGCGCTCATGGGTCGGATGCATCCTTGCGGAGGGTTGCGGGCTTGCGAACGAAGCGGGCTTGCGGAACGGAGTGGAACCGGCCCACCCGTCAGGATACCCCGCCGGGGGGGTACGGGGAAACGTCCTTTTCGGCCCGCCGGCTCGCAGCGAACCGCCTGATCGGAGTCAGCAGGCCGGCCGTCCCCGCATTCAGGCCGCCCTCAGCTGTCGAAGGAGGTCGCAGAGATCTGCAGCGAGAGCCAGTCGGTGTCCAGTTCCTCCTTGCGAACCCGCAGCTCGAGATAGAGAACCGCCAGCACCACGGCGATGAAGGGCTGGGTGAGGACCCAGACGATCTCCGATGCCAGCAACGAGCCGGACGGACCCAGCAGGAAGCCGAACACCTCCACCAGGATCACCACGAGGATCAGGTTGGCCACCACGACCAGCGCCGAGGTGGTGGCCAGGATGCCGAAGATGGCCATCCGGCGCCCGGCGGTGATCACCCAGGAGCGGGCGAAGGCGGTGAGCGGCCCGGCCCCTTCGATGATGACGGCGCTCAGCGTGGCGCTCCAGGCCACGACGAGGAACAACCCGGGGAACACGAACATGGCCGAACCGAGCGTGACCCCCGACCAGAACAGGACCGTCACCACGGCCAGGGACACCATCCGGCTGATGGCGGCGGCGGTGGTCTCGCGCCACGACGACTCGACACCCGCATAGGTCTCGCCGACCGTCCGGATGACCGCCGCGAACAGGACGCTCGTGATCAGCAGGCGTATCACCAACCAGGGCCCAAGAGCCCCGACGAACGTCGAGAGTTCCTCGTTGGTCGGTAGGGCGGAAAGCGGAGGAGGATCGTCCGCCAGCAGGTAGTAGAGCACGGCGTAGGGAAGGTCGAGCACTGCGGCGGTGGCGATCAGCGTGCCGAAACGGTGGCGGTAGGCGCCAAAGGACTCTTTTAGCACCCCGCCCGTGTCCAGAGGCCGGAGTTGGAACTCTGCCATTGCCCTGATTCTAGGAGTGAGCGCCCATGGCGATTCCCGGCGTCACGACCGCACCACCAACCACTCTCTGAACCTAAGGCTCACAACGCGCCCCAGCGCGCCCTGAACCTAAGGTTCACCGCGGCTCGGGCTGGAACCGGATCAACCTACCGATCCGCGGGTTCTCAGGGACGCCGTTCGCGACTTCTTCCGAAGGGACTCTGACCGGGCGCAGGCCGGTTACGGAACCGGAACGACATCGACCCGGCGGTTGCTCACGGCGACGAGTGCGGCGAGGTCAAGGGGATCTGAAGTGATGATCCGATCACCGTGAGCGGCCATGGCCGCCAGGGCTGCGTCGATTGCGTCGCTCAGTCCCGAGCGAGCGAGCAGTACACCGGCCCGACGGCCCAACTCTTCGTCGAGGGGAACGGTCTCGACCGCCTTCAGGGCGCGGGCGAGGCGAGTCTGGTGACCGGTTCCGCCGCGCCAAACCTGGGCGGTCACACCGCCGTGGGTCACCGGCGGACTTCCTGCCAGCAGGGCTGCTTTGAGGCGGCGCCACATCGCACGATCACCACGCTCAAGCGCTACAAACGCGCCCGCGTCCAAGATGATGCTCATCCGGCTTGGCGGACCGCCATCCGGGCTACCGCGGCGGCATCCCTATCCCGCTGCGCCTGTTCGGCCATCTCGTCCTCGGTGATGACCCCGTGGGACGCCTCGTAGTCGCGGACCAACTCGCTGAGCACCGTAAGGCGCCGCTCCCTGGCCCGCCGCTGTGCCATGGCACCCGCCACCCACTCACTCACCGATCGGGCCCGGCCGTCACCCACAGCCGCGTTGGCCTCTTCGAGAAGATCCTCGTCCACCGTTACCGTGACACGTCGCTTACGCATATAAACAGCATACCAAAGTATTCATGTTATGCGGCACGCCGCGGCCGTGAAGCCCGGTTACTCAAGGGTGCCGTACAACCCATGCCGCATGCCGGCGGCTTCTCGTCACCGTTGGATCCGCCGGGAGGATGGGGAGCCGGTATCCTCCGGACCTGCCGTTCTAGGGAGTGAGTTGAGAGTCGCGATCGGCGCTGACCATGCCGGCTACCCGCTTAAGGAGCACCTTGCCTCGATCCTCGGGAGCGACCACGACGTGATCGACCTGGGCACCCACTCCACCGCCGCAGTCGACTACCCGGACGTGGCGATCGCGGTGGCGGAGACAGTGCAGCGCGGAGAAGCCGACCGCGGCATAATCGTCTGCGGGTCGGGGGTCGGCGCCGCCATCGCCGCCAACAAGGTCACGGGAGTACGGGCTGCGCTCGCCCACGATCACTACTCGGCCCACCAGGGGGTCGAGCACGATGACGCCAACGTCCTGTGCCTGGGCGGCCGGGTGGTCGGATCGAACGTGGCGGAGGAGCTGGTCGAGGCTTTCCTGGGCGCCACCTTCTCGGGGGAGGAGCGCCACCGCCGCAGGCTGGACAAGATCGCCCGGTTGGAGCAAGGCCGCTAGCCGATTAGTTGCTAGTTGCTAGTTGCTAGTTGCTAGTTTATGTTTGTTTATACTGGTCACTGATCACTGTCCACAGCTTTTTCGGGCTAATCATCTAGATCGAGGGGGGTCTTCGTCACCCCAGGCCCTCGATCCACCGGGCCGTGCGCCCCGCCATTGCCCGCAGTACCTCCCGCTGGGTGGTGCCGGTCCGCTTCGGCACCCGGAAGCTGTGATCGGCATCCGGGATGATCTCCACGACCGACCGCTCCAGCCCCATCAGATGCTCCTCCACCAGATGGGGAAGGGCCAGCCTGTCCTTGCTACCGGTGAAGAACAGCATCGGAACCGGCACCCGGGGTAGGTGGTCGGCCCGCAGCCGGTCGGGCTTGCCCGCCGGATGCAACGGGTACGCGTACAGCACCAGGCCGGCGCACGGCTGACCCTCGACCGCCAGGTAGGACGCCATGCGACCGCCCATCGAGCGGCCCGCCATCACGAACCGGCCGCATCGCTGCCCCAGCCAGGCCGCCGCCGCCCGGTGGCATCGCAGCAACGTGTCAACCCGGTCGGGGAACCTGCGTCCCGCCTCCACGTAGGGATAGTTGAACGTCAGCACCGGATGGCCGTGGTCGACCAGCCCTTCCGCGATGGTGGTGATCCCCGGATGGTCCTGTCCGGCCCCGGCGCCGTGGGCGAGCAGCACCGCGGTGCGCGCCGATCCTTCCGGAGCGCGCCAGCGCCCGGTCACCGAGCCTTCGCCCACTTCGATGGTGACCTGCCGCGTCAACTCGGGGGCTCCAGCGTGTCGCAAGCCCCCGTTAGGGTTCCGGTCATGGATGGAACACAACAACAGATAACACAACATCGCGTGAGGATCGGTCCGGCGGATGTGCGGGTGTTCGAGGACGGGGCCGCGCTCGCCGCCGGGGCCGCTGCCATGATCGCCTCGCTCATCAGGCGGGAAGTTACCAAGGCCAGGGCGGCGGGTGGTCGCCTGGTGTCGGTCGCCATGGCGGGCGGATCGACCCCGGTAGCCACCTACCGGCGGCTCGCCACGATGGACATTCCATGGTCGGGTGTCTGCGCGTGGGTCGGGGACGAGCGTTACGTGCCGCCCGACCACGAGGACAGCAACGGCGCCATGATCGGACGGTCATTGCTGGACGGCACCGGGGCCCGGTTCCTACGGGTGCCCTGGGCCGAGGACCGGTCCGCCCCGGAAGCCGCCGCCCTCTACGAGACCGAGCTGCTCGCTTCGATGGGAGGGGACGCCCGCGGACCCCGCCCCGACCTGATCCTGGCCGGCATGGGAGGGGACGGCCACACCTTGTCCCTCTTCCCGGGCAGCGATGCGCTGGATGTCACCGACCGCTGGTATGTCGCCACGGAGGTGGCCGCCGCGCAACGGTGGCGCCTCACCGCCACCTACCCCCTGGCGCACCGGGCCGCCGCCGTGTACGTGCTCGTCTCGGGCGGGTCCAAGGCCGCCGTCCTGGCGGAGGTGCTCCAGCCCACCGGCGACCGCCCGCTTCCGGCCCGCCGGCTCATGGAGGGCGCGGCGCCGGTCTCCTGGTTGGTCGACCGGGACGCCGCAGCCGGGCTGGACCTGCCGTGAGCATCGGGCGCTGGACCCCTCGCGCCCCCATCGACCTGGACGCCTCGATCGCCCGCTTCGTCCGGTACGGAACGGATCTGCTGGGAGCCGTCTCGAGCGGCTACCTGTACCGGACGACCGCCGACGGCATTCCGTACCGCATCCGCCAGGCGGAGGACGGCAGCATCGAGGTGGAGACCGGCACCGACCGGGACCTGGAGGCCGCGGTGGAGGAGTCCCGGTTCCGGCTCGGCGAGACGCTGCCGCGAGCACCTCTGGAGGAGGTGGCGGGACGGGTTCCGGCCGTAGCCGACCAGCTCCGCCGCATGCCCGGCTACCGCATCCCCCTCAACCCGGCAGGCCTCGAGGTCCTCGTCTCCTCGATCAGCGCCCAGCAGGTCAACATGCGCTGGGCCAACACCACCATGAGCCGCCTCATCCGGCGCTACGGCACCGAGGTGGAGATGGACGGGGTTCGATGGTGGCGCTTCCCCGGAGCCGAGAAGCTGGCCGTGGCCGACCCGGCCGACATCCGGGCCATGCAGTTCACCACCCGGAAGTCCGAATACATCGTGGGGGTGGCGGGGGCTGTCGCGGCGGACCAGCTGACCGGACTCGAGGAGGACGGCAACGAGACGGTCATCCGGCGGTTGGTGGAGCTGCGCGGCGTGGGCAGGTGGACGGCGGAATGGTTCCTGGCCCGCTGCCTGGCCCGGCCCGACGTGGTGCCCGCCGGTGATCTGGGCGTCCGCAAGGTGGTCTCCCGCTACGTGATGGGCGCCGAGAAGGGCGAGATACTACCCGAAGCGGACGTGCGGGCGGCGGTCGAGCCCTGGGGCGACGGGGGCAACTGGGCGGTCCACCTGCTGCTGGAGCGCTGGGCGGAGGAGCACGCCCGCTAACCCCGACACCCCCATCCGGCCGGCCATCTCGGTCCCTGAAGAAGCGGGGCTAGTGGCGGCGGATGTCCCGGGGCGGCAGCCGGGGTCCGTAGGCGGGGGCACGTCCGGCATAGCGTTCCAGCAACCGCACCACCCGGCCCCGCTGACCCTCGTAGGGCGCCAGGAGTTCCAGCATCCTCTCATCCGTCCCGCGCGGCTCTCCTGCCAGCGCCCACGCGACGGTGTTGGGCAGGTGGAAATCCCCCACAGGAACCGCGTCCGGATCGCCCCGCACCACCCCGAGCGCCGAGGCGCTGGTCCACGGACCGATGCCCGGGATCCGGTGGAGGTACTCGTACACACCGGCCAGATCGCCCTGGCTGATGGCGGTGATCCGGTCGGCGTCCCGGCACACCCGCAGGATGATCTCGGCCCGGCGGCGCTCCACCCCGAGCGGATGGAAGTCGTAGTACCGGAGGCCGGCCAGGCGACCCGGGTCCGGTGGTAGGCGCAGCGTGGTCGGCCCAGGCGCCGGCTCGCCGTAACGTCCGGCCATCCGCCGGTAGCTGCGGCCCGCCTCGATTCCGGTCACCTTCTGGGCCAGGATGGTCGGGATCAGGACCTCGACCAGCCCGCCCACGGCCGGCATGCGTACCCCTCGCCCGCGCCTCGCAGCACGCGCCACGGCCGGATGGACCGGGACGAGCGCCGCAGGGTCGTCGTGCTCGCCGACCCACTCCGGTACCCGCTCCAGGGCGAGTTCGGCCCCCGCGCCCCACGCATCGGCGACCAGCTCCCGCTCCTCGATCCGCAGCCGAACCGTGGCCGGCCCCGAAGCGGTGCGGGTGGCCCTCCACAGGCCATCGGCCCCGGCCCGCAGCGCCGGACCCTTCAGCCCCTTGACGACCAGAGTCCCGCGGAGATCCAGCGCCCGGCTCAGGGATAACACCCGAGTGAGAGATCGCCCTGCTAGCGCGGCCGGCATACGGTCAAGCTAACAGCCAACCCACACTCTCGGACGAGGGAGTCGAAACTTGTCACAGGCTCTCTATATCTTGTTTATCGCCAAGCACCTACACCGGCCGAAGGCACCAGCCGATCGGTTCGGCCGGCAGGCGGGAACATACGAGGGCTCACGGAGCGGGCAGAGCAACCCGGCAGCCAGCCGGGCATGGCCGACCACGCTCCCAAGCAGGAAAGGTGGTGGCGGGGGAGGGCCCGGTGCGAGCGCCGGTTTCGCGGCGCGATTTTCGCGTTCTTGTCGCGGCTCGGGGCGCTAGACGAGTTCGATTACCGCCATCTCTGCGTTGTCGCCGCGGCGGGGGCCGATCTTGACTATGCGGGTGTAACCGCCCGGCCGTCCCTGGTACCTCGGAGCGACCTCGTCGAAGAGCTTGGTGACCACCTCTAGATCGGACAGGTCCTTCAGCACCAGCCGGCGGGAATGGAGATCGCCGCGGCGTGCCTTGGTGATGATCTTCTCCACATAGGGCCGGAGCACCTTGGCCCTGGTCAGGGTGGTGGTGATCTGCTCGTCCCAGATCAGGGACTGGGCGAGGTTCGCCAGCATGGCCTTCTGGTGGGCTGGGTCACCGCCCAGGCGCTTGCCCTTCCTCGGTCTGGGCATCGGCTAGCTGTTCCTGTCCCGTGAGGGAGCGATACCGAGCCCCAGCTCGTCGAGCTTGGCGATCACTTCCTCGAGGCTCTTCTGCCCGAAGTTGGTCATGTCGAGAAGGTCTTCGCGGGTCTGCTTGGTGAGCTCGCCCACGGTGTTGATCTGGGCCCGCCTCAAGCAGTTGCGGGGACGTTCCGACAGATCGAGCGCCTCGACCGGCAGGTCGAGGTCCTGCGATACGGTCTCGACCACGGCCACGTCACCCAGCTCCAGGCCGATACCCTCGCCCACATCGGCGAACAGGCTGAGGAGCTCGCGCAGGGTCTTGCCGGCGGACGAGAGCGCCTCGCTCGGCTCCAGCGAGCCGTCGGTCTCGATGTCGATCTCCAGCCGATCGAAGTTGGTCATCTGGCCGACCTGCGTGTTGTCGACCCGGTACGAGACGTTGCGCACCGGGGAGAAAATGGCATCGATCGGGATCATGCCGATGGCATCGTTCCGGTCCGAGACCGCGGTGCGATAACCCACTCCCTGCTCCACGACCATCTCCGCCTCGAACTGGACACCCTCCTCCAGGGTGGCGAGATGCAGGTCCTGGCTGACGATCTCCACCCCGGTCGGGGCTTCGAGATCGGCCGCCGTCACCGCACCCGGACCAGTGGCCGACAGCCGGAGCGTGAGGGGCTCGGGGTCGGTCATCCGCACCACCAGGCGCTTGATGTTGAGGATGATGTCGACCACATCCT
>WTGW01000010.1:19691-23282 GCA_011523395.1 Acidimicrobiia bacterium
TCGGTCATCCGCACCACCAGGCGCTTGATGTTGAGGATGATGTCGACCACATCCTCCTTGACGCCCTTGACGGTGGTGAACTCGTGGTAGATGTCGTCCATCCTTATCGAGGACACCGCGGCACCGGGTATCCGAGAAAGCAGCGTCCGCCGGAGGGTGTTGCCGAGCGTGTAGCCGAAACCCGGCTCCAAAGGCTCGATCACGAACCGGGCTCGGGTCTCGTTGAGCGGCATCATCTCGATCTGTGGACGCTGAACAACCAACGCTTGCAAGGTTTCTTCCCCTAAGTCTCGAGGGTCACTTCTAGTCAGAGAATGCGTATCGGGCAGGCAATGAGATGGCGAAGGGCACGGCTACCGGACGAGCCTCACCTTGAGTACAGCTCGACAACCAGCTGCTCCCGCACCGCCGTGTCGATCTGGGCTCGGCTCGGGACGTCGATCACCTGGACGCGCCGCTCGTCGAGGCTGACCTCCAGCCACTCCGGAACCCGGCGGTCGCCGGCCGTATCCGCGGCATGGCGAATCACGATTATCTCCCTGGACTTGGGCTTCACCGCCACCATGTCTCCGGCCCGCACCCGGTAGGAGGGAATGTCCACCTTGTGGCCGTTGACCTGGAAATGGCCGTGGTTGACGAGCTGGCGGGCCTGGGGACGTGTCCTGGCCAGGCCAGACCGGTACACCACGTTGTCGAGGCGGCACTCCAGGATCTGGAGGAGGTTGTCCCCGGTGATCCCCTTCAGCCGGGCCGCCTCCTGGTAGTAGCGGCGGAACTGCCGCTCGAGGATGCCGTAGATCTGGCGCATCTTCTGCTTTTCCCGGAGCTGATGCAGGTAGTCGGAGTCGTTGCTCCGCCTGCCCCGGCGCCGGCCGTGCTCGCCCGGCGGGTAGGGGCGCCGGTCGAAGTACTTCGACTTGTTGTCGTCGAGCAGCTGGCCGAGACGGCGGCTCTTGCGAGTGCGGGGACCGAGGTAACGCGCCACGACTCATCCCCTCCGGCGCTTCTTGGGACGGCATCCGTTGTGAGGCAACGGCGTGACATCCCGGACGCTCGACACTTCGAGGCCCATGTTCGTGAGCGTGCGGACCGCGGTATCCCGACCCGATCCGTTCCCGCTGACGATCACTTCCAGCTTCCTGATGCCGTGCTCCCCGGCCCGCCGGGATGCTTCCTCGGCAGCCACCTGGGCCGCGTACGGTGTCGACTTGCGGGAGCCCTTGAACCCGACCGACCCACCGGACGTCCAAACGATCGTGTTGCCGTTCACGTCGGTGATGTTGATGATGGTGTTGTTGAAGCTGGCCCTGATGTGCGCCTGGCCGAACGCTATGTTCTTGCGCTCGCGCCGCCTTACCCGCTTCCCTTGCCTTCTAGCCAACGCGACCTCCGCAACTCACTTCACGACCAGCCCTGCCCGAAGTCACTTCTTCACCTTCTTCTTGCCGGCGACCGCCATACGCCGACCCTTGCGGGTCCGCCCGTTGGTATGGGTCCGCTGGCCGCGCACCGGGAGGCCTCGTCGATGCCGAAGGCCCTGGTAGCAACCGATTTCCATCTTGCGCTTGATGTTCTGGGCGACCACCCGGCGCAGATCGCCCTCGACGCGGAGGTTGGACTGGATGTAGGTGCGGATCCGGCTCACCTCGTCGTCGTTGAGCTCGTGCACCTTGGTGTCGGGATCGATCCGCAGCCGGTGGCACATGTCCCGAGCGGTGTTGATGCCGATGCCGTATATGTAGGTCAGGCCGATCTCGAGTCGCTTCTGCCGCGGCAGGTCGACTCCGGCTATGCGCGCCATGAGACCATTACCTCCTCAACCCTGCCGCTGCTTGTGGCGCGGGTTGGAGCACACCACCCACACCCGCCGGCGGCGCTTTATCAGGCGACAGTTGTCGCACATCTTCTTAGTGGAGGGCCGTACCTTCACCGTTCGCCCTTTGGGGTCAAACCCGTCGATTCACTGTGATCGTCCGGCGCCGGCTCAGACAAGGAGCTGGACCGCATGCGTAACCGTTCACCCGCCAAAGTTGGATGTCCGCGCCAGACCGGTCGGAGACGCATGACCGACAGGCGATTCTACCCGACCGGGCGGGCTGTGAGCAAGTCATTGACGGTGAGAACGACGGGCCCGTCGGCGGTCAGCGCCACCGTGTGCTCGAAGTGTGCGGATCGCCGGCCGTCGGCCGTGAGCACGGTCCACCCGTCCTCGGCGGTCACTGTGTCCGGCGTCCCCAGGTTGAACATGGGCTCCACGCAGACAGCCATGCCCGTCTTCAACCGGTATCCCTTCCCGGGAGGCCCGAGGTTCGGTATCTGCGGGCCCTCGTGCATGGAGCGCCCGATGCCATGCCCCACGTACTGGGAGACCACACCGTATCCGTACGGGACCGCCGCCGTCTCCACCGCATGGCCTATGTCGCCCACCTTCTTGCCGGGGTGGACCTGATCGATACCCGCCCAGAGGGCGCGGCGCGTGACCTCGATCAGCCGGGCGGACTCCTCGTCCACCTCGCCGATCGGGATGGTGAGGGCGGCATCGGCGTGGTACCCCTGGTAGATCGCACCGGCGTCGATCGAGAGGATGTCACCCTCGGCGAGGCGATCGTCCCCCGGGATTCCATGCACGATCACTTCGTTGGGCGATGCGCAGATGTGCGCCGGAAAACCCTGGTAGCCGAGGAAGGAGGGCTCACATCCCCAACCGCGTATCACGTCGGCCGCGACATGGTCCAGGTGACTCAAGGTGACACCCACCTCGGCGGCCTCGAACACGGCCTCGTGAACGGCCGCCACGCACCTTCCCGCCTCGGCCATCTTCGCGAACTGGCGCTTGTTCTTGATGGTGATCATGGGCCGCACCGGGTGCTAGGAGTGTGCTGAAGAATGACCGTTCGGCCCGATAGTCCCCAACGAATCCCCAGGTCGAGGAGTAACGGGCCATCCACCCCCGTCTCTTTCAGCATGCTCCTCGCCGCGATCCCTGACCGGGAGAACACTTCCGGCAACCCGCAGACCCGGCCTAGAGCGCGGCCAGGGCGGCCAGGATCTTGGCGGTGATCTCCTCGATCTCGCCGATCCCGTTCACCCTCAGAACGAGGCCCCGCTCCCGGTAGACGTGGATCAAGGGCGCCGTCTCCCGCTCGTACACCTCCAACCGGTTGCTCACGGACGCCCCGGTGTCATCCGTCCTGCCGCGGGCCAGTATCCGTTCCGTCAGCACCTCGTCCGACGCCTCCAGGACCACCACCGCGTCGAGCGCATAGTCCCCGATGGCCCCGTCGAGCGCGTGAACCTGGGCGAGGTTGCGGGGGAACCCGTCCAGGATGTAACCGTCCACCGTGTCAGGATCACGGAGGCGTTCCAGCATCATCTCCACCGTGAGGACGTCCGGGACCAGATCGCCGCGGGACAGGATCTCCTCGACCCGCAGGCCCAGCGACGTCCTCGACCCCACGTGGCGGCGGAACATCTCGCCCGTGGAGATATGCGGGATGCCCAAGGCCTCACCGACCCGCTCCGCCTGGGTGCCCTTGCCGACGCCGGGGGCTCCCAGGAAGAGGATTCTCACGTCAAGAATCCCTCGTAGTT
>WTGW01000187.1 GCA_011523395.1 Acidimicrobiia bacterium
GGCCGATCTCCAGCGCCCCTTCCACGCATTCGAACAGCACGGTCTCGCCGGCCGCGTGACCGCCGGTGCGGGGCAGGTTGCGGGCCAGCGCCCAGCGTCCGTTTCCGTCCATGATGAGGCCGACATGGGCGGGGAGCCGGCTCCGGTCGAGACGGCTCAGGTCGAGGGTGGGCACGCCCGCAGCCGATCCCTCGCTCAACGGGGCCCCCGACCGGCGCTGAATGCGAGGCCGCCCAGCCCCGACTCGATGTGGTACTCGACGAACCTCCGTACCAGCCCCACCGCGTCGGGAGCGAGCTTGCTGTCGGGGGTGGTGAAGCCGGATAGATCGGCCGCCGAGAGCCGCGCCAGGTGCTCGGTCAGGCCTTCCCTCAACCGGAACGTCCCCCCGGCGTCGCAGCGTTCGCAGATCAGGCCCCCGCCCGCCATGCTGAACCTGCCGAGGAGGTTCCCGGCGCCGCAGGCCGCGCAGTGCTCGAGGGCCGGGGCCTGGCCGATGGCCTCCGACAGCTTGAGCAGGAAGGATGCCAGCAGGTCCATGCCTCCGGCGCCCATCTCCAGGGCGCGCAGCCCTCGCAGGAGGAGCAGGAAGATCCGGTGGGAGGGCTCCTCCTCGACCACCACCTTGCCGACCGCCTCCGCCATGGTGCCGGCCACCATCACCGCGTCGAGGTCCTGGCGCAGCCTGGGAAAGGCCTCGATCACCGCCGCCTGGGTGATCGTGGCCAGGTTGCGGCCCTGGTACAGCACGAGATCGACGTGGGTGAGGGGTTCGAGCCGTCCCCCGAACCGGCTCCTGGTCCTCCGGACCCCCTTGGCGACCGCCCGCACCTGGCCACGATTGGGGCTGATGATGACCACGACGCGGTCGGCTTCGCCGAACGGGTAGCCGCGCAGGACGATTCCCTGATCGTGGCGGATCGACATTCCTCTCCCCGGATCGCAGCCAGAGCGCGTGTCCGGCGAGGGTACCCGGCCGTCCGCGGATATCCGGTTATGGTGAGCAGATGGCGCTTCTGAGCGGAACCGAGAGGCAGGCCTTCCTCGAATCCCATCCGGGCTGGGAGATACGGGACGAGACGATCTCCAGGACCTTCCTCCTCGCCGACTTTGCCTCGGCCATCGGATTCGTGGCCTCGGTGGGGGTGGTGGCCGAGCGGGCCTTCCACCATCCCGACATCGACCTCCGCTACCGGCGGGTCACCATCTCCCTGACCACCCACGACGAGGGCGGCCTCACCCGCAAGGACACCGATCTGGCCGCCCGGATCGACCGGCTCGCCTCCTGAAAACGTACCTCTGCCAACCAGCCGAGCCGGTATAACCTGAACTCGTGAGCAGTGGAAGGCTTCTCGTAGTCGAGGACGACCAGGAGGTCCGCCGGTCGCTGCGCCGAGCCCTCCGGCTGGAGGGATACGAGGTCACCACTGCCAAAGACGGCATGGCGGGGCTCGAGCAGCTGTCCATCCGGCCCGCCGACGCCATCATTCTCGACGTCATGATGCCTCGCCTGGACGGCCTGGGAATGGCTCGCCATCTCCGGGCCCTCGGCAACAGGACGCCCATCCTGATGCTCACCGCCCGCCACGACGTCTCGGACCGGGTGGACGGCCTGGACGCCGGCGCCGACGACTACCTGGTGAAGCCGTTCGCCCTGGACGAGCTGCTGGCCAGGATCAGGGCTCTTCTCCGCCGCAGCGGGGCTTCCGACAGCGACGACACCCTCCAGCTCGCAGACCTCACCCTCAATCCCGCCACCCGGCAGGTCCACAGAGGTGACCGCGAGGTCCAGCTGACTAAGACCGAGTTCGACCTGCTGGAGCTACTGCTGGTCAACAGCAGGATCGTGCTGTCCCGCGACGTGATCATGGACCGCATCTGGGGCTACTCCTTCGAGACCTCCTCGAACCCCCTGGAGGTCTACATCGGCTACGTGCGGCGCAAGCTCGAGGCCGGCGGGGAGCCTCGCCTCGTCCACACCGTGCGGGGAGTCGGCTACGTGGCAAGAGAGCCATGAGCCTGCGCTGGCGATGGGCGGTGGGGCTGGGCCTGGTGGCAACACTGGCCATCGGCCTGATGACGGTGGCAGCCATAGTCTCTGTGGAGCGCCGGCTGCGCGGAGCCATGGACGATGACCTCCGCGGGCGGGCTACCCAGGTCCACGAGCTGACCGGACGCCTGTTCGAGCAGGGTGAGGAACAGCGCGAGGAAGTACTGCCCCGGATCGTCAACGACGCAGCCGTCCAGGTGTTCGACGAGGACGGCGCCGTGCTGCTCCGGGTGGGGCCGGCGGGTGTCACCCCGCCCGTCGAGGCCACCGACCTGGAGGTGGTGGCCGGCGCCAGGCCTACCTTCCTCCGGGACGTACCCATCGGCGACACCCTGTACCGGATGGTCACGGTTCGGGTGCAGCTCCGGGAGACCACTCCGGGAACGGTGGTCGCGGTCCAGATACTGGCCGACCAGTCCCAGCTCGAGAGCAACCTGGCGGCCCTGACCGGGCGGCTCCTCTCCATCGGCGCCGTCGGGGTCCTGCTGGTGGCGCTCACCGGCTGGATCATGGCCTCGCGAGCGGTACGCCCGATCAGCGATCTGACCCATGCCGCCGAACATGTCGCCTCCACCGAGGATCTGTCCGCCGGGGAACGGCTCGACCTCTCGGCCCCCGCCGAGATCGGACGCCTCGCCACCGCCTTCCGCTCGATGCTCAACTCCCTCCGCGTCTCGCGCCAGGAGCAGCAACGCCTGGTCTCCGACGCCGGGCACGAGTTCCGGACTCCGATCACCGCCCTCAAGACCAACCTGGAGGTTCTCCGGCGCCAGGACGACCGGCTCAGCGAGGAGGAGCAGGACGAGCTGATCGAGGCGGCGCTCCGGGAGTCCAACCAGCTGGCCCAACTCGCCGCCGAGTTGGTGGATCTGACCTCCGACGTACGTCATGCGGCGGAGCCGATCCAGGACGTAGACCTAGGGAGGCTGGCGCGGGAGCTCCGCTCGCGCTACGTCCGGCTCCCCGGCATGGAGGTCACCGTCGTGGGCGCGGGTTCGCTCGTGACCGGGCGGCGGACGCAGCTGGAGCGGGCCATGAGCAACCTGGTCGACAACGGGATCAAGTGGGCGGAGCGCCGGGTGGAGATCGTGCTGGAAGACGGAACGGTCACCGTGCGGGACGACGGCCCCGGCATTCCCGAGGAGGACCTACCCCATGTGTTCCGGCGTTTCTACCGGTCGGCGGAGGCCCGGACGATGCCCGGGTCAGGTCTGGGACTGGCGATAGTGGACCACCTGATCAGCGCCAACGGAGGAGCGGTATTCGCGAGAAACTCCGCCGACGGCGGAGCTGAGGTGGGGTTCACCCTGCCCCCGGCGGAGGGAGGCAAACCTGGAGGCAGGGTGAACTGAGGTTGGCCCTGGTTCGGCGGCTTGACCTCACTCTCTGGGAAGGGGTTGCGGATGGTCAGCCGGCGCCCCTTCCCTGGTTCTGTCCTCGCCAGCCTCACCGGACTCCGCGGCCGGCACTACTTCCACATGGACCAGGGCTAGGGCGGCAGCGCCGACCACCAGCGCCGCCGCTCCTATGAGTAGGGCTAATCGCATCCCGGGTCCTTCCTGTCGCATCCGTCGGGATCAATGTGGACGCCCGATCTGTGGATTACCTGAGAGGAACCTGAGAAAATCCTGAGAATCGCCCTCCCCCTGACCGAGCCGGATGCGCCACCCTCGAGCACGTGGACCGGTTCAACCACCGGAGCCCTCAAGACCCATCGGGCACGTGCCAGCGGCGAACCGAGGCCAACTACCATCCTGAACACGCCCCGGCACCACTGGCAGGACTCAGGCAAACACTCTCCGGCAGATCTTGGTGCGGTTCACCCGGGACGGCCACAAACGCTGAACCAACGCGAACCACGACCAACCGTCGACGACCCGCAAGGGGGTGGAGCCGCTGAGCGCTCCGTGGCGGTGGCACGATCACGCCGAGACACGCGCAGAGAGTTAACCCGATGATCCGACAGAACCCGCTCTTCGACCAGCCTCTCGAGTCCAACGATCCATTCGGACTCTCAAAGTTGTCGCTCAGGCGCTACTCGGTCCAGTACCTGCTCATGGTGCTCGTCGTCATAGGCCTTCTGGTAGCCACCAATGTCCAGACCGCCCTGCACGGCAACCTCACGTTGAGGATCCTGGCCGCAACGATGCTCGGCTTGACGCTCGCCAAGACCGTCTTCCTCGTCTACGTCGGTAACCGGACCATCGCCGTCGAAGCCTGGATCCGGCGCCTGGGAATGGGTGACTTCGAGTACCGGATCGAACCCAGGGGCCGCGACGAGGTCTCGAAGTCCTGCGAGGCCCTCGAGACGCTGCGGCAGAGTTCCATCCGGGCGATGCAGTTGGACCTGGTGCAGGAACTCTCGGATGAGCTGCGGGAGAAGAACATCGCTCTGGAAGACACCCTCGACGAGTTGAAGAGCGCCCAGGACCGGATCATCAGCCAGCAGAAGCTGGCCGAGTTGGGTGAGCTGTCCGCCGGTGTGGCCCACGAGATCCGCAACCCGCTCCAGTTCATAAGGAACTTCGCGAGCTCCTCCCGGATCATGGCTCACGAGGTCGGGGAGATGTCGAGACAGCCCGAGATCGACGATCCCGAGGAGATGGACGAGTTGACCACAGCGATCGGCGAGAACATGGAGCGGATCGTCGCGCACACTGACCGGGCGGACCGGACCATCGCCGACATGCTGGCCATGGGACGCAGGAGCACCGGGACTTTCGGTTCCGTCGATCTGAACCGGCTCATAGCGGAACAGGCCCGCCTCGCCCATCACGCGGTACAGGCCCAGATCCCGGGCTTCGACACCACTGTCCGCTTCGATCTCGATCCGGACCTGGGACCGGTATTCGGGGTGGAGGAGGACCTGGCGCGCCTCTTCACCAATCTGGTGACCAACGCCTGCCACGCCATGGCGGAACGGGCCGCCGCCTCGGGTGACGGGTTCGAGCCCGAACTGGGCATCGAGACCCGGCAGACCCCGGATGGTGCGTCCATCCGAGTCCGGGACAACGGCATGGGCATGACCACGGAGGTCATGTCAAGGATCTTCAACCCCTTCTTCACCACCAAGGCGGGTAACAGGCACACGGGACTGGGAATGACCCTGTCCCACGACATCGTCCGGGAGCACGGAGGGGAGATCACACCGGTATCCGAACCCGGCGAATTCACGGTGATGACGGTCCGGCTGCCCCGGAGCCCCGAGAACAGATAGTCCCCGGCCCGGTCCATTACATCTCTGCCGGGCGACCTCCAGGATGGGGGCTAGTGGGCAGTGGGCAGTGGGCAGTGGGCAGTGGGCAGTGGGCAGTATAAACTAAAGCAACTAGCAACTAGCAACTAGCAACTAGCAACTAGCAACTAGCAACTAGCAACTAG
>WTGW01000061.1:0-13076 GCA_011523395.1 Acidimicrobiia bacterium
TGGGCAGTGGGCAGTGGGCAGTGGGCAGTGGGCAGTGGGCAGTGAATGTTGTAGCCCGGGGACTGTCGGCACAACCCACGAAACTTACGGGCCTAACGGACCTCGACTACCGCCTTGGTCGCTCACTGGCCACCGGCCACCGGCCACTACAACCAGTGGTTAGGAACCAATCATCTGGGTGATCCGGAACGTATCTAGGTGATGCGGAACGTTGGTGGTGGGTCTGCGGGGCGGCAACGCAGACCTACCACGAAAAACTACCAAACGTTTGGTAGATTGCTTGGAAGCATCGTTTCGGGCTGAGAGAGCAGCCGCATGACCGACTTATCACAGGGCGATCGGGGCGCGGGGTGAGGTCAGAGACGTTGGCCGGTTCCATCCTGTCGGACGAGGAACGCAACGCCAAGTTGCGCCGCCAGATCGCGTACTGCCTCAAGAGTTCGTTCTACCGGAACTGCTTCGAGGCCGCCGGCGTGGATCCTGCGACGATCCGGTGCGTCGACGACCTTGCGTCCTTGCCCTTGTTCGTGACACCGGATGTCCACCGGCAATCCCAGGAAAAGTCCCTCGATGCACACGGACACCCCTTCTCTGAATTCCTCTGCGCCGACCCGGAAGAGGTCGTGGCGCTGAGCTCCACCTCGGGGACGACGGGTTCTCCCACGTTCTATCCCTTCACCAGGCGCGATGTTGAGATCACCGACCTGCTCTGGCAGAGAGCGCTGGGTTTCGTCGGGGTTCGGCCCGGCGATCGAGTACTTATAGGCTTCGGCCTTTCGATGTACCTGGCCGGCCTCCCGCTGGTGCGAGCACTGGAGCGGATGGGCGCGCTGCCGATCGCGATCGGTGCCGAGGCCGGCGCCGAGCGACTGCTGGGGCTTCTGACGCTGGCACGCCCCAGGGTGCTCGCCTGCACCCCGAGCTACGCCGAGCACTTGATGGAGCGCGTGCCGGAAATGCTGGGAGTGGATGCACCCGATCTGGGGATCGAGTTGATCGTCTGTGCAGGGGAGCCGGGGGCGGGCCTGCCGGAGGTACGGTCGAGGTTGGAGAGTGGTTGGGGCGCGAGGGTCTTCGACCTACTCGGCGGAACCCACGGAATCATGATGGCGTCGGCCCCGACCGACGAATACCACGGCATGTACGTCTTGGGAGATGACTTTTCGGTCTCGACCCAATTGGTCGACCCGGCCACCCGGGAACCCGTCGAAGAAGCCGACGGCGCAGTCGGCGAGCGGGTCAAGACGTCCCTCGAGTGGGGAGGCGCCCCTCCTCTGAGGTACTCGGTCGGAGATGTGTATGAGGTATTCACCGCGCCCGCCCCGGAAGGACCCATCGGGGGCAAGCGAATCAAAGTGCTCGGGCGTGTCGACGACCTTCTGATCGTGAAAGGGACAAAGCTCTATCCGGCCGCCGTGAAGAACCTGGTCAACAGCTTCGTCCCGGAGGTCAGCGGTGAGATGCGGATAGTGCTGGACGGCCCCCCACCGCGTGTGACACCCCCGCTGCGCGTCAAGGTCGAGTCGTCGGCCGCAGGCGACGCCGAGGCAGCGGCTCACCTGGCCGACCGGATTAGCCTGGCTATGCATCATCGGCTGACCGTCCGTCCCCGTGTCGAATTGGTAGCGGTGGGATCGTTGCCGCGCAGCACACACAAGCAGAAGCTTCTAGAGATCCATACAGAGGAGTCGAGTCTCCAACCATGAGTGGCGCTATCGACGCCTGGTGCAACTTCTTCACCGAAGAAGGCATCAGGATCGTCTTTACCGAGAATCCTGAGGTGTCCTTCATGATGGGCGACCAGTGGGGAAGGCACGACCTCATGGTCGGTTACGAGCCTGAGCAGTTCATAGAGGAGAAAATGGACCCGGCAGGCGTCGAGAGGGTGGTCGTCCCGGCGCTGCAGCAATACCTCTATCGAGACCGTCAACTCGTGCGGGTTCCGTGGGAGTCGGTCGCCCGAGTCGTCGAGCGATTTCCCGATCGGGTTTCAGGGCTCTACGGTATCGACCCCTTCTCCGGAATGAAGGGTGTCAGAGAGCTCGAGCTGGCGGTGACGCAATACGGCTTCGTCGGCGCTCACGTGCATCCGTACGGATTCGACACGCCGATCAATGACGCCAGGTTCTATCCCTTCTACGCCAAATGCGCCGAGCTCGGAGTGCCGGTCGAGCTCCAGACCGGTCACTCCGCCGAGTTCATGCCTTCCAAACACGGGCACCCCTTGCTCCTCGATGACGTCGCGATCTACTTCCCGGAGCTGAAGCTGGTGGGCGCCCACCAGGCTTGGCCGTGGTGCGAGGTGATGGTCGCGATGGCATGGAAACACCCCAACGTCTACGTTGCCATGTCGGGCCATGCTCCCAAATACTGGGACCGCTCCCTCGTGCACTTCCTAAACAGCAGGGGCCAGGGCAAGGTGATGTGGGGCACCGACTATCCGCTCATCCAGCATGGGGAGTCCCTGCGTCAGGTCGACGAGCTCGGCCTGAAGCCGGGCGCGAAGCAGAAGTTGTTGCACGACACCGCCGCCGAAGTGTTCGGTCTCGGCGCGAGCTGACGGCCTTTCGCGTGGAGTTCTTCCGGATCGCTAAGGACAATCGGGTAGCGATCGTCACTATCGACAAGCCCCCGGCAAACACCCTCGACTTCGCCCTTTATGACGAGATCACGTCATTGGTCGGCCAGCTCGAAGGAGATGACAGTGTCAGAGCTGTCGTAGTCGCCTCAGCCCATCCGAAGCTCTTCATCTCTGGCGCCGATATCAAGGACATGGAGAGCTACGACCGCTCCCCCGGTCCGATGACCGAGCGGGTTCACAAGGCTCAGAGCACGTTCCTGCGGCTTCAGCGCCTCTCCAAACCAACCGTGGGAGCGATCACAGGCCACGCCCTCGGCGGTGGCTGCGAGTTCGCGCTGTGCCTGGACTTCCGGGTCATGATGCGCGGCGGGCCGACGATCGGACTTCCCGAGGTCAACCTCGGTCTGGTTCCGGGAGGCGGCGGCACCCAGCGGCTCTCCAGGCTCGTCGGCCGCGGCAAGGCTCTGGAGCTGCTCATGCTCGGATCCCGGCTCGACGCCGACGAGGCTCTCGCCGCCGGGCTGGTGACGTCGGTGGGCAGCGACTCCGAGGAAACCATGAGTCAGGCTCGCCGGCTTGCAGCCCGGCTCGCAGACCAGGCGCCTCTCGCCGTCCGGCTCATAAAGCAGGCCGTGAACGAGGGTCTTGACGGCGATCTCGACCGCGGTCTGCGATTGGAGAGAACGGCCGTCGTGAAGGCGTTGCTCTCCGACGACAGCCGTGAGGGCGTCGCCGCCTTTCTGGCCAAGCGACCGCCCCGCTTCGAAGGTCGTTGAAGGCGATGGATCAGCCGATGACGCTTGACGACCTGGAGCGACTCGTCGGTGTCGAGTTTCCGGTCGGGGAGTTCACCATCGAGGGGTACGAGCACTGGCTGACGGCCGATGCCATCGACTCGCCGCCTCTTCCCGCCGGTGTGGCCCACCCGATGTACGCCTACTACGCCGGGCTGGGCGGCATGGGGCTCACGCTGGACGAACTGTTCGCGATGGTCGGGTCGTCGGCGGCCGACGGCCCGATGTTCGGAGAAGCCGGGCTCGAGTTCCGGGAAGTGATGCGCGTCGGCGAGACGTATCGCGTCGAAGGCGGTATCACGGGTGCGGCTCGCAAGACCGGCAGGCGAGCAGGCGTGTTCGACATCGTCTCCTTCGAGCTTCGGGTAGTCGACTCGTCCGGCGCCGTGGCTGCGGTGTCCACCAACTCGTTCGTCTTCCCGAGGAGGGCGGCGTGAGGGTGTCCCCGGGCACGGAGCTTCCAGTCTTCGAGGTCGAGGTTCGGCCTGCCGCCATGAAGACCATGGCCGTCCTGCTGCGAGACCCGAACCCGATCCACTTCGATCCCGACGTGGTGGCCGCCCTCGGTTTGGGGGATCGAGTGATCAACCAGGGTCCTACGAACATGGCCTATGTCGTGAACATGCTGATGGCCTGGGCCGGCGACCCGGCCCGGATCCGGGCCTTGAAGGTTCGCTTCCTCGACAACGTCCGGGGGGGCGATCGTGTCGTCGCCGGCGGCGTCGTCACGTCGGTGGCCGGGGACGGGCGACACCAGGTCGCGGAGTGTGACGTGTGGCTCGACGTGGTAGGTGGGCCCCGGGCGCTGGCAGGCTCGGCGACCGTCGCTCTCGAGGCCGGCGAAGCCGCCAGGGAAACAGCCGCAGAGTGAGTGAGTCCGACAGTTTCCGGGTGATGGCGCCTGATTACCATTGCGCCCGGCCGGCGTAGCGAGGGAGATCCATTGGGGCGTGTCGCGATCGTCGGTGTCGGCCAGAGCGTTCATGCGCGGGACCGCAACGACGTCGCTTACGCCGAACTGCTGCTCGAGGCCATCGACGAGGCGCTCGACGACGCCGGTATCGGGCTGGCCGATGTCGACAACGCGGTTACGGCGAGCCTGGATTTCTACGATGGGCGGACCATCGCCAACATGGCTGTTGCCGATGTCGTCGGCTCCTATCTGAAACCGGAGAGCCGGGTTTGCTCGGACGGGATCGGCGCTCTCCTCTACGGGTGGGCTCGCATAGCCGACGGCTACCACCGGATCGGGTTGGTGACCGCGCACTGCAAGGAGTCGGAAGGCAATCTCGCGACCATCGAGGGTGCCGCCTTCGATCCCTTCGTCCAGCGGCGCCTCGGGGCGGACGCCGACGTCGTGGCCGGTATGGGCGCTCGGCAGGTCTACGCTTCCGGGGCGTTTGCTCCCGCGGACGCCGCGGCCCTGGTCGTTGCGGCTAGGGCGGCGAGCGCCGTCAATCCCAAGGTGACGACGCTCGAACCCATGACAGTCGCCGAAGTCCTGGAAGCGCCGCGGTCGGCTACTCCCCTGGGAGTATTCGATCGGGCGCCGAACCGTGACGGATCGTGCGCCGTGATCCTCGCTACCGAGCAGGTGGCGAGGGACCTCTCCGACGACCCGGTGTGGATCGCAGGCGTCGGAACCGCGACGGGCAAGTATTGGGCCGATAGGCATCCCGGCGATCTGAGCGCCCTCGACCGGGCGCGGGACAGTGCGCTGGCCATGACCGGTTGGGGCACGGATGTCCCTGACCTGTTCGAGGTCTCGGCTCAATACGCCCACCAACTGTGTCAATTCGCCACGCGTCTCGGCGCCGAGCTGGCCGAAGCAGGAGGAACCCTGAACCCGTCCGGTGGCTGGCACGGCGGCAACCCGGTGACCGTCTCGGGGCTCTCGAGGGTGACCGAATGCGTGCACCAGCTCCGTGGCGAGGCGGGCCCGAGGCAGCATCACGGTGCACAACGCGCCCTCGCCCACGGCGTGGCCGGCCTCGGCGCGCAGTCTCATTTCGTCGCCGCCCTCGAAGCGGGGGATTGATGGGCAGGAACGCCGCGATCGTTGCCGCCGGCCAGACCGACCACGTGTCGAGACGTCTCGATGTGTCGATACCCGAGATGGTCAGGGAGGCCGTCGATCGCTGCCTGGGGTCGAAAGACCTGAGCCCGGGCCAGGTCGACGCGGTCGTAGTCGGCAACATGGAGCTGTTCGAGGGGATCAACTTTCCCGAGCTGTGGATGGCATCCGCCATCGGCGCGGCGGGCAAACCGCTATTCAAACTCAACAACGGCGGAACGGTCGGGGCAAGCGTGGCCGTCGCCGCGGCTCACCTGGTCGCTTCCGGGCTCTACGACGTCGTTCTTGGTATCGGTTACGAGAAGCAGTCCGAGGGTGAGACCCAGTCGGCGATAACCACCGTCGGCGATCCTGCCTGGGAGCGGTCGGTGATGGCGGGGGCCATCGGGAACTTCGGCGTGATGGCCTCTACGTACGTCGCCGAGAGCGGCGTCACCGCGGAGCAGGCCGCCAAGGTGACGGTGAAGGCCCGTCGCAATGCCTGTCTCAACCCTCATGCCCATCTGCAGCGCCCCGACATCACGGTTGAAGAAGTGCTCGCGTCCCGCATGCTCGCGGCGCCGTTGCGGCTGCTCGACATGTGTCCGAGCAGCGACGGCGCTTGTGCCGTGGTGATGGCCGCACCCGACCGCGCCCGTGAGATGACACCGAGACCGGCGTGGGTTGCCGCCACCGAGACGGCCCACGACACGCAGTTCATGGGTGATTCGCCCAAGCGCCTGGCGCGGATGCGCAGCCTCGTCGCCGCCTCCGATTCGGTTTACGCGAAGGCCGGCATCGTCGATCCCCGGGCTGAGCTCGACGTCGCCGAGGTCTATGAACCGGCCAGCTATGCAGAGCTGGCGATGTACGAGAGTCTGCGTTTCTGTGATTGGGGCGAGGGTGGGTCCCTCATCGACGACGGAGTCACCCTCATGGAGGGTGAACTCCCGGTCAACCCGTCGGGTGGCGTGCTCTCCACCAACCCGGTCGGAGCGACCGCCCTGATCCGTGTTGCGGAGGCTGCTCTGCAGGTCATGGGCGAGGCAGGAGAACATCAGATTCCCGGGGTCGAGACCGCCCTGGCCACCGGCTACGGGGGTAACGCATGGACTGAGGCCGTCATCCTCAAGGGGTCGGCACCGTGAGCCCGACCCAGCCGATCGACTCCGCCCTGAGGCTCGAGTACGTGGCGGACTTCGAGTATTCGTATGCCGCCGGAGAGTTCGCGTCGCGATTCATGAACGCGCTCCGGACCGAGGCAAGGATCCAGGGAACTAGGTGCGATGCCTGCGACAAGGTCCTGGTGCCGCCCCGGCCGGTATGCGGTCTTTGCCTGGCGCGAACGGCGGAATGGGTCGACGTCGGACCGGGCGGAGTGATCACGGGCTACACCGTGGTAGAGGTGCCTTTCATCGATCCGATGACCGGCATCAAGCGGCCGATTCCCTATGGCTTTGCGTTCGTTCGCCTCGACGGAGCCGACACGAATATCTATCACTTCCTCGAGGAGAGCCGGCACGACAAGATCTCGATCGGAATGCGCATCACGGCCGTTTTCAAGCCGGCCCCCGAACGCGACGGGACGCTGGCCGACATCATTCATTTCCGCGCCGAGGAGCCGGCAGACGATGAGTGAGCCGACGGTCCTCCATCAGAAGATCAACCTGCCGTACCGGTATACGGCAGGCGACTTTCACAAGGCGTTTCTCTACGGGTTGGCCGACCGGCGGATTGTGGGGTCCCGCTGCCAGGCGTGCCCTACGGTGGCGGTTCCGGCCCGGCCGTTCTGTCCCGATTGCTCTGCGCACAGCGGGGAGACGATGGATATGAAACCGCAGGGAACGCTCGAAACCTGGTCGACGGCGACGGTCCAAGGAGTCACGCGGACCTACGGTTTGATCCGGATCAGGGGCGCCGACACCGTCATGCTCCACATCGTCGACGCCGAGCCGTCAGCGCTTCAGGTGGGCATGGAGCTGGTTCCGAGATGGTCTCCCGAGCCCGTACCCGAGATCACGGCGATCGCGGCCTTCATCCCGGCCTGAGATACCGGCACCAAACAACCGTTTGGTAGCCTCGTCAGGTGGCCCCGAACCCGAAAGTCGTCGATGCGTCCCGAGCCGCCGACACGGTCCATGACGGCGAGACGGTGTACTTCGGCGGGACCGTTCTCGACCGCAAGCCGATGGAGTTGACCCGTGCGCTGATCGGAGCCGGAAGGCGGGATCTCGACGTGGTCACCTTTGCCGGATCCCTCGAGATCGAGCTCCTCGTCGCCGCCGGCAGTGTCCGCAGCGTCGCCGCCGCCTATGTAGGGCTCGGTCGATTCGGTCCGGCGCCGCGGTACGTCGCGGGTGTCAAGGCCGGAAGGTTCGATGATCTCGAATACTCCGAATGGAGCCTGCTCGGGCGGCTGCGCGCAGCATCGATGGGCATACCGTTCCTGCCGACCAGGGCTGGAACGGGCAGCGAGACGCTGGCCATCCATGATTTCGCCTCGGTAGCCGACCCCTATTCCGGTGACACCTATGTCGCTCTCCCGCCGCTTCAACCCGACATCGCGCTGCTTCACGCATGGCGAGCCAGCCCCAGCGGACACGTGCAGATGGCTTCTCCCCCCCAACACCTGTGGGACGTCGATGTGCTCGCGGCGCGGGCCGCCGATCGCGTCATCGTGGGCGTCGATCAGATCGTGTCCGAGGAAGCGATCGCGTCGACCCCGGAGCACACTCGTATCTTCGGATTCGAAGTGGACATGGTTGTCGAGCTTCCGAGGGGCAGTTGGCCTACCAGTTCGCCGCCTCAACATGATGTCGATGAAGGCGCGATCGGCACGTACGTGTCGTCGGGCGGAGAACCGGGGACTCTCGACCTTGCGCGGCACTCATGACTGTCTCGAGGGGCGAGATCGCGGACTTGATGGCTGTGGCGCTCGCCCGGATGGTCGTGGCCGGCGACGTCGTCGGGGTCGGGCTCGGCACTCCGATCGCCCTCGTCGCAGCCATGGTCGCGAGGCAAACGACACAACATGGCGTACATGTACTCGCCGGTGGTGCGCTGGACGTGAGCGGCGGCGTGGAATCCTACCTGCGCGATCCCCGAGACCAGCGCGGCCTGACTCCCGGCTTCGTTCCGCATCTCGACTCGATGGACATGGCCGAGCGCCAGGCGATGACCCTGCAGTTCTTGCGCCCGGCTCAGATCGACCGGTTCGGAAACCTGAATACGAGCCGGATCGGAGTTCGCTCGGCCCCGACGGCTCGGTTCAGCGGCGGCCTGGCTACGGCGGACGTGCCGACGCTACTGCCGCGGGTGATCGCCTACCACCCTGAGCACCGGCCCCGCTCATTGCCCGCCCGGGTGGATTGGATCACCGGCAGCGGTCGCGGATGGGCCGGCAAGACCCTGAAAGCTGGCGGAACGGTCGCCGTGGTCACGGACCTCGCCGTTATCGAGTTCGTCGAGGGACACGGCCGGGTAAAGTCGATCCATCCATGGAGCAGTGCCTCAACGGTGGGCGAAAACACCGGCTTCGAACTATCACTGCCCGAGGATGCACTGCCGACGCCGGAGCCGACCTCGGACGAATTGGAAGCGCTGGAGCAGGTCGATCCGCGCCGCAGGCGTGACGAAGAGGTCCCCGACCGAACAGGTCGAGACAGAAGGGTGACATCGTGACCGACACCGCGTCGGCCCCGGGTCGGCAGAGGCGGGACTCCGTAGATCGCCGGAAGGAGATCATCGACGCGGCTGCGGCCATCTTTTCCGAGAAGGGTTATGAAGCGACGTCGATCCGGGACGTAGCCGAAGCCGTCGACATCCTCAAGGGCTCGCTGTATTACTACGTGAAGTCGAAGGAAGAACTGCTCTTCGAGGTGATCCAGGAGGTCCATCAGGGGGGACTGGCAAACCTCGAAGGCGGCAGACGGGACGGCAGCGCCCTCGATCGTATCCGGTCGTTCGTAGAGCGGCACATCACCTACAACGCTCGCAACCTTGCCAAGATGACCGTCTTTCTCCACGACTTTCGATCGCTCGGCCCGGAACTTCGAGCTGAGATCATCGAAGCGCGCGATGTCTACGACCGCCACCTGCGAGCGCTCATCACAGCCGGTCAGGCCGAGGGAAGCGTTCGTGCGACGATCGACCCGAGGCTCGCGTCGTTCTCGATTCTGGGATCCATCAACTGGACCTACCAGTGGTATCGACCTGAAGGTCCGAACACGATCGAGGAGATCGCATCCGAGTTTGCGGATATGGCGGTGAACAGCGTTCGGAACCCCGGCTGGACCGGCAAGGCCTGAATGGCCCATGGTGCGCACCCTCTCCTCTCCGGCAGCGGTTGCCGAGCTGATCCCGCCGGGCGCGACCGTCGCCGTCGGGGGCACCGGCCTTAACCGAAAGCCGATGGCCCTCCTCAGAGGGATCGTGGCCGGAGGAGTCCGGGACCTCAACATCGTGAGCTTTCTGGGCAGCGTCGACGTCGAATACCTGCTGGCTTCCGGAGCAATAGCGGATCTTCATTCCGCCGGGGTTTCCCTGGACGGATTCGGCCTGGCACCCGCATTCCGCGCCGCCCGGCAGCAGCAATCCATCCGGTTCATCGAATGGTCCGAGGCGTCGATGGTTGCGGCCGTCGAAGCCACGGCGCGCGGCCTGCCGTCCATGCCCTGTTCCACCGCGCCCGGCTCGGACGTCGTGAAGCACAACCCGTCACTGGGCGTTTACGAGGATCCACCGACCAGCAAACCGACCGTGTTCGCCACGGCTCTCCCGATCGACATGGCCCTGATCCACGCCCCGGCAGCCGATGCCCACGGGAACATCTACGTCGACGGGGACCTCGGACTCGATGGCCTGCTCGCCCGCGCCGCCAAGACCACGGTCGTCTCCTTCGAACGGCAGGCTGCTGCCGATCCTCCGCTCGCGGCGATTTCCCGGCTATGGATCGACGCGGTCGTACCGGCGGTCGGCGGGTCCTGGCCAACCGAATGCCACCCCGACGCCCTCGTGGACCTCGGGGCCGTCGCCAGGTGGGCCGGGTCAACGGACCTATTACCGGAGACGTTGGAGAAGGCCTCGTGAGCACGCTCGGGGATCTGTTCACCACAGTGCTCGCTCGCGAGTTCACCGCCGCCGCGGCCGATGACGGTGTCCGGGTCATCGCCGTCACGACCACGGCGAGCCTCGTAGCTGCGCTGGCGGCCCGGCGTTTGGGCACCGCCGATCTCGCCATCGCACCGGGCTTCGGGACGCTCGACGCCGCGCCGCGGCCTGCGCTCTCTCTCGGAGAGAGGGCCATGCGGGCCGGAGCCTCTCCGCGGGGACCGGCCAGCGACACGTTCGTGGCCGTGGCACGCGGTCTGATCGGAGTCGTCGTGACCCCTGGCCAACTCGACAGTCGAGGGGCCACCAACCTGTCTCACATCGGCGGCACCCATGCCGATCCGCGAGTTGCCCTACCCGGGAGTCGCGGCCTGCCGGACAACAATGACTCGCCTTCACGTGTCTGGTACCTCGTCGCCGACCATGCCGCCCGGACCCTCGTCGACCGGGTCGACTTCGTCTCGGGGCCTCCGCCCTCCCCGCAACGGATCCGCCGCCTCATCACGCGGCTCGGTGTGTTCACGCTCGATTCGCACTATGGGTGGAAGGCCGATTGTCTCTTCCCCGATGTCGGGGCGGCCGATGTGGCGGCGTCCGGCGGGTTCCCCATCCGGGTGGCCCCCGATGTTCCGACCGTCGCCCACCCGACACCGGCTGAGCTTGATGCACTTGCCTCGGTGGATCCCGACGACTTGCGGTCGATCGAGTTCGACGGAGCCGACGGCGCCCGGCGCGCCCAGCGGGTTGTCGCCGAGGAGCGCGAGAGCCTTTGACTCGACGTTACGCGATGCGTCTGCCGAACCGGCGCCGTGGCCACCGCGAGAGTTCCATCGTCTTGTGTGCATACTGTCCGGATCGCTCGGTGGGATATCCTCGGGGCGACGCCGGTCGCAAAGGTCAGCCATGAACACACACCGATTGATCGAGATGCTGGGTCCGGCGGCCTGGGCCGAAGGACTGGTCGCGGGATCACCGAAGTTTGCCGAAGGCCTGGCGAATGCGGCCGACGTGATCCATACCGACGGAGCCCTGCCGGCCCGGGACAAGGCCCTTTGCGCCGCCGTGATAGGTGCCGTGAAGCGGCTTCCCGAGGTGACTTCCAAGTACTTGGGCATCGCCATGGACCGCGGCATGACACCCGATGAGGTCCACGGGGCTGCAATAAACGTGCTGATATCACGCGGAATCCCGGGCTACCAGGCTCTGACCGAGGCTCTGGCTGCGATAAGCGGCGTCGCGGTCAGCCCTGGACCGCCGTTCGAGACCGAGGTCTCGATGGACGAACTCCTCGACTACTACCGAGGCCTCTACGGCGAGGTTCCCGCCAATGTCGCCCTGGGTGCTCAGCATGCTCCCGGGGTCGTAATCGCTTATTACCTCATGCGTCAGGCAGCTCTGGAGGAGTCTCCGCTCGAGAACCGGTTGGCGGATCTCATGCTTTGTGCAATCAACGCGGCCGAGTTCCGCGACGATTTCGTTGAGATTCATGCCCGCTTCGCCCTCAGGGGCGGCGCGACGGCAGGCCAACTGACCGAGGCGGTGGCCTGCGCAATACCGTTCGCAGGGGTCGCGGCATGGTTGGCGGGTGCGAACGGGCTGATCGCGGCGCTGGAGAATCCATAGTGCCACCGCGCACCGCGAGTGACTTCTCCGGAAGGCCGGGGACCGCCGTGGTTACGGGTGGCTCGGGAGGCATCGGCTCCGCCGTGTGCATCCAGCTGGCGTCTCGCGGTAGCGACATTGCCTTTACGTACGGCAGGAACGAGTCGGCCGCCGCCGAGGTCGCTGAGGCCGTCGAGGCTGCCGGCTCGAGGGTCACGGTCGGCCAGGTGGACGTAACCGATGCCGCCGCCGTCAAGGATTTCGTCGACTCCGCCTCGGAGCTCCACGGTGGTGTCCACACCGCGGTTTCCGCAGCGGGGCCTTATGTTCCGATGCGGTACGTCAGCCAGATCGATCCTCAGCTGTTCCGAAGGAAAGTGGACGTCGATCTCTTCGGAGCGTTTCATCTGGTCTGGGCCGCGCTGCCCCACGTTCGCGAGTCGTCGGGATCGTTCGTCGCTGTTACCTCGATGGCCGTGCGACGGTATCCGGTCAAGGACTCGCTATCGGCGATCCCCAAGGGGGCGGTGGAGGCCCTCATCCGCGCGGTAGCAGCCGAAGAAGGTCGGTTCGGGGTCCGGGCAAATGCCGTCGGCCCCGGTTTGATGGCGGCCGGTATGTATCACGAGCTCGTAGCCCGGGGCGATTTCACCGAGGAGATGCTCCACGACGCCTCCAAGAACATTGCCCTGGGCAGGCCCGGTACGGCTGACGACATCGCCCGCGCCGTATGCTTTCTGGCCTCCGATGAGGCGGCGTACATCACCGGGAAGGTCCTCGACGTCGACGGCGGCTACAAGATCTGACGACTTGCGGAGTCTGTGCGTGATCTCACGATTCATCATGAGACCCTGTGGGCGTTGACGGGCTCGAACCGCCGACCTCTTCCTTGTAAGGGAAGCGCTCTCCCAAGCTGAGCTAAACGCCCTGGGAACGT
>WTGW01000061.1:13176-22928 GCA_011523395.1 Acidimicrobiia bacterium
ACGTTTCCCTGATGCCGGCTCCGGTCGAAGGACTTGAAGAGCGGCACCGGCGGCTCGCGGAACGTGACCGCCACTTGGGTGAGGCGGGTTGCGAGCCGCTTCCCGGTCCGCAGGTAGAAGGGCACCCCCTGCCAGCGCCAGCTGTCGATGAAGACCCGCAGCGCCGCGTAACTGGCGGTACCCGACTCCTCGCCCACCCCCGGCTCGTCCCGGTAGCCGCGCACCCTGCGTCCGCCGATCCGGCCGGCGGCGTACTGGCCCAGCACCACGTCGTCGGGCGTGAGCATCCGGATCGACTGCAGGACCTTCACCTTCTCGTCGCGGATCGCCTCGGCGTCGAACGACACCGGCGGCTCCATCGCCACCAGGCTCAGGACCTGGGTGAGATGGTTCTGGACCATGTCGCGGAGCGCGCCGGACCGGTCGTAGTAGCCCGCCCGGGATCCGATGCCGAGATCCTCGGCGACGGTGATCTGGACATTGGAGATCCGATCACGATTCCAGACCGACTCGAACAGAGGATTGGCGAACCGGAACACCAGGAGGTTCTGGACCGTGGCCTTGCCGAGGTAGTGATCGATCCGGTAGATCCGGCTCTCGTCAAAGGTCTCGTGGAGGACGGAGTTGAGCGCCACCGCGGACTCCAGGTCGACACCAAAGGGCTTCTCGACCACCAGACGGGTCCAGCCCTCACCACCGGCCAGGCCCGATGCGCCCAGGCCGCTCACCGTGGGGCCGAAGGCCGCCGGGGGCAGGGCCAGGTAGAAGATGCGGTTGCCCGGCAGCCCGTGGTCTCGCTCGATGCCCTCGATGCGCCGCCTCAACCCGTCGAATCCGTCGGCTCCGAGCTGGTGGTAGTGCATCATCGCGTCGCACCACTCGGCTGGACCGACCCCCGGGGAGTCCAGCGGCATCTGGCCGGGAGAGGCCTTCTCGATGGCGTCGCGGGAGTGGGCGCGGAACTCCTGCTCGCCGAGCGCCGCGCGGGCAACGCCGAGGATGAGGCAGCGATCGACCAACCCGTACTGGCGGACCAGGTGATAGAGCGCCGGCGCCAGCTTCTGGTGATACAGGTCTCCGGTGGCGCCGAACACCACCAGCAGGTGCCGGTCGACCGCTCCGGACCCGATCGTCGGCAGTGATTCCACTTCTACCTACCCTCCCAGCAAGCCGGCGACCGTCTCGACCGCGGAGCTTGGATCACCCGTGAGCCGGACCCGCAACACCCGGCGGTCCCGGCCGGTCAAGGCCTGGTAGTCGCCGGCCGCCTGACCCTCGAGCAACTCCCCGAAGCTGAAGTCCGCCTCCGGAACCTCGATGTCGAGATCCGACGAGTCCACCAACTGGAGGAACACCCCGCTGTTGGCGCCGCCCTTGTGGAGCTGGCCGGTGGAGTGGAGGAACCGGGGCCCGTAGCCGAGCGTGACCGCCACCCGATACCGGTCCCGGAGGAGCGGTACGAGCGACTCCAGGACGGGCGTGGCCGGACCGTCCATGGGAAGGTACGCATGTACTCCGACGTAGTCGCCCGGCTCGATCAGCGCCGCCCAGGCCCCCAGCGCGCCGGCGAGCCGAGGGGAGTCGGAGGATGTCTCCGCCACGCTGCCCCCTAATCCCTCGGGCGACATGGCTCGGCGGGCCAGGTCCTTGGCCACCTGGACATCGGGCTGGTCAAAGGGGTTGATGCCGAGGATGGATCCGGCGGACGCCACCGCCATCTCGCTGCGGAACATCTCCGCTCCGAGTTCGTCCAGGTGATGGAGGGTCACGCCGACCATCGGATGGCCGCGCCGCCGCAGCCCGGCCTGGACCGCCTCCCACCCCGAAGGCTGGTCTCCCTCCAGGGCCATGAAGACGAACAGGCGATCCTGCCCGTAACTCTCCGGATCTCCCAGGGGCTCACCCGCCACCGGAACGATGCCGGTGTCGTTCTTACCCGTACTCTCCGCGACCAGTTGCTCGACCCAGGCCCCGAAGGCGGCAACCGCCGGTGAGCAGATGTACGTGAGCTTGTCCCGGCCGGCCAGCGCCGACTCGCCCATGACCGCTCCCAGCCGGAGTCCCGGGTTAGCGGCCACCGGACGGTCCGGCCGGCATTCGTCCGCCATGACACGCGCCCTCGCCTGGAGGCTCTCGATGTCCATACCGATCAGGGCGGCCGGAACCAGGCCGAACGGCGTGAGCACCGAGTACCGCCCTCCGACCTCGGGCGGCGTGGCGAAGATCCGGCGGAATCTCCGCTCGCGGGCCAGGGCCTCCAGGCCCGAACCCGGATCGGTCAGGGCCACGAACCGGTCGCCGGGGCGGTCATGAAGGCTCGATACCACCCCCCAGAAGTAGCGGAACAGTGACAGCGTCTCGATGGTGCCTCCCGACTTGGAGGCCACCAGGAACAGGGTGCGGGCCGGATCTATACGCGCGGAAACCGCGCGCACGGCCTCGGGATGGGTGCTGTCGAGAACCGTCAACGAGGGATGGTGGGGGGCGCTCCCGAACGTCTTGGCGAAGACCTCCGGCGCCATGCTCGACCCGCCCATCCCGAGCAACACCACCCGGTCGGTCCCGGCGCGTGCTTCCTCAGCGAAGGCCGTGATGGCGGGCACCTGGTCGGTGTCGTATGGCAGCCGGAGCCACCCCAAGCGGTTGGTGAGATCGGGGATCGGCTCAGCCGACCACAGGGCGTGGTCCCTGGCCCACATCCGGCAGGCGTAGTCGCGGGCGGCCCATGTCGTCAATCGATCGTCCACCCGACCCGACAGGTCGCCCAGGGCGTAGGCAACGGTTGGCCGGCTCCCTCGCTCAGGCATCGGTCATCCACTCCGGTTTTTGGGGCGCCCTGACGTTACCCGGATTCGCCGGGGTCACGGCCCATCCTCCGGGCGCTCCGATCCAGTCCGGCGAGCCGGCACCGAGACAACCCACAACCCCTACCGCCTGCATCGCGCCACTCATCGAGGCGACCGAAAAGAGGTGACTCGCTGGAACCTCTCGAGACAGGCCTATTGACTCTAAGCATCGTTGAAGGTAGTCACTATGGTATGGGAACCACAGCGGCGATTCTCAAGGCCATGCGCAAGAACCCGATGGGTGTCCGGTTCGCCGACCTTGCCAGGGTGTGTGACGAGCATTTCGGACCACCACGGCAGACCGGCGGCAGTCACCGGGTATACCGCACACCTTGGTCGGGAGATCCGCGGGTGAACATACAAGGCAGCCGAGGTATGGCGAAGGCTTACCAGGTGCGACAGGTCCTCAAGGCGATCAGAAAGTTGCAGGAGCATGGCTACTGACCACTACACATACCGGGTCATCTGGTCCCCAGAAGACGGGGAGCACGTCGGTCTCTGCAGCGAGTTCCCATCACTCTCCTGGTTGGCGCCAACAATCGACGAGGCAATGGCCGGAATCCGTCGGCTTGTCAACGAGGTCGCCAGTGATATGCAAGCCGCCGGCGAGCAGCCCCCCACCCCCATCCCGTTGGTTCGACCAGCCGTTTAGCGGAAGCCGGCCTTCGGGCCAACTGGACATCTTCCAGAACCCTCCTAGCGAACATGTGTTCGTCTATACTGCCTTGGCCCATGGCAGAACTTCGCTGGATCACGACCGATGCGCCCCGTAACAAGCGCGCGTTGTTCGACGCGGTGGTCGAGCGCCGGATCGGTCGGGGCGCCTACACGGGGCTCGAGTTCTTCCACGTGGAGTCGCGCACCATCATCAACCGGGTACCGCAATCATCCGCGTTGCCCTTCGAATACACCATCAACGCCTACCGTGGTTGCAGCCATGCGTGCACCTACTGCTTCGCCCGACCCACTCACGACTACCTGGGCCTCGGCATCGGGCGCGACTTCGACACCAAGATCGTGGTCAAGGTCAACGCGCCCGAGATCCTGCGCCATGAGACAGCCCCGCAGCGCTGGGCGGGCCATCCGATCGCGATGGGCACCAATACCGACCCCTACCAGGCGGCGGAGGGCAAGTACAAGCTGACCCGCCAGATCGTCGAGATACTCGCCGAGCGGGGAAACCCCTTCTCGATCCTCACCAAATCGCCCCTGGTACTCCGGGACGTCGACGTCCTGACCCGGGCCGCCGCAACCGCCGAGATCAGCGTCAACTTCTCGATCGGAACCCTCGACACCGATGCCTGGTCACGCTCGGAGCCGGGAACGGCCCACCCCCGCAAGCGTCTCGACGCGGTGCGGCGGCTAAACGAGGCGGGGATCTCCTCCGGCGTGCTCATGATGCCCATCCTGCCCGGAATAACCGACCATCCGAAGCAGGTGGAGGATTTGGTCAAGGGCGCCGCCGAGGCCGGGGCCCGGTTCATCATGGGTGGTTACCTGCACGTGCGTGGACCGCTCAAGGAACACGTGCTGGGGTGGATCGACCAGGACTACCCCCACCTGTCACGGTTCTACCGGCACACCTACGGAACCAGGTCCTACGCTCCGGCGGCCATGCGCCGGCGTCTCGGGGGCATGATCGGGCGAGCGAAGAGCGCCCACGGCGCTCCAGGAGGAGAACGCCGGCCGCCCCGCGATGCGACACCCCGGAAGCAACCCGACCCCCAACTCGCCCTGTTCGTCTGATCGAGCACCCCGGTCCGGCCGCGGGAGAAGGTCCCGGACCCCCGGACCGGACAGCATCAGGCGACCACCGGCACCTCCGCCAGCGCCGCCGCGATGGCCTCGGACGGGTACTCGTAGTCGTGCAGCTCGCCCGACAGGAACGTGTCGTAGGCGGCCATGTCGAAATGGCCGTGGCCGCACAGTGCGATGAGGATCACCTTCTCCTCACCGGACTCCCGGCACTCGTTGGCCTCCCGGAGCGCCCCCGCGATGGCGTGGGTGGGCTCGGGGGCGGGGATGATCCCCTCCGTCCGAGCGAACAGCAGGGCGGCTTCGAAGCACTCCACCTGGCCGATCGCTTCCGCCTCCATCAGCCCGAGTTCGACGATGTGGGAGACCAGCGGTGACATTCCGTGATACCGCAGCCCGCCCGCATGGATCGGATCCGGCACGAACCCGTGGCCCAGGGTGTGCATCTTGATGAGCGGCGTCATGCCGATGGTGTCCCCGAAGTCGTAGCGGTACTCGCCCTTGGTTATCGAGGGGCATGCCGCCGGTTCCACCGCCCGGATGGTGGGGTTGATGTTCCCGGCCAGCTTCTCCCGCATGAACGGGTACGACAGGCCCGAGAAATTGGAACCGCCCCCGGTGCAGCCGATGATCACGTCCGGTGTCTCGTCCACCTTGGCAAGCTGGGCTGCGGCCTCCTGGCCGATCACCGTCTGGTGCAGGAGCACGTGGTTCAGCACCGAGCCGAGCGAGTAGTTCACATCCTCGTTGGTGGCCGCCACCTCGACCGCCTCGGAGATGGCGATGCCCAGACTGCCGGTGCTGTCGGGATCCTTGGCGAGAATGGCCTGGCCGGCGTTGGTCACCTCCGAGGGGCTGGAGTGGATCGTGGCGCCCCACGTGCGCATCATGGAGCCCCGGTAGGGCTTCTGGTCGAACGATGCGGCCACCTGCCAGACCTCGCACTCGAGGCCGAACATCCGGCAGGCCAGGGCGAGCGCGCTCCCCCACTGGCCGGCGCCAGTCTCCGTGGTCAGCTTCCTGACACCTGCTTGAGCGTTGTAGTAGGCCTGGGCGACCGCCGTGTTCGGCTTGTGGGATCCGGCCGGGCTGGCCCCCTCGTACTTGTAATAGATGCGGGCCGGCGTGTCGATCTCCCTCTCCAGCCGGTGCGCCCGGTACAGCGGGGTAGGCCTCCACAGGCGGTAGATGTCCCGGACCGGTTCGGGGATCTCGATGTAGCTGTCCTGCGAGACCTCCTGGAGGATGAGGTCCATCGGGAACAGCGGCGCCAGGTCGCCCGGGCCCACCGGCTCGAGGGTTCCGGGGTGGAGCACCGGAGGGGGCGGCGCCGGCAGATCGGGGATGATGTTGTACCAATGGGTCGGGATGTCCGACTCGTCGAGCAGGATCTTGGTCGGTACGGTCATCGACTACTCCTCCGCCTAGCCAACCTAGGCTCGATCGCGGGTACTGCCGGAACGCAGAACGGTACACGCTTGCGCCGCTCGATGCCCACACCGGGCGTGCGGGCTCCGGCCCGGCCCGAGGACGGTGGCACGCGGAGGCACGCAGCCACTCGCCTGAGGTTCCGCCTGCCACAATGAGCCCCTGTTGCCGCCTCAGGAAACCGTGAGCACCACCATGTCATCCGCCAACCGGGCGGCCCCGCCCGATCCGAACGACTTCCTCGGCTTCGACCGTCTCCTCGATCCTGAAGAACGCCTGCTCAGGGATACGGTTCGCCGGTGGGTGGGCGACCGGGTACTCCCGTCGATCGGCGACTGGTTCGAGGCGGGGATCCTGCCCAGGGAGCTGGCCACCGAACTGGGCAGGCTGGGCCTGCTGGGAATGCACCTGGACGGCTACGGATGTCCGGGCGCCTCCGCGGTCGAGTACGGGTTGACCTGTCTGGAACTCGAGGCGGGCGACTCGGGGCTCCGCAGCATGGTGTCGGTCCAGGGTTCGCTGGCCATGTTCCCGATCCGGGAGTACGGCTCCGAGGATCAACGCCGGGAGTGGTTGCCACGAATGGCCACGGGCGAGGTCCTGGGTTGTTTCGGCCTCACCGAGCCCGACTCCGGCTCCGATCCCGGCTCGATGCGTACCACGGCGCGCCGCGATGGCCCGGACTGGATAATCAACGGCACCAAGACGTGGATCTCCAACGGGTCGGTAGCGGAGGTGGCCATCATCTGGGCCCGGACCGACAATGGGGTACGCGGGTTCATCGTCCCCGCTGGTACTCCAGGCTTCACCGCCCGCGACATCCCGCGCAAGCTCTCGTTGCGGGCCTCTCACACCTCCGAGCTGACCCTCGACGATGTACGGCTGCCGCAGGAGGCAGCGCTGCCCGGGGTGTCCTCGATGCGCGGCCCGTTGTCCTGCCTGACCGAAGCCCGGTACGGCATCGTGTGGGGGGCGATGGGCGCCGCCCGCTCCTGCTACGAGGCGGCCCTCGACTACGCTACCACCAGGGAGCAGTTCGGCCGGCCGATCGGCGCCTTCCAGCTCATCCAGCGGAAGCTGGTGGAGATGATGGTCTCCGTCAACCGGGGACTGCTGCTCGCCCACCACATCGGCCGCATGAAGGACCTGGGCCGGGCCGGCACTGAGCACGTGTCGATGGGCAAGTTCGACAACGTCCGGATGGCCCTGGATGTCGCCCGCACCGCCCGCTCCGTTCTGGGAGCGAACGGCATCACCCTCGACTACCCGGTCATGCGGCATATGAACAATCTGGAGTCGGTGATCACCTACGAAGGCACCAACGAGATCCATACCCTGATCCTCGGCCAGTCCCTCACCGGATTCCAGGCCTTCAAGTAGGAGGGTCGCGGCTACCCCTCGATGACCATCCTCATCGGCCTCCTCGCCCCGCTGTCTATCGGCCTGGCCGATCACATCGGAACCAACGTAGGCCGGCGCGGGCGGCTCCTGGCCACCGTCCTCTCGATCTACGTCTTCACCCTGCTGTCGACCCTGATCCTGGCGGTCTGGCGGGGCGGAAGCCCCACCGTCTCCGACCTGGTGCTCGGCGCGTGCTCCGGAGTGTCTTCCGGAATGGGCCTCATCCAGCTCTACCGCGGCTACACCACTAGGGGCACGGGGATAGTGGGGCCGGTGGCCGCGGTCACGGGAGCGGTGGTCCCGATCGGGGCAGATACCATCGTCTCGGGCCTCCCCTCGACGGTGGTCGGCTCGGGGCTGGTGGTGGGACTGGTCGCCGTCTGGCTGATCGGCATGAAGAACCCCGGAGCGGAATGGGACCTCATCGCCATGAAGCACGGCCTGGCCTCCGGGGTCATGTTCGGCATCACCGCCACGTTGCTGGGCTTGACCGGTGATGACGCCGGGATCTGGCCGGTGGTGCCGGGGCGGGTGGTCGCCGTGGCGTTCATCCTGCTGCTGATCCTCATCCGTCGGGAAGCGATACGGCCACACCCGGGCACAGTTTCTCGAACCGCCATGGTGGGCATGCTGGGCGGGATCGGGCTCGGGACCTTCACGCTGGCCGCCCAGGTCAACCTGGCCGTGGCCGGCCTGTTCTTCCAGATGGCCTACGGTGTCACGGTCGTGTTCCAGGTCCTCTTCTCCGGAGAGCGCACCACCCGCATCCAGCAGGCCGGGTTCGGGGTGGCGATCGTCGCCCTGTCTTTGATCATCTTGGGTTAGTGGCCTGCCTGCGCAACAAGCAGGCGTGGCACGGCGTTGGCAGCGGTCGCTAGCCGCCCAAGTAGACTTCAGGAAACCCGGGGGTGTAGCTCAGTCGGCAGAGCACCTGGTTTGCAACCAGGAGGTCGTCGGTTCGAATCCGATCACCTCCACCGGTCGCCGGGTCGGGGACTTCGAGGGTCATCCGCATACGAGGGAGACAGGGCATGCAACGGGCAGTTGTCGTCGACGCAGTCAGAACACCCACCGGCAAGCGGAACGGCCGCCTGCAGGGCTACCACCCGGTCGACCTGGCCGCCATCCCGTTGCGAGCCCTGGTGGAGCGCAACCAACTCGACCCGGCCCTGGTGGATGACGTGATCATGGGCTGTGTGACGCAGACCGGGGAGCAGAGTTTCAACGTGGGCCGGAATGCGGCGCTGGCGGCCGGCTTCCCCGAGGACGTGGTGGGCACGACCGTGGATCGCCAGTGCGGCTCGGCGCAGCAGGCCTCCCACTTCGCCGCTCAAGGAGTGATAGCAGGCGCCTACGACGTGGCCATCGCGGCCGGCGTGGAGTCGATGAGCCGGGTGCCGATGGGGATCACGGCCCACCAAGGACCCGGGCGGCCGTTCGGACCCCGCATGGAAGAACGTTACGCCAACAGCCTGGTGCCCCAGGGGATCTCGGCCGAACTCATCGCCGAGAAGTGGGGCCTGTCGCGGGAGCACCTCGACCGGATCGCCTACCACTCCCACATGAGAGCCGCCAGGGCCACGGATGAAGGCCGGTTCGCCCGCGAGATCGTCCCGGTCGAGACCCGGGCGAACGGCGCCACAGAGACGGTGACCACCGACGAGGGCATCCGTCCGGACACCTCCCCGGAGATCCTCGCCGGGCTTCCACCGGTCTTCAAGGCGGACGGCGTGGTCACCGCCGGCAACTCATCCCAGATCTCGGACGGCGCGGCGGCCGTGCTGATCATGTCGGAGGACAAGGCGGTTGAGCTCGGGCTGGAACCCAAGGTCTACTTCCGGCAATTCGCAATGGCGGGCGTGGACCCGGTCAGCATGCTCACCGGACCGATCCCGGCCACCGCCCGCGCCCTCGAGCGGGCCGGATTGAGCATCGACGACATCGGCCTGTTCGAGGTGAACGAAGCCTTCGCCTCCGTGGTCGGAATCTGGCTGGCCGAGAACGGCGGGTCCGACCCGGACGCCCTATGGGAGCGGACCAACGTGAACGGCGGGGCGATCTCCACGGGCCACCCGCTGGGTGGAACGGGCGCCAAGCTGACCGCGACGCTGGTCCACGAGATGGAGCGCCGGCAGGCTCGTTACGGCCTCCAGACCATGTGCGAGGGTGGGGGCATGGCCAACGCCATGATTCTCGAACGGGCCGCTTAGAACGCTGCCGAGGGGTGGGGTCCTGGCAATCCCAAGCCCGGCAGGGCGCTCCACTGAACACTGACCACTGACCACTGACCACTGACCACTGACCACTGACCACTGACCACTG
>WTGW01000101.1 GCA_011523395.1 Acidimicrobiia bacterium
CGCGGAGCTGGGCCACCGTGAGGATGGCGGAGCTCTCCATCTCGATGTTCAGCAGACCGAGCTTCGCATGGCGCTCGATCCACTCGGGTGTCTCCGCGTAGAAGGCGTCGTCGCACGCACCGAGGCCGATGTGCAACCCGAACCCCTCCTCCCGCCGCCGTTCCCGCGCCGTCCCGATGAGGGCGTGCACCAGGAAGTGGTCGGCGATCGCCGGGTAGGTGTCCGGCACGTAGGCCCGGGAGGTGCCGTCGTTACGGAGGACTCCGGTGTTGATGACGATGTCTCCCGTCCTGATCCCGGGCTGGATGCCGGCCGTGCTGCCTACCCTGATCAGGTGGGTGGCGCCGACGTTCACCAGTTCTTCGACGGCAATGGAGGCGGAGGGGCACCCGACGCCCGTGGACGTGGCGCTGACCTCGATGCCCCGGTACTTGCCGGTGATCGTGCGGAACTCCCGGCTGTCCGCCACCGGTTCGACATCGTCGAGATGATTCGCGATCCGATCGACCCGGGCCGGGTCCCCCGGAAGGAGCACGTAGCGGCCCACGTCTCCACGCCTGATCCGGGTGGCGTACTGCCGAGCGTCCTTATCGATAGCCGACTTGTCGAAGGTGCCCATACCTGTCCGTCCACCGGGTTCGAGGTCCGGCGGCCCAGGCTAGTGAGAGATCGAGGGCGTAGTTCCATGAGCACCCACGCGGTGGTACCAGATCCACCCCCTCTTCGGCACGGAGCGTGTGGATTCGCCCTACCGACCAGGGTGGCCTGCTAGCCGAGGATCGCCCTGAGCCGTGCGAGGACGTCTTCCACGGTATCGGCGGGTGCGGTCTCGAGGAATCTGCCGTTGCGGGCACGCAGGTCGAGAACGCGGGGTTGGTCACAGCGGACAACTCCACGCGTTCGCGTCTCCGCGTCCTCGAGAGAGACTGTGAATCCACGCCTTCGGGCGAAGTGACCGCCGGTGGTGATGGGCACCACGATGGGCGTCCCGGTCAGGTCATTGAAGGCTGCGGGGGAGACGATCATGACCGGTCGGGTGCCGCGTTGTTCGTGACCTGCTGTCGGGTTGAGGTCCACCAGCCAGATCTCTCCACGTCGGCTCAAAGCAGCTCTTTGCCCAGCGCGACGCCGTCGATCCAGGCCCGGTCATCATCGCCCGGAGGGGCCGTGCGGTCGCATTGAGCGATCAGGTCTTCAAGCGTGTATCTCGGGGGACGCCTGGGTACGACGATCAGACATCCGCCATCGATGTCAAGGTCGACCGTCGAACCGGAACGGACCTCCAGTAGATCAAGAAGCGCCGGGGGCACGGCGAGCATGACCGAGCCGCCGACCTGGCGCAGCACAGCACTACGCATGCTCACCTCCAAATATTATATCGAAGTATAACTCTAGCGAGCCGCGCCGGCAATGGGGCGGCCTATCTGAGTCAATCCTGACCGCAAGCGATAGCCTGCCGGGCCGCGGCTTCTCGCCTCGTACAATCCCAGGGGTCATGATCACATCCGAATCGGATAGCGGCGCCTCGAGCCTGACGCTGACGCACTGGGGCGCCTACGAGGTCGAGGCCTCGGGCGGCGCCATCAAGGCGGTGCGGCCGTTCCGGCACGATCCCGATCCGTCCCCCATCGGGGACTCCCTGGCCGACATCGGGCGATGCCGGGTCGGTATGCCGTCGGTCAGGGAGAGCTGGTTGGAGGCCGGTCCGGGAGCCGCCACCGACCGCCGCGGCAGGGAGCGCTTCGTGGAGGTCGGCTGGGATCATGCCCTCGACCTGGTGGCCGCCGAGCTCGACCGGGTCCGGAGTGAGTACGGCAACCAGGCCATATACGCCGGTTCCTACGGCTGGGCCAGCGCCGGGCGCTTCCACCATGCCCAGAGCCAGCTTCACCGCTTCATGAACTCGATCGGCGGCTACACCGGCTCCGTCAACACCTACAGCCTGGCGGCGGCCGAGGTCGTCCTTCCCCACGTGGTCGGGAGCCGCTGGTGGGCTCTCGAGAAGGTCCACACCTCGTGGGACGTGATCGCCGCCGAGACCGACCTGATGGTGGCGTTCGGGGGCATCCCGGTGAAGAACAGCCAGGTGGACTACGGCGGTGTGGGACGCCATGAGGTGAGGGGCTGGTTGCAGAGGTGTGCCGAGCGGGGCGCCCGCTTCGTGAACGTGTCGCCCATCGATGACGATGTCGTGGACTATGTGGATCCGGAGTGGGTCCCGATCCGGCCCGGCACCGACGTCGCTTTGATGCTGGCCCTCATCCACACCCTGATCGAGGACGACTCCTACGATCGCGACTTCGTCGGGCGGTACTGTGTGGGTTGGGAGACCCTGGCCGCGTACATCACCGGTGACACCGACGGGGTCCCCAAGGATCCGGAATGGGCCGGACCGATCACCACCGTCCCGCCGGAGCGAATCAGGTCGCTGGCCGGCGCGCTCGTGGCGGGGCGCACCATGATCAACGCCAGCTGGTCGCTGCAACGGGCTCACCACGGCGAGCACGCGATCTGGGCGGCCGTCGCCCTCGCCGCCGCCATCGGGCAGATCGGACTCCCCGGAGGCGGTTTCGGCATCGGTTACGGGGCGGTGGCGGCCCTCGGCAACGGGTTCGACAAGGCGTGGCTACCCCGCCTGAAGCCGGGGCGGCCGGTCATCGACTCCTTCATCCCGGTGGCCCGGATCGCCGACATGCTGGCCGGGCCGGGCAAGGAGTACGAGTACGACGGCGCAACCCGCACCTACCCGGACATACGCCTGGTCTACTGGGCGGGCGGCAACCCCTTCCATCATCACCAGGACCTGAACCGCCTGCGCGGGGCCTGGCAGCGTCCCGAGACGGTGATCGTCCACGAGCCCTTCTGGACCGCCACCGCCAGGCACGCCGACATCGTGCTACCCACCACCACCGCCCTGGAGAGAAACGACATCGGCGGCAAGCCCAGCGATCCGTACTTCTTCGCCATGAAGAAGGCCATCGAGCCGGTGGGCGGCGCCAGGGACGACCATGACATTCTCGGCGTCCTGGCCGCCCGCCTCGGCACCGGAGATGCCTTCTCGGAGGGTCGCACTGCCGACGGTTGGGTTCGGTTCCTGTACGAGCAGTACCGGCGAAGCGAACCGGGGAGCCCCGCCTTCGAGGAGTTCTGGCAGGCCGGGTTCATCGACCGCGGGCTGGGGGGCGGGGAGCCGAAGCGGGTGATGCTGGAGGAGTTCCGCGAGGACCCCGACCGGTATCCGCTCCGTACCCCGTCGGGCCGGATCGAGCTCTACTCCGACCGCATCGCCGGTTTCGGATACGACGACTGCCCGCCCCACCCGGCCTGGATGCCTCCGGGCGAATGGCTGGGCGAAGCGACCGGCGAGGCCGACCTGCACCTGATCTCCAATCAGCCCTCCACCCGGCTCCACAGCCAGCTGGACCACGGGTCGAACAGCCGTGGAGCGAAGGTCGCCGGTCTCGAGCGGTTACGGATGCATCCCGATGACGCCGCCCGCCGGGGCATCGAGGACGGCGACGTGGTCCGCGTCTTCAACGACCGGGGCGCCTGCCTGGCCGGGGTGACGATCACCGACCGGATCCGGCGCCGGGTGGTCCAGTTGGCGACCGGGGCCTGGTACTCGCCCGGTGCCGAGCCCGGGCTGGAGGGCATCTGCCTGCACGGCAATCCCAACGTGCTCACCGCCGATGTCGGAAGCTCGAGCCTGGCGCAGGGGCCCACCGCCCAGACCTGCCTGGTCCGGGTGGAGCTATGGCCGGGAGCGCCTCCGGCCCATTACGCCTTCGACCCACCCGAGATCATCGCTCTGGGAGACCGGTAGATCGGGCGGTACCGGGGAGAACGCAGAGGAGGTTGCCCTCTCCCCGGCTGTCTATCCCTCGATGAAGGCTTCGAGGGCTTCGCGGGCCACCTCGTCCCGCATCTGGCGGGGTGGTGACTTCATGAAGTAGGCGCTGGCCTCGTAGAGCGGGCCTGCGATACCCCGGTCCAGGCCGATCTTGGCGCAGCGCAGGGCGTCGATGACCACCCCGGCCGAGTTGGGGCTGTCCCACACTTCCAGCTTCACCTCGGCGTTGAGGGGGGTGTTCCCGAAGGCGGTCCCCTCCAGGCGGATGTGCGCCCACTTGCGGTCGGTGAGCCAGGGAACGTGATCCGAGGGACCCACGTGGATGTCCTCCACGGGCATGCGGGTCTCCAACTGGCTGGTCACCGCCTTGGTCTTGGACTCCTTCTTCGAGACGAGGCGGCTCCGCTCCAACATGTTCAGGAAGTCGGTGTTCCCGCCGAAGTTGAGCTGGTAGGTCCGGTCCACCTTCACTCCCCGATCCTGGAAGAGGTTGACGAGGGTGCGGTGCAGGATGGTGGCGCCGACCTGCGACTTGATGTCGTCTCCCACGATGGGCAGTCCGGCCCGGCGGAAGCGGTCCGCCCACTCCTCGGTGCGCGCGATGAACACGGGGATGCAGTTGACGAAGGCGCAGCCGGCCTCCAGGGCTTGGCGGGCATAGAACTCGGTGGCGTGCTGCGATCCGACCGGAAGGTAGGAGACCACCACGTCGGCGCGCGCCTTGCGTAGCTCCTCGGCCACATCTACCTCGGCCGCCGCCGATTCCTCCACCACGCCGTGCAGGTAGGCGCCGATCCCGTCCAGGGTCGGCCCGCGCTGCACTGTCACGTCCAGATGGGGGACCTCGGCGAAGGCCGTGGTGTTGTTCTCGCCTGCCAAGATCGCCTTGGACAGGTCCTGGCCCACCTTGGTGGCATCCACGTCGAACGCGGCCACGAACGAGATGTCGTCGATGGCGTAGTCGCCCAGCACCGGATGCATCAGGCCCGGAATGGTCTCGTCCGCGGCGGCATCGCGATAGAACTCGACCCCCTGTACCAGTGAGGAGGCGCAGTTGCCCACCCCCACGATCGCTACCCGTATCCTGCTCACACGTATCCCTCTCGACTCGAATCTCCGCTGAGTCTGGCGCGTGGATTGATACAGTCAAATAGACGAAGCTCCTATAATCCATAGATAATGGTTATGGATTTGCCGGCGTTGAACTTCCGGAGCCTGCGCTATCTCCAGGCGGTGGAACGCCACGGAACGTTTACCGAGGCGGCCTGGGAGCTGGGGGTCAGCCAGCCCGCCCTCTCCCATTCATTGGCCGAGCTCTCCCGACGGTTGGGGGTGCCCCTGTTCAGGAAGGACGGGCGGAGGCGAGTGCTCACCGAGGCCGGGCAGCGGGTGGTGCGCTATGCGGATCGCGTGATCGGCCAGACCGGGGATCTGATCCGATGGCTGGACAGCTGGCAGCAGGGAGAGGTCGGCTTGCTCCGGGTGGGGCTGATCGACACCGTCGGCCTCTACACCCTTCCGTCCGGCCTGTCCCGTTTGCAAGGGGAGCAGCCCGGGATCGATCTCCAGTTGGTGGTTGCCGAGTCGGAGGAGCTGCTGTCCATGCTGGATCGATACCGGGTGGACCTGGCGCTGGTGGTCGGCCCGGCCGGTTCCCGCTACAACTCGGAGGCCATCGCCACCGAGAGGATGCATGTCTACTCCTGGCGGGATGACATGGCCGGCTCGCCGGACTCAGGATCGGACGTAGCTACCCCGGCAGGCTGGGCGCTCTACCCGCCCGCCTCTCGCACCCGGCTGCTCATCGACCAGGGGTTGGCGCAGTTGGGCATCCATCCTGAGGTGGCTCTCGAATCGGCTCACCCGACCGTGCTCCGCCAGATGGCGGTCCTCGGCTACGCCCGGACGGTGCTGCCCCGGCAGGTGGCGACGGTTGGGGAGGATTCCGACCTGACGGAAGGACCGCTGGTGGCGCTGCGGCAGATCGAGGCGGTGTGGAGGTCGGACGAGGACCTCGATCCACGTGCTGCCCGCCTCATCGAATTGGTCAAGAGGGGCGACCCCGCCGGAACACCGTGATTCGGCGAAAGGCCCCCGGCTAGCCGCCCGTGGTGAGGTCCAGGAGCCGGGCGAAACGCTTGCGGGCGGCGATCAGGGCGATCAGGGTCACCAGGAACGGCAGGGCATCCGTGATCTGGACCGGGAGCCCGTTGCCCTGGAGCCGGAACCCGAGCCCCTCGGCGAAGGCGAACAGCAGGCTGGCGCCGAAGACGGCGAACGGATGGGCCCGGCCCAGCATTACCGCCACAACGGCCACCCAGCCCCGTCCGGCCGACATTCCCTCGGCGAACAGGACCAGGTTGCCCAGGGCCAGCTGGGTTCCGGCCAGTCCCGACAAGACACCCGAAGCGATCACCGCGCCGTACTTGTAGGCGGTGGGGCTGACGCCCAAGGACTCGGCCGCCAGAGGGCGCTCACCCACTCCCCGAAGACGCAGACCCACCGGCGTGCGGAACAGGAGCAGCCAGATAGCCGGCACCAGAAGGAATGCCAGGTAGCCGAGGATCGTCTGGTCGAATAGGACCGGCCCGATCCACGGGATCTCGGACAGCCCCGGAATCGGCAGTCGATCCAGCCCGTCGATACGCTCGTGGCGGAAGGTACCGCGCACGCCGAAGATCTGCGGTAGCAGGAATCCGGTGAGCCCCAGCGCCATGAGGTTGAGAGCGATGCCGAGCACGATGGGGTCCCCCTGCCGGCTGACCGTTCCGAAGGCCAGCATCAGGGAAATGAGCACTCCAGCGGTCACCCCGAACACAATCCCCAGTCCGCTGGACACCGCCAGGTATGAACCGGCCATCGCCGCGAAGGCCCCCGCCAGCATCATTCCTTCCATTGCGATCTGGAATACGCCGGCCCGCTCGCAGATCATCCCGCCCAGGGCGGCCAGCAGGATCGGGACCATTGCCCTGACCACTGACTCCAGGAGGGCGGCGTCGAACAGCTGATCGAACATCACACCTCTCCCACGCCGGCCGACTCAAGCTCGCCGCTGGTGGGGCCCCTTCGCCGTCGCCTGAACAGGTCGAAAGCCAACCGGCTGGCCACCGCCACTATCACCAGTGCCTGGAGTACCTGGGCCAGGCGCCACGACACATCGGCGTTACGTTGCATAGCAAGACCGCCGATCTGAAGGCCCGAGAACAGGAGCCCGGCCACCAGGATCATAGGTGGGTAGTTGGCGGCCAGCAGGGCCACCAGCAGGCCGGTCCAGGCGAGGCCGCTCACCACCAGTTCTCCGTCGATGAAACGGTAGGCGTCGCCGATGATCATGTGGGTTCCGATCACCCCTCCGATGGCGCCGGCCACGACCATCACACCGACGGTTTGGCGTTCCACCTGGATTCCCCCGTAGCGGGCGAACCGGCCGTTGAAGCCGGCCATCTGGGTTTCGTAGCCGGCCACCGTCCGTCGATAGACCACCCAGGCGACGGCCACTGCCAGGATGACTAGCACCAGCGACAGGCTCACCCCTCCGAAGACCGGCAGCCTGGGCATCCGTGCGGTCTGCGGAACCTGCTGGGTGGAGGTCAGCGTCACGGAGTCGTCGAGGAAGTGGAAGCGCACCAGGTATCCGGTCACGGCTCTGGCCACGTAGTTGAGCAGCAGGCTGGTGATGAGGATGGGTAGGCGGAGGCGGGTCTGCCCGAAGGCCGGCAGCATCGCCCACAGCGCGCCGGTCAATCCCCCCACGATCATCGCCAGGGGGATGACGATCTCGCCCGGTCCCGGTGTGTAGATCGCCACCAGGCTTCCGGCCAGGCCCCCCATGACCATCTGGCCTTCCCCACCCAGGTTGATGACCCCTGCCCGGAAGGCAACGGAAACTGCCAGGGCCATCCCGACGATCGGAACAGCTCTCCCTAGGGTGTTGCGCAGCCCTGAGCCCGTGATGGCGCCGTCGTACATCTCCCGGTAGGCGAAGCCGGGGTCGTTTCCGGTCAGGTAGACGATCACCCAGCCCAGGGCGAAAGCGAAGACCAGCGAGAAGACGACCGGATGCGAAAGTACCGCCTCGACTCTGGCGGCGACGCCGCGGCCCTGGATCGGTTGAGCGTCAGCCATCCGGGTGCTCCTGGTGCGCTCCGGTCATGTACACGCCGACATCGGCCTCTGTAACCTGTGCGGGGTCCAACTCGACGACGATCCGGCCTTCGAACATAACCAGGATCCGGGTGCTCAGAGCAAGGATCTCGGACAACTCGGCTGACACCATCAACACAGCTCCGCCGTCATTCCGAAACTGAATCAGACGGCTGTGTATGAACTCGATCGCCGCGATGTCGAGCCCTCGGGTGGGCTGCTCGGCGATCAACAACGGGGCCCCGTGGGATATCTCGCGCGCCACCACGACCTTCTGGAGGTTGCCCCCCGACAGGGTGGACACGGGACTGCCGATCGGGCCCGTTCGTATGTCGTAGGCGCTGATGAGGCTGCGGGCATGTTTACGGACAGCCCGCAGGTTGAACCAGCCTCTCCGCTGGAACGCCGGTCCCCGCTGGTGACTCATCAGCAGGTTGGCCCACACCGAGGCCCGATGGCTGGTCCCCACCCCGTGGCGGTCCTCCGGTACGTAGGCCATGCCGCTGGACCGGCGGGCCGACACCTCTGCGTGGGTGATGTCAACGCCGTTGAGGTGCACCGAGCCGGAGTCCGCTGCCCGTAGCCCCGCTATCACCTCGATGAGTTCGCTCTGACCGTTGCCCGCAACGCCTGCTATCCCGACGATCTCACCTGAACGAACCTCCAGCGACGCTTCGTGGACGGCCAGCCGCCCATGCTCGCCGGTCGCGCCGAGGTCCGACACTGCCAGTACTGCTTGGCCCGGGCTGTGTTTAGGCGCCCTCCGGTCCAGGTCGACCTCGCGTCCGGTCATGTGCCGAGCGATTTCTTCTGGGCTCGTTTCGGCCGTGACGAGATGGGCGACCGAGCGGCCGTCGCGGAGAACGGTGATTCGATCCGACAGAGCCATCACCTCGCCGAGCTTGTGGGTGATGAACAGGATCGTGCGTCCGGAGTCCCTGAGCAGCCTGATCACCTCGAACAGCTTGTCCCGCTCCTGGGGGGTCAGCACCGCGGTCGGCTCATCCAGGATGAGGATCTGCGCATCCCGGTAGAGAGCCTTGAGGATCTCGACCCTCTGCAACACCCCGACCGGGAGGTTCTCGACCACCTCGGTCGGGTCGACCGCCAGTCCGTACCGGTTGGCGACGTCCCTCACCTGCCGGATGCTCTCCGACCGGTCCACCAGGCCACTGCGCGTGGGCTCCTCCCGGAACACCACGTTGTCCGCGACGGTCAGTGTGGGGAAGAGGCGGAAGGCCTGATGCACCATCCCGAGTCCGGCGCGGATAGCGTCCAGGGCGGATGCGTACCGCGCCGGTTCACCGTTCACCAGGATGTGGCCGGCGTCGGCCGGGAGCAGGCCGAACAGGATCGACATCAGGGTCGTCTTGCCCGCCCCGTTCTCCCCGACCACTGCGTGGATCTCCCCGGCGCGCACCGTCATGTCGACTGCGTCGTTGGCGAGCACATCCGGGAACCGCTTGGTTACTCCCCGGAACTCGAGAGCCGCTGTCACGGCATATCAGCCGGTCTCACGGTTCTCCTAGAAAGCCGAAGGTTCCCGGTCAGCCGAACAGAGGATCGTTGACCACGATCGAGCCGTCGATGATTCCCTCGGCTACCGCGCGGACCTCCTCGACGATCTCGGGATGGTCGGCGATCACACACTGGCTGTCGGCCAGGCCCGGTTGCAGAGCCATCACTCCGGTCCCGCCTTCGGACAGTCCGAAGGACACCACCGGACCGGCAGTCCCGTCCAGTACCTGGTCGAGGAGCTGCTCGACTACCGCATCGACCACCTTCAGGTTGTTGTCGATGATGTAGCCGGGCGCGCTGGGACACTCGTTGACGTCCACACCGTACGAGAGGAAGCCGGCCTCCGCGGCGGCTTCGAAGATACCGCCATTGGATCCGGCGCCGACCGCGAAGATGTGGTCGGGACCCTGCGCCGCCAGCGACAGCGCCAGTTCCTTGGCGCGTGCCGGGTCGGAGAACGGGTTGTCACCGGCGATGAACACCACCGAGTTCTCGATATCGGGATCAACCGACTGCGCCCCCTCGGCAAAGCTCTGCCACCACCGCTTGAAGAACGGGATGTCGAGGGCCACCACGGAGCCGATCTGCTTCGCCTCCGACAGGTGGCCGGCCATCACTCCGAGCAGGAAGGCGCCTTCATGCTCCCGGAAGACTCCGCAGTGCAGGTTGGGCGCAGGCTCTTCGGGGCAAGCGTCGATGATGATGAATTTCTGGTCGGGGTTGGCCTTGGAGTACTCGTCTGCCATCTCGACGAGCGTGAATGTGGTGAGAACGATGACGTCAGGCGCCTCGTCGATGGCTGCCTCTATGTTGGCCCTCCGGGTGGAGTCGTCCACCGACTCGAAGGTCTTCCAGGTCCCGCCGCGCCGCTCGGCCACACGCTGGGTACCCACCTCGCCCAGAATCAGGAAGTTGTTCACGCCCAACGGGTTGGGGCTGACGTAGATCAGGCTGACCGGATCCTCTGGCGCCATCGTGGTGGTCGGCGCGGCTGTGGTGGTCGGCGCGGCTGTGGTGGCGGGCGCGGCTGTGGTGGCGGGCGCGGCTGTGGTGGCGGGCGCGTCGTCGCCGGAATCCCCGCAGGCGGCGCCCACTAGGGCCAGCGCCAGTACGAGCACCAGTATCTTCAGGGGTCTGGTCATGGGGTTCTCCTCCCTCAGAGCGGACGTTCCGCTGGTGTGTCTGTCACAGTGTTGACTACTCGTCGGCCGGTCGGCGAAGCTCCCCGAGCGGCACCGACCGGAGGCTATCACCTCGATCAATCCTGACCACCCGCCGATCGGTCACGATCGCGGTGATCAGGGCGTGCGGCGTGATGTCGAAGGCCGGGTTGGCGGCGTCGGTATTCGCAGGAGCGGTAGCACGATCCCGGACGGACACCACCTCTCCGGCGTCCCGATCCTCGATGGGGATGGCGTCACCCCCGGGAGTGTCCATGTCCACGGTCGACTCCGGGGCGACCACGATGAAGGGGACCCCGGCGTACCGGGCGCCGAGAGCCAGGGAGAAGGTTCCGATCTTGTTGGCCGTGTCCCCGTTTGCGGCGATCCGGTCGGCGCCGGTGAGCACCACGTCGGCTTGACGCCGGGCCAGCATGAAGTTGGCGGCCGAGTCGACCAGGATCCGGTGGGGAGCGCCCATGCGGGCCAACTCCCAGGCGGTGAGGCGGGCGCCCTGGAGGAGCGGCCGGGTCTCGAGCGCCAGAGCCTCAGCCAGGGTGCCCCGCTCGTGCAAGGTCTGTATCACCGCCAGGGCGGTTCCACGCTCGATGGTCGCCAACCCCCCGGTATTGCAGATCGTCATCGCCCGGGCTGCTGCCCGTTCGGTGACCAGCCCGGTCACCAGATCGGCCCCGTACTCTCCCATGGATACGGATGCGGCGATCTCCTCGTCCCGGATGGCGAGCGCCTCGTCGAGCACGCGGTCCAGACCCTGCGGGGCGAGGGGGGCCACCCGATCCACCATTCGGGCCAGGTTCACCGCGGTCGGTCGGGCTTCCCGCAGGGAGCGGATCGCCCGGTCGAAGTCTGGTCCGGAGGTCCCGTGCGCCTTGATGGCCAGCGCCACCCCGAGGGCCCCGGCCACGCCGATGGCGGGCGCTCCCCGTACGGACAGGCGGCGGATGGCGGCCACCATGTCGGGGACCGTTTCGATCCGCATCACCTCGTAATGGTCGGGAAGCCTGGTCTGGTCGACCATCGAGACGCCGCCGTCGATCCAGTCGAGCGGACGGTCACCGAGTTGTTGCATGACATTTATGCTACAGGCACCCGACCGGGGGCGAGTAAATGGACCGCTACCAAGCCGATCTGCTGATAACCATGTCCGAGGGCCGGACTCCCATCTCCCAGGGGGTGGTGGACGTGGAGGGGGGACGGGTGGTCTGGGCCGGCCCCGCTTCGGAGGCGCCCGACCAGGCCGGGGCGCCGGTACACCGGATCGACGGCATCCTGATGCCCGGACTCGTCAACCTCCACGCCCATACCCCGATGATCCTGCTGCGCGGCGCCGGAGAGGGGCTCCCGGTGGATCGGTGGCTCCACGAGGTCATGTGGCCCCGGGAGGGGCGCCTGACCCCCGATGACGTGAGGGTGGGGATGCTGATGGGCGCAGCCGAACTCCTCTCCAACGGCGTCACCACCTCATCCGAGATGTACTTCTTCGGGGAGTCGGTCGCTCAGGGGGCTGCAGAGGCGGGACTCCGCTGCGTGGTGGCGGCTCCGATCATCGAGGACGCCCAACTGGGCCGGATGGGCACCTGGCAGGAACAACTGGATGAGATGGTCGCCACCCGGGACCGGTGGGCATCCAGCGAGTTGATCGAGGTGGGCCTGGGACCTCACGCCGCCTGGTCGGTGTCGCGGGAATGCCTGGAGATGGTGGCTCGGATCGCCCGCGAGCACGACATGCTGGTCCACATCCACGTGGCCGAGCAGGAGTGGGAGGACAAGGCGGTGCGGGAGCTGTCCGGCGGCCTGTCGGCGCCCGCCTACCTAGAGTCGCTCGGCATGCTCGAGGCCAGGGTGCTGGCCGCCCACTGCGTGTGGCTCTCGGACGAGGACATGGAGATCTTCGGCCGCCACGGGGTGGGGGCGGCCCATTGCCCCTGTTCCAACTCCAAGCATGGCTCGGGCCTGGCCAGGGTCGACGCGATGATCCGGGCCGGAATGAAGGTGGGGATCGCCACGGACGGCCCGGCCTCGCACCACCGGCTCGACCTGTTCGAGGAGATGCGCACCGCCATCCGGCTGGCCCGGATAGACCGGGGCGATGCGGCCTTCATGCCACCCCACGAGGCGCTCCACATGACGACGGCCGTGGCCGCCGACGCCATCGGGCGCTCCGACCTGGGCCGGCTGGAGCCGGGCTCCCGGGCCGACATGGTGCAGCTGTCTCCGTCGGAGTCGGCTCTGCATCCGGTCGTGCCGGACGAGGACGACCCGGTGTCGCGCCTGGTGTGGTCGGGGTCGCCCCGGGCAGTCCGCTCGGTCTGGGTGGGTGGAGAGCAGGTGGTCCGTGAGGGCCGGGTGCTAACCGTGGACGTTGACGGGGTGACGGCGGAGGTGACGGAGCGCGCGCGGCGGCTCGCAGAGTGACGGGCGCGGAAGTAGCAGAGTTATTGGGCCTGGCGCCGTTGCCGTCCGAGGGGGGGATGTGGGCCCAGACCTGGCGGGACCAGAACGGCACCGCCATCTACTACCTGATGCAGCCGGACGACTTCTCGGCCCTGCATCGCCTGGACGGGCCGGAGCTCTGGCACCACTACGCAGGCCATCCGGTGGAGATGCTGTTGCTCGAACCGGACGGCGGGGCCAGACGGCTGCTGCTCGGCGACGACCTGGCAGCCGGGGAGCGCCCCTTCGTGGCGGTTCCCGGAGGAGTGTGGATGGGCGCCGGAACGACCGGGGACTGGTCGCTGGTGGGAACTACCATGGCGCCGCCTTACCGCGAGGAGGGATTCGAGTTGGGTACCTATTCCGAGTTGGTCGGCCTCTACCCGCACGCCGCCGACCTCATCGCCCGCTATGCCAGGGAATAGCTCCGGCGCGCCGGCGTCGGGCCGTCTGGGGGCGCCCGACGAACTGATCGCCCTGGACGGCCGGGTGGTGGTCGTGACCGGCGCCGGGGGCAACATCGGGGCCGGTATCGCCGCGAGGATGGCCGCGGTCGGCGCCACGGTGGTCTCCCACACTCGGTCCTCGCCGGCCGAGCCCATCACCGGCCGCTCGGGACGGCCCGGGCTGGTGGTGACCGCCGACCTGACCGACTCCGACGCGCCCCGCCTCCTCGTCGACACGGCCCTGGAGCGTTACGGCCGGCTGGACGGCCTGGTCAACAATGCCGCTATCCAGACGGTGGCCGGCTTCGCCGAACTGACCGATAGCGAATGGTCGGAGATGATCGCCACCAACCTCACCGCCACCCACCGGCTGACCCAGGCGGCGGCGGCCGCGATGGCTGCCCAGGAATCGGGAGGGTCGATCGTCCACATCGCCTCCATCGAGGGGAGCTACCCGGCGCCCGGGCACGGGCACTACTCGGTTTCCAAGGCCGGGATGATCATGCAGGCCCGGGCGGCGGCCCAGACCTACGGCAGAGCCGGGGTCCGGGTCAACGTGGTCTCTCCCGGCCTGATCTCGCGCCCTGGCATCGAGGATGCGTGGCCCGACGGGGTGGGGCGCTGGAAGAAGGCCTGTCCGTTGGGGCGCCTCGGTACCCCCGACGACATCGGGGACGCCTGCGTGTTCCTCTGCTCCGACCTGGCCCGGTGGATCACCGGAGCGGAGCTGGTGGTGGACGGCGGCGTGATGGCCAATCCCACCTGGTGAGGTCGGTCCCGTGAGCGCGACCAGCCTGGAGGGCCGGGTCTACCTGGTGACCGGGGCGGCCGGCGGGATCGGGGAGGGGATAGCCCGAGCCATCGTCGAGGCCGGCGGGATGCCGGCGCTGGTGGATGTCGACCTGGAGGGCGCCCGAGCAACGGCCCGCCGGGTCGGGTTGACGGGGACATCGTCCGCCGCCTTCCGGGCCGATGTGTCCGATCCGCACCAGGTCGAATCGGCGGTCGAGGGCACGGTGGAGCGCTTCGGCCGCATCGACGGCGCGGTCAACAACGCCGGGGTGGTCACGCTCGACGAGGCCTGGGAGGCCACCGGTCCCGACTGGAACCACCAGCTCGAGATCAACGTCACCGGGTCGTTCCTGGTCGCCCAGGCTGTCGGGAAGCGGCTCAAGGCCTCGGGCGGGGGCAGCATCGTCAACGTGGCGTCCAACTGCGGCAAGGTGGGTTACCGCAACATGGCCGCCTACAACGCCTCCAAGTCGGCGGTCCTCGGCCTCACCCGGTCCCTGTCCATGGAGTGGGCCGAGCACGGCATCAACGTCAACGCGGTCTGCCCGGGCGGGGTCGACACCCCCATGCTGGCCGGCGTGGCCGAGTGGCTCTCGCCCCGGCTCGACATCCCGGCTGACGAGCTCCTGGGATCGATGGGGCCGGCGCAGTTGGGCAGGCGCATCACCCCGATGGAGGTGGGCCGGGTGATCGCCTTCCTGCTATCGGACGCGGCGCACATAATCCGGGGCCAGGCCATCAACGTGGACGGCGGCGACACCTGGTACTGAACCCTGACTCACTCCTGTTCCCGGCAAGCATGAAGGGCGGTACAGTTGGACTCCATGGCGGGCGCTCTCACAGCCGTGGCCCGGGTGAGGGCCGTACCCGGATCGGAGGACACCGTACGCGACGCGCTCATCGCGATGGTCGCGCCCACCCTCGAGGAGGAGGGTTGCCTCGATTACCGGCTGCACGCGGTCGACAGCGAACCCGGGCTCTTCTGCTTCGTCGCCCTCTGGCGTAGTGAGGCCGACCTCGACGCTCACCTCGAAGAACCCCACATCGCCGATGGCCTGGCCGCCATTGCGGACCACACCGAGTCCGTGGTGGTCACCCGGATGACCCGCATCGCCTGACTGAGACAGGCGACCGGCTCTAGTCTTGCCTCCGCGCGGGCTGGGAGATTCTGATGGAAGACAGGTGGGACGACGCTGAGGCGGCGGCATTCGAGGGGCCGCTCGGAGGGTGTGTCTACGGATCACGCCTGCTGGGGAGCGACCCCTTCCTCGTGCTGCACGGCGGCGGCAACACATCCGTCAAGGCGCCGTTTCGCGACATAACCGGACGCACCATCGATGCTCTCTACGTGAAGGGCTCGGGGTGGGACCTGGCCACCATCGAGGCGCCGGGGTTCACACCCCTACCGATCGACCGGCTCCAGGACCTGCTGTCGCTCGACCGGCTCTCCGATCCGGACATGATGCGGGAGCTGTCCGCCGCCCGCCTCGACCCGGCCGCCCCGCAACCCTCGGTCGAGACCCTGCTGCACGCCTTCCTGCCCTACCGGGCCGTCCAGCACAGCCATGCGGATGTGATCATCACCCTCACCAACCTGGCCGACGGGGAGGGGCGGATCCGGGAGGTGTTCGGAAGCGACATGCTGGTGGTGCCCTACGTCATGCCCGGCTTCGACCTGGCCCGGCTGGTGGTGGAGATCTGGCGCGACGAGCCGCACGAGGGCGCCACCGGGATGGTCCTCCTCAACCATGGCCTGTTCACCTTCGGGGACACCACGAAGGAGGCATACGGCCGCCACATCGAGCTGATCACCAGGGCCGAGGAGTGGCTCGACGCCCGCGCCCCGCTGGCGCCTTCCCAAGACGAGGCGGCTCTCCCTCCGGCAGCGCCGGTAGCGCTGGCCCGGCTCCGCAACCAGATCTCGGCCGCGGCGGGCAAGCCGATGATCATGACCCGCCATACGAACGCCGCGGCGTCCCGCTTCGTGGGCCGGTCCGACCTGGGGAGCCTGGCCACCCGCGGCCCGCTCACGCCCGACCACGTCATCCGTACCAAGCGGTTCCCCATGGTGGGCACCGATGTGGACGCCTACGTTGACGGTTACGGCCGCTACTTCGAGGAGAACCGGCACCGCGCCCGGACCGAGCTGACCATGCTCGATCCGGCGCCGCGGGTGGTGGTGGACAGGGAGTTGGGCCTCCTGACCGTGGGCGAGACCGCCAAGGCCTCCGGGATCGCTGCCGACATCTACCAGCACACCATGCCCGTTCTAGAACGCGCCGAGGACCATCTCGGCGGGTACGTGGCGCTGGAGGCGGGCCATCTGTTCGACTGCGAGTACTGGGATCTGGAGCAGGCCAAGCTGCGCCGGGCGGGCAGGCCCCCGGAGTTCGCCGGCATGGTGGCGGTGGTGACCGGAGCCGCCTCGGGCATCGGCCGGGCCTGCGCTGCGGCCCTGCTGTCGAGGGGCTGTGCGGTGGTCGGCCTGGATCGTGACGGGGCGGTGGTGCGCACCTTCGATGGCCCGGCCTGGCTGGGCGTGGCGGTGGACGTCACCGACGGCGCCGCCCAGCAGGCGGCGATCGAGGCGGGGGTGGAGCGGTTCGGGGGCATCGACATCGTGGTGCCGGCGGCCGGGGTGTTCGGCAAGGCCCAGCCGGTCGGCGAGTTGGACGAGGACCGGTGGCGGGCCACGCTGTCCGTCAACGCGGACGCCGTGGCCACCCTCCTCGCCGCGGTCCATCCCTTCCTGGCCTGCTCCCCGGTGGGAGGCCGGGTCGTTGTGATCGCATCCAAGAACGTTGCCGCTCCGGGCCGCGGCGCCGCCGCTTACTCCGCATCCAAGGCGGCCGTGACGCAACTGGCCCGGGTGGCGGCCCTCGAGTGGGCGGACGACGGGATCCGGGTCAACCTGGTCCACCCGGACGGGGTGTTCGACACGGGACTCTGGGACGAGGATCTGATCGCCGATCGGGCCGCCGCCTACGGTCTGACCGAGGCCGAGTACAGGACCCGGAACCTCCTGTCCGCCGAGGTGACGTCGGCCGCGGTCGCCAGGGTGGTGACCGCGCTGTGCGGAGCCGGCTTCGCGGTGACGACGGGCGCGCAGATCCCGGTGGACGGCGGCAACGAACGGGTGGTCTGAATAGGCTGCCGGTCGAGGAGGTGTTTGGATGGCTGAGCTGACCCCGATCCTTCGGGTGGATCCGGATGAGGTGCCCGAGCGGGTGCTGGTGATGGGCGACCCCGCCCGGGCGGAGCTGGCCTCCCGGCGCCTCGAGGGCCGTCGCCTGCTGGGCAGCTTCCGGGAGTACGTGACCTACGGCGGGACCCATCGAGGCGTCGACGTGGCCGTGGCCTCGCACGGGGTGGGGTCGCCGGGAGCGGTCATCGTGTTCGAGGAGTTGAGCCGCGCCGGCGTCCGCCGGATCATCCGGACCGGAACCTGTGGGGGTCTCGCCGTCGAGGTCGAGGACGGCGACCTGGTGATCGTCACCGGCGCCATCCGCGCCGACGGTGTCACTGACGCCATGGTCCCGGCACCCTTCCCGGCGCTCGCTTCGGTGGACGTGGTCAACGCCATCCGCCGGGCGGTGGCAGCCGGCGAGCACCGCTCCCACGAGGGCGTGGTGCTCACCCACTCGCTGTTCTATCCGGGCGAGGTTCTCGGAGGCGACCTGGAGTTCTGGCACCGGGCGGGCGCCATCGCGGTCGAGATGGAGTGTGCCGCCCTGTTCGTCAATGGCTCGCTCAACTCGGTGACTACCGGGGCGGTGCTGGTAGCGGACGGCAATCCCCTACACAGGGAGGAGGGGGGTTACGATCCGCACCGCCAGGTGGTCTATGACGCGGTGGAGGCGATGATCGACATCGGACTGGCTGCCCTCATCGACGGCTGACCGGCCGTCCGGCAGCGGATACGAGGTGGTGATGGGCGATCTGTACCAGCGTCTCACGGAGGCGGCGGAGGTCCTCAACCGGCTCACCGGGCGGGACGCCCACGATGTGGTGGCCGTGCTGGGATCGGGTCTCGGCGGCTATCCCGACACCCTCGACGGCGCGGTGGCGGTTCCCTACTCGGAGATACCGGGCTTCCCGCAACCCTCCGCGCCCGGCCACGCCGGTGCGGCCTACTCCCTGGAGATGGGCGGCAACCGGGTCTTGCTCTACTCGGGCCGGGTCCACCACTACGAGGGCTACAGCCCGGCAGAGATCGTCTTCCCGGTGCGAGCGGCCATCATGTCGGGCGCCCGCAAGGTGGTGCTCACCAACGCCTCGGGCGGGTGTACGCCCGGCATCGATCCGGGCGACCTCGTACTCCTGAGCGACCACATCAACCCGACCGGTCTCGGCCCTTTGCGCGGCGACAACGATGAACGCCTCGGAACCCGGTTCCCCGACATGACCGACGTGTACTCCCCGGCGCTCCGCCAGAAGGCCACCGAAGCGGCCGACTCGGTGGGGATCCCCCTGCACGAAGGTGTCTACATGTGGTGGCGCGGGCCGATGTTCGAGACCCCGGCCGAGATCAGGATGGCCATCACTTTGGGCGCCGACCTGATCGGGATGTCCACCGTGCCGGAAGCCATCGCCGCTCGCCACATGGGCGCGGAAGTGCTGGGAATATCGCTGTGCACCAACCGGGCCGCCGGGTTGGCCGGCCGCAAGATCACCGGCGAGGAGGTGATCGAGACCGCCGGCCGGGCAGCCGGAGATCTCCGGGCGCTCTTCGACGCCCTGCTTCCTAGTTTGTAGCAGTGGTCAGTGGTCAGTGGTCAGTGGATGCTGTCACCGGGGGAACGACAGGTGTTATCCGACTGGCTCAGTGGCAGAAGGAACTTGGGCACCTCCAGGTCGCTCACTGGCCACTGGCCACTAGTCACTGACCACTAGTCACTGTCAAGAGGGTTGGCGTTGCCTGGAGAGCTCGGTAAGGAGCGGAGTGGACTCGGGGAGCGGATCCGCCGCCTGATCCACCGTGAGGGGCCGATCCCGTTCGACCGCTTCATGGAGATGGCGCTCTACGACCCCGACGGCGGGTACTTCGCCTCGGGGCCGCTGCGGTCCCGGGCCGAAGGGGACTTCCTGACCAGCCCCGAGACGAGCGGCGAGTTCGGCGCCACGCTCGCCCGCTTCGTGGGTCAGGAGTTCCGGCGGCTGGGCCGCCCGGCCGGGTTCACCCTGCTGGAGGTGGGCGCGGGGTCGGGCACCCTGCTGTCTCCGCTGCTGGGTGCGCTGGACTGGACGCCTCGAACCGTGGCGCTGGAGGCCTCCCCCGCCGCCCGGCAGGTACTCCGCCAGGCGCTCCCGGTTGTCGAGGTGGTGCCGGACCGCCGGGAACCGGATCGCTTCCGGGGAGTGGTCATCGCCAACGAGGTCGTGGACAACCTTCCCGTGGCAATTGCGGTACGGGCGGAGGACGGGGGCTGGTCGGAGCGCCGGGTCTGGTCCGAAGGCGCCGACCTGGTGCTGGTGGAGGCGCCCGCCCGTCCCGAGGTGCTGGCCTGGCTGGAGGCGCATGCCGCAGATGTGCCCGCCGGTGGGGTGGTGGAGTGCCAACCGGCGGCTAGCGACTGGATGGGTCGGATGATCGACCTGCTCGAGGCCGGCGCGGTCGTGGTCATCGACTACGGGGACACTTCGGAAGGACTCCTGCCCCGCCGGCGTAGGGGTGGAACGCTGCGAACCTATCGCGCCCATCACCTCTCCCGGCATCCGCTCGACGAACCGGGCTCGATGGACATAACCGCCGACGTCGACTTCTCGGCCCTGGCCAGGGTCGCCTCCGACCGGGGAATGCACACCAGGTTGTGCCGCCAGGACGAGTTCCTGTCCGGGCTGGGGCTGAGCGCCAGGAGGGAGGAACTACGCCGGCGGGAACTGGCGGAAGCGCGGGGCGGCGATCCGATCGAGCGGCTCCGGCTCCGGTCGATGGTGAAGGAGATCGACACCCTGCTGCACCCCCGGGGTTTCGGCGACTTCCGGGTCCTGGTGGCCACCCGATAGCGGTCCTGGCACCGTTATGATCCGATCACCATGAACAACCTGAAGACAGTCGCGCTGTTGAGCCTGATGAGCGCCCTCGTCTGGATGCTCGGATGGGCGCTGTTCGGCGGCTCCGAGGGCATATACATCGGTTTGGGGTTCGCAGCCCTGCTCAACCTCGGCGCCTACTTCTTCTCCGCCAAGATGGCCCTCGCCATGAGCCGGGCCCGACCCGTGACCGAGAAGGAGCTGCCCGAGGTCTACGGCATGGTGCGCCGCCTGGCCGCCTCGTCGAACATGCCCGTGCCCTCCATCCACCTGATCGATTCCGCCCAGCCCAACGCCTTCGCCACCGGTCGCAATCCCAAGAACGCCGCCGTTGCCGTCACCACGGGCATCCTCGAGATCATGCGGGATGACGAACTCGAAGGGGTCATCGCGCACGAGCTCTCCCACGTTCGCAACCGTGACATTCTGATCTCTTCGATCGCCGCGATGCTCGCCGCCGCCCTGTCCATCTTCGCCCGCTTGGCCTTCTGGTTCGGGGGCGGAAGCCGTCGCAACAACAACGCGATCGGCCTGGTGGTGGCCCTGGCCGCAATGATCCTGGCGCCGCTGGCCGGCATGGTGATCAGGATGGCGATCTCGCGGGCTCGCGAGTACCAGGCCGATGCCTCGGGCGCCGAGATGACCGGCCAGCCGCTCAGCCTGGCCCGAGCCTTGCAGAAGATCGGAAGCGCATCGGGACGGATACCGATGGACGTGAACCCGGCGGTCAGCCAGTTGTTCATCGCCGACCCGCTCAAGGCGTTCGGCCGGCGGCGTCCGGCCGGAGCCGGCCGGCTGTTCTCCACGCATCCGCCCATCGAGGAGCGGATCCGCCGTCTGGAGAACATGTACTACCGGATCTGATCTCGCGGCCCGGCCGGCGGATGCTCTGTTTCCGCTGCGGATCGGAGCGACTAGCATTCTTGCGCCAGAAACCGGTGGCGTCTGCCACCCGTGCCGGGATGCCCGAGCGGCCAAAGGGAGCAGACTGTAAATCTGCCGGCGATGCCTTCGGAGGTTCGAATCCTTCTCCCGGCACCGGCGCGGACGGTTGATCGTCCGCCCTAACAGGCCCCCTTAGCTCAGTAGGCCAGAGCGCCTCCATGGTAAGGAGGAGGTCTCCGGTTCGAATCCGGAAGGGGGCTCGGCAGGCAGGTGAACAGCCTGTCCTGCCCAAGGGCCAGGCGGCGTAGCTCAGTCGGTAAGAGCGCTCGACTCATAATCGAGAGGTCGGCAGTTCAAGTCTGCCCGCCGCTACGAGCGGTCGGTTGTCCTGCGCGGGATGGCCGGCCCGCCGAACGTATGTGTCAACTACTTGCTACACGAGGGGAGAATCGTCATGGGTAAGGAGCGTTTTGTGCGGGATAAGCCGCATGTGAATGTTGGGACTATGG
>WTGW01000004.1 GCA_011523395.1 Acidimicrobiia bacterium
ACGCCTCCTTCATCGTGATCTTCCCGATGACGTTCATCGCCAACACCTTCGTGCCCGCCGAGAGCCTCCCGACGGTGCTGAGGGTGTTCGCCGAGTGGAACCCCATCTCGTCCCTGGTCCAGGCGACCAGGGAGTTGTTCGGGAACATCCCACCCGGAACCCCCGAACCGGCGTCCTGGGCGTTGCAGAATCCGGTTATCTACACCGTATCCTGCGCCTGCCTGATCATCGCCGTATTCGCCCCCCTAGCAGTCCGCCGTTACATCCGGGTGGCCAAGAAGACCTAGATCCGGACTGCGGTAGGATCGTCCAGGCCCGGACGAACGATCCCTCGGTGGGCGGGTTTGGTGCGATGCCGTCCGCTGGTGATACTGGCCGATGATGCGGGACTCGACACCTCTGGCTGCCATCGACGTGGGGACCAACTCCGTGCATATGGTGATCGCCCGGCCCGTGGACGGCGGGACTCCGGAGGTACTGGCCCGGGAGAAGGTATCCGTGCGCCTCGGTCAGGGCGCCACCGACATGAAGCACCTGGGCCGTGACGCCATCGAACGGGCGGTGGCGGCCCTCACCGAGTTCCGGCACATCGCCGACGCCTACGGCGCCGAAGTGGTGGCGGTAGCCACCAGCGCGGCCCGGGAGGCCGAGAACCGGAGCGAATTCCAGCAACGGGTGCGGGACGAGACCGGGGTGGATGTCGAGGTGATCTCGGGAGTGGAGGAGGCCCGGCTCATCCACCTCGGGGCGTTGAGCGCCGTGCCGGCGGCCGGACGGCCTCATCTGGTCATCGACATCGGCGGGGGATCTACCGAGTTGATCGTGGCCACTGACACAGAGCCTCACCTGCTACGCAGCGTCAAGCTCGGGCACATGCGGCTCACCGAGCGCTTCTTCCCGGGCGGGATCATCCGCGACGGGGCGGTGGAGGAGTGTCGCCGGCACATCCGTTCCTTCGTGGCGCCCGAGGCCCGCCGGGCCAGGGCTATCGGCTTCGACCTTGCCGTGGGATGTTCGGGGACGATCGCCGCGCTGGCGTCCATGTCCGCATCGAGCCGGGGTAAGCGGCCCCGAAGCGTGGCCAACACCACCATCGACCGGAAGGAACTCGACTGGACGGTGGCGGCGGTCTTGGCGCGGGCGCACCCGGACGACCGCAAGGGCCTCACTGGCCTTGAGCCGGCCCGTCGGGATGTGATCGTCGGCGGCGCCGTCCTGCTGAGCCAGCTGTTCGAGGACCTGGGGATCGAGTCTCTGGTCATATCGCCGGGCGCCCTGCGCGAGGGGGTCCTCCTCGACAGGTTCAGCCGGCGGGAGGAGTCGCTAGCCGATGGACTCCATCACCTCGGCGACCTCCGGCGGAGCAGCGTCCTGGCCCTGGCCCGGAGTCATGACGAGGATCTCACCCATGTCGAGCACGCCACGGAGTTGACCCTCCAGCTGTTCGACGAGACCCAACATGTTCACGGCTTGGGCACGAGCGACAGCGAAGTGCTGGAGGCAGCGGGATTGCTCCACAACATCGGGCGCTTCGTGGCCAACTCCGCCCATCACCGCCATTCGTACTACCTGATCCGTAACAGCGAACGCCTGGCCGGATTCACGGCCGGCGAGCTAGAGCTGATCGCCCTGGTGGCCCGCTATCACCGCAAGAGCGCCCCTCGCAGGAGGCATGCGCGCTTCAGTGCGCTGAGCCGATCCGACCGGCGCAAGGTTCGGTTGCTGGCCGGGATGCTGCGGGTGGGAATAGGGCTTGACCGCACCTACAGGCGGGCGGTGGAGTGCGTCCATGCCCGGTTCAGCGGCGACACCCTCACCATCGATGTCGAGCCGGCCGACGGCCTGGATGTCGAGATCGAGATGTTCACCGCCAAGGCCCGGTCGAGCCTGCTGGCCGATGCGCTGGGCCGCCCGGTGGAGTTCAGGACGGCCGATCCGTGCGGAGCTCCGGGTGGCAGGGCCGGGGCCCGCCAACGCCATCCGTCGGTGCTCGTCGCCGGAGGACGGGAACGGGTTAGTAACCCCCCAACCGTCTGATCCCGTCCAGGGCCGCGGTGGTGTATGCCTCGGCGAGGGTGGGATACCCGATTACCGACTCCACAAAGTAGTCGACGGTGCCCCCATAGGCGATGACAGCCTGGCCGATGTGGATCAGCTCGGCGGCGTTCTCGCCCACGATGTGCACCCCGAGGATTTGCCGGGTCTTCAGATGGAACAGAAGTTTGAGGAAGCCGACATCGTCTCCCCGCATCAGGCTGCTCTCCGTCTCCCGGTAGCGAGCCTTGCCCACCTCGAAGGGGACGCCCTCGTCGTTGAGCTGGTCCTCGGTCTTGCCCACCATGGCCACCTCGGGGATGGTCTTGATGGTGTAGGGGAGAAGGTCCTGGAAGTCGCTCCGCTCGATGCCGAACGCATGGCGGGCGGCTAGCCGACCCTGCATGCGGGAGGTCGAGACCAGGTCGGGGAACCCGATCACGCCGCCCACGGCGTAGACGCCCTCGACGCTGGTCTGGTAGTTCGCGTCGACGCTGAGGCGTCCCCGTCCGTCCGCTTCCAGCCCGATAGCCTCGAGGTTGAGCGAAGCCGTGCAGCCCGTCCGCCCCACGCAGTACATGACGGCGTCGCTGATGATCTGCTTGCCGCTCTCGAGCTGCACCCGCACCCGGTCACCCACCTCGTCCCTCATGTAGTCGATGTCGAATACCACCTCGGTCAGGCGCAGGGTCACGCCGGTCTGTCGCATGTGGTAGGCAAGCGTGTCGGCGAGTTCCTCATCGGCGAAGGTGAGCAGCCGATGGTTCCGGTCCACGAGCGTCACCCTGATGCCGAGCGCGGCGAACGTGCTGGTGTATTCCAAACCGATGGCGCCCGCGCCGACGATGGTCAGCGTCCGGGGCAGCTTGGGCAGGCCGAGCATCTGATCGCTCACGAAGACCAGCCGCCCGTCGGCGTAGACGACCGGGGGCTCGGTGGAGTAGGAACCGACCGCGATCACCACCTTGTCGGCGGTAATGGTGCGTTCGGTCCGGTTCTCCTCGGACTTCACCCTCAGGGTGTGGCGGTCGACGAAAGAGCCCTCGCCGATGATCGTCTCCACCCTGTTGTGGGCGAGCTGGCTCTGCAGGATGTCCGACTGCTGCTGCATCACGTAGCGGGTGCGCACCATCAGGTCGTCCATCGTGATGTTCTGCTTGACCGCGTAGGACTGGCCGTAGATATTGCGTTCCCGGTAGCCGGTGAGGTAGAGGACCGCATCCCGCATCGTCTTGCTCACCGTGCCGGCGTAGATGTTGATGCCGCCGATGCGGGGTGACTTCTCGAGGATGACGGCGCGTTTCCCGATCTCGGCCGCTTGGATGGCGGTCCGCTGACCGGCAGGTCCCGATCCGATGATCGCTAGGTCGTAGTCATAACCCGGCATCGCCGATCCTTTCACCACCCGGCGCCCGCGGGCCCGGGTGACACCAACTGCTTGTGAGGTCCGAGGCTCCGAGCATCCATCAGCCTCGAACGTTGAGGGTAGCGCGCCATCCCGGCGGCGATGCCTGATCCGGTGTGGGACCACTCGAGAAGAGCGTGATGGACGACGGTCGATCTGGAACGGGTTCTCTATCCCCGATCGTCCTGCCCATTGGAGATGCCGGGGCAGTGGTGCTCAAACGCGGAGCCCTGAGTTTCCCAAGGGGTGTTTGCAATAGTCCAACCCGGATCCGCCGCCTTAATTGCGTATGCTTTTCGTTTACAGTCGTAACACTCGGACACATAGCGTCGGTCATGTTCGCTGGCGAGGGCACTACGTTGTTCTCTGAAAGGAGCAAGTCTGTGCCCCTTCTCTAGTGCCTTTTCGAATACTTGGTCAGAAACAGGGCTAGAGGTTGGTTTCTGCACGGGTTGACGGGGTCGTCCGGGAACAACGACACGGCGAAGGCGTTGTTTCGAAGTCGTCGCGGGAGGCGACGGAGGAGTCTCGGCAGGCTCGGCCGGTTGCGGAGGTGGTGTCCCTTGCTCGTGTATTAACGGCTCTCGTGACTCTTGACGCTCAGCGGGGGCGGAAGGAGGCATAGGCGGGGAGTCTGCCTCCGAGCGCGATGCTGGCTCCGGCTCTGTCTCATCTGGCGGTGCCGGGCGATCAGGGGCTGCGGGAGGCGGTGCCGGGGCTGGTGCCTCGCTCCTCTGCTGTCCGACTCCGGGCCGCAGGCGGAATAGGCGACGAGCCAAATCGGAGAGCCTGCCCCGCTTGCGGGCCTCTCCGCGAGAAACTCGCTTGCGCTCTTGAGCCCCTGGCTCGATGCCTCGCTCAAGCTCTTCGGGGGTTGGGACGTAAAGCTCGTCGGGCGTTCGGTCTGCGTCTCTCTCCGTCACAGCCATGTCTCCTGAGCAACTACTCCGAGACCATAGGCGACGGTTGTGAAGGCCTCTCGTTCCTGCACCTTTTCAGCTCCAAAGAACAACTCCAGCATCTCAACGAAGGCACCGAGCCGCGATGATCCACCGGTGCGTAGTACCGCTGTAACCTGTTCCGGCCCGATTCGTGCCTTGTCGAGAGCCTTCATGATCTGTTCTTCAACTATCTGGAGGCAGGGCGCAACTATCCGGTCGAGCTCAGCCCGACTCAGTTCGACAGATAGGTCTCCCTGTGGCGATCGAAAGTCAATATAGGACAATTCTGACCTGGACAATTCGATCTTGGCTCTCTCGATGGCCTTGTAGAATGAGTAGGCCTGACCTCCGGTGACGATCGACCGAACCAAAGACCCAGCCCGGTGGTCTGCACGCTGGAGTTCGTTCAGGATTGGAAACGTGCGTTGATCTGTGAGCAAATGCTTGTAGCCCTCGAGGCTAGACAAACCACGCCTGAACCAGTTGGGAACCCCTTGGAGGTGCAACCCCAACTGTGAAGCCACCTTCTCGTCGAAGATCCTACGATCAAACAAGGAGCCACCCACCGCTGCGCCATCCATGCTCACGACCTCTCCTTCACCGGCGCTGATAGACGTCACAGCGATATCGAACGTTCCTCCGCCAAAGTCAACCGCGACGAGATACCCGTCGTGAACGACCTCGTCGAGAACAGCGGCCACTGGCTCCGGGTAGAGCTCAACCTCTTTGAATCCAGCCCTTCGTGCCGCGTCCAACAGCCGGTTCTCTGCCAGCCCCTGCCGCTCATCGAACTGATCGCCCTCTGCGCCCACAAAGGCGATCGGATGCCCGATGACTGCCCGGTTTACATTCTGTCCAGTATGGCGGTCGGCGTAGCTCTTGAGTTGCCTCAGAACAAAGGAGACCAAATCCTCCAGTTCGTAGTCCTTCGCCCATGAGTGTGTCTTTTTGAAGGACTGATCGGTTAGCTCGCTCTTGAGATCGCTCATCAACCGAGAGTCAAGACAGCCGCCGCGTCGGTCGTACTGCTTGCAGTCCGTTTCATACCCGAACTTTCTGGTGCGCGTGACCAACGCGCAGTTCCGACACTTCGTACTCTGATTGCCGGTGATCGTAAACTGGTCGGTTGCATCAGCCCCCGCGAGTCGAAGTCCGTCACGATGCAGGTAGAGGATAGAAGAGAGAGAAAACGGCATGGCTCTGTCCTCGCCGATCTGCAGGACTTCTATGCGCTCCGGATGAGCGATTGCGATAGAACTATTAGTTGTTCCGAAGTCGATTCCGTAGGCAAGTTGGGTACTCACGCTCCTACCACCACCGCGGAGGCCAACACGCGAACCGAAACACTCGATCTTTTTGATTGCAACTGCCTGATGCGACTATCCCGATCTTCCTCGACCCTGGACAACCGCTGCTGGTCAGCCTTCAGTTTACCTCGCACGGCTGGTAGGATTCGTTTCTCTCGTGGGTCATCACTGGCGGTCCACTTCTGAACTCTGGCCTCGCTGTCCGCGATCCTCTGGCGCAAGCGCCTATCTCGATCTCTGTAGATTCGCCGGGTTCTATCAATCTCCTCCTCCAACCACGCCCGGTGGTGGCTATCAACGCGTGCCGTCATGTCTCTCTGTCGCTCCGAAAGCTTGATATTGCTAGCTTCCATGGCTTCGAGAGCCCAATCCGGAACCGTCCGACCGCGAAGGGGTTCTCCTATGACCGGCATTTCAGTAACGAGGCGCTCACTTACGTTCATGTCCTCGCTCACTAGGTGATGCACAAACTCGCCGGATCTAACCGGTCCATCAGCCTCAACTGCATAGAATACCTCCAAATAGGGTCCTCCACGAACATTGGAAAGTTGGCGATGACAGGCCACGGCCGGGCGGATCGTGATAGGAAGATCAACGACCGAGTCGACTAGCTTCTGCCCGAAAGCCAAGAACTCGAGGTCCTCGCGCTCCAAGGCCTCCCGGTAGTCGAATACACCACGATAGGACCCTGCCCTCGCCCCGAGTTGCCGCTGAAGGTCCTGAGACAGATAGATGCCGACTCCACCGTCCGGGTGATGCGTAAGCCTTCCTCCGAAGTAGCGGAGAGCACCCTCCATATAACTCTGTAGGTCCGATGGACCAGCCATGATCCGCTCATCAACCAAACTATTCGCCTGATCACGCCGAAACGTGGCTGGATCAAGAGCCAGGTGTTGCTTCTCGTTCTCCAGCATCCGGGCCTGGCGCACCCTCTGCTCTAGCTCCGCCTCTACGTCTCGTGACTGTCCAGAGGTAGCCGATACCTCATCGAATGCCAAGCTCCTAATGTCATCCTCGACCGTACCGAGTATGGGATCCAGGGCACCTACCGACTCTTCAAACAGGCGAATACGCTTGTGAAGTACATCAAGAATCCGTTCTTCAATAGTTCCTGCACAGGCGAGGTTGTAGATGACCACGTCCTCTTTTTGACCCATCCTGTCTAGACGACCAATTCTCTGCTCTACCTTCATAGGATTCCATGGGAGATCATAATTGACCATCACATGAGTAAACTGAAAATTACGACCCTCTCCACCTGCCTCGGTAGCAATCAAGACTTGAGACTGGCGACGGAAGCGGATCACCGCCTCATCCTTCTGTTGTTGATTCATACGTCCATTGAAGACCTCTACTTCATAACCGTGATGACGGAGCGTCTGTTGCAAGAAGGTTTGCGTTTCAAGAAACTGGGTGAAGATGATCACCTTTTCTTCTGCTGGTATTTTCTGGAGCATAGTATGGACTAGAGTCTTGGCCTTGGTGTCTCGCATAGCCCCAAGTCGCCGAACAAGGTCCTGTAAGACTGCTATCTCACCCTGAAGACCTGTATGGTCTGTCGAGAGAAGCTTATAATCGTTCGCTTCTACAGCAGTACTGAGCTCTCTAGGGTCTCCGGGCGATAGATGTGTGTTGTCAGTCATATCGATAGAGCCCCCGCTCGTTCTGTGCTTCTCAGAGAGTCTCACAATTCTTCTCTTGAGAGCTGTCCTAACGGCGTTTGAACTCGAGGCTAACATCTTCTGATACGTCACCATTAGGAACCCAATCGCCCGTTGCTTTGATTCCTGAGCTATGTTGTATTGATGGCGGAGATACTTAGTTATGTCCTGATATAGCTCCAACTCATCGTCATCTAGTTGGACGAGAATGAATTGTGGGTCGCGCTTCGTGAATCCTCCAACGTCAGCCTTCCTGTTCCGGATCATGGTACGAGCAAAGGGATGCTTACGCTCTAGGATTGTCATTGCCGACCTTCTACCCTCGGTCTTGTATAGGTCAATTCTATGAGAACTGAAAAAGTCTGTTAACATACGCTGCTGAGCTTCACTGAGAATTTCCCATCGCTGAACATCCTTCGCAATGGCAGCGAGGCGGGGCAGTTGGTGTCTGTTGTGTTCGTACTGCTCGAATGAGTCGCAGATTCCCGGCTCGACTAGCTCAATGAGCGAGTAGAGCTCGAACGGGTGGAGCTGCATTGGCGTGGCCGTCAGGAGCAACATTCCGTCAACGGCCTCCTTCAGCTCATCGGCTAGCTGGTAGCCAAGGGTGGAAGAGACTCGCTTACCGTGAAGGCTGCGACGCACGCGGTGGGCTTCGTCGAAAACTACGAGATCCCATCCTGCCTCGACGATCAGTTCGGCATGCGTCTCACGACGAGCAAGGCTGAGTGACGTGATGACGTTGTCATGCCGAAGCCACGGGTTCTCGCCGTGTCTCGACAATGACTTAAGCAATGCGCCGTCTAGAACTTCGAAGGGCTCATTGAACTTGGACCGGAGTTCCTGTTGCCATTGCCACTGGAGAGATGCTGGAACAACGATTAGAACTCGGTCAACTATCTGGCGTGCTCGAAGCTCCTTGAGTATCAGTCCGGCTTCGATCGTCTTACCCAACCCAACCTCGTCGGCGAGGATCATCCGAGGACGGCTCTTCGATAGGACGCTCAGAGCCACCATGACCTGATGAAGGGCTGGCTCGATCCGAGCGTTGGAAAGGCCAGCCAGGGCGTCGTAGCGATAAGCGTGCCGCAAGTACAGGGCCTGAATGCGAAGTCCGTACAACTCGGCATGTCCGAGGTCGCCGTTGCGAAGCGCCGTCTCTGGATTTGGCGGGAGTAGCTCTATTGCCGACACGTCTAGATACTCGGACCCCGTGGGGAACGTCACCTGACAACCAAGGTGCCTGCTATACCCGGTGACAACACCCTTCTCGCCGTCGGCCAACCGACGCACACGGTCGCCCGTTTGGAAACTCACGATGTACCTATTGCCTTCGTCCTCCGGGAGTCGTGTGGAAATGCATACATGTGCACGGTAGCTCCCAGACCGGAGAGATTGCTCGGACGGAATCCTACAGAGGGGCTTTGGTCGTACCTAGAGCTCGAGGAGTGCTTGCTCCACCACCTCCGGTAGGGCCGGGTGGATGTAGTACTGGTCCCGGGCCATCTGGTCGACGGTCAGGTCGAAGTGCATTCCCTGGATCAGCTGCTGGATGAGGGTGGAGGCCTGGGGGCCGATGATGTGGCCCCCGAGCAGCCGGCGGGTGTCGCGGTGGGCGATGACTTTGGCGGCGCTCTCGGTGTCCTCCAAGGCCCATCCGTAGCCGGCGGCCGAATAGGGCTGGACATGGGACACGTATGGGAGGCCCTGATCCCGGCACTCGCGTTCGGTCAACCCCACTGCGGCGATCTGGGGATGGCCGAACACGGCATGGGGGATGAAGCGGTGATCGACCGTGATCGGCGAGTCCGGATGGATCAGGTTGTGGCGCACCACCCGGGCTTCATGGTTGGCTACGTGCTTGAGCTGGACGGGGTTGGTGATGTCGCCCAGCGCCCACACACCGTCCACGTTGGTGCGGAGGTGCTCGTCGGTGATCACCTGGCCCCGGTCGGCCACCGCGAGTCCCCCGGCGGCCGCGTCCACTAGGTCGGAGTTGGGCCTCCGTCCGGTCGCGACCAGGAGCTCGTCACCTCGCAGGTCGGCGGTGACCCCGTCCCGGTCGGCCACCTGCAACACCACCTCGTCACCTTCCCGGCGGGCCCCGAGAATCCGGGTATGCATCCGCACATCGAAGCGCCGCGCGTAGGACTCGGTGAAGCGGCGGCTGATCTCCTCGTCCTCCCGCCGCAGGAAGCTGTCTCCCCTCAGCAGGAAGGTCACCCTCGAACCCAGCGCGCCCATGACACCCCCCAGTTCGGCGGCGATGTAACCGGCGCCGATCACCAGCAGGCGTTCGGGTAGCTGCTCCAGGCGCATGATCGTGTCGGAGGTGTGGTAGCCGACGCCGTCCAGGCCGGGCACGGGAGGAACCACGGCTCGGGCGCCCGCCGCCAGCACGATCCGGTCAGCGGTGATCACCTCGTCGCCGACCGCCAGTTGTCGGGGGGCGACGAAGCGTCCGGTGACCGGGTAGACGGTGACGTTTGGTGATCCTTCGCGGTAGTCACGGCCCGCCTCGGCGATCGGGTCGATCCGGCCGAAGATGCGATCCCGGACAGCGGGCCAGTCGGCGCCGTTGAAGCTGGTGTCAATGCCCAGCCGCTCGCCGTCCGCTGCCAGCTCGGCGACCTCGGCGGTGTAGACGAACATCTTGGACGGGAGGCATCCCACGTTGAGGCAGGTTCCGCCGAAGGGACCGTGTTCCACCATGGCGATGTCCCAATCGTCGTGCTCGGGCCCGATCACCGAATTGCCCGAGCCTGCGCCGATTACCAGCAGGTCGAAACTGCGCACGTTGTCCTCATCTCTCCGGGTAGATGCAATGTAGACGCGGCGGCCGCCGTCACAGCCGGATCACTCGAACTCGGCCGGCGAGGCCCGGGCGGTCACCGTGACCGTTATCCCGCCGGCGGGAGCGAACATCCGCATCAGGGTCAGCGGGACTGTCTCGGTGATCTCCACCACTATCTCCGACCGGCTCGCTTCAGGGTTGAGGCTCATCGAGCCCTCCCAGTCCGGCTGGTCCTCGGCGAACCGGCGGGCAGCTTCCTCGGCGACATCCGGATCCAGCACCAGCCTGTTCTCGTACAGGTCGGACTCGACCACCCGGGCGGCCCCGGCGACAGCCGACTTGTAGGCGATGCCGCTCAGGGTGCCGTGCCGGGAGAGCACCCGCCACAGGTCAAGTGCGAGACCGCCCGCGAACAACAGCATCAGCAGCAACCCCAGGCTCCACAGCACGACCGCGCCTCGCTCGCCGGCCGGTCCGGATCGGCCGGTTCGCTGTGCCCGCCGCCTCATGGGCGCGGAGTACTCCGGTACGGCTCCATCTGCTCCCGGTAGCTGCTGGTGAAGGTCCACGAGCCCAGCGTCCAGGATCCCATCACCTTGATGGCTGGCACATCGAGCGACACGCGGGCGCTCACCACCCCGCCCGGCGCCCAGGAGGACCGGCAGTCGATCGTAAGGTCGGCCGCACCGGAAGCCAGGCTCCTTTCGGCCAGGATCCGGCGGGCTACGGCCTCGGCCCGGTCCTGTCCCGTCGCCGGGTCGAAGGAGGTGGCACAGGCTCGTACCGCTTCCCGGGCGGCGGCGTCCACCATGGAGCGGTATTCCATCCGGATGGGGAAGCTGAGCAGCAGCATGGCGAACGGGATCAGGATGAAGGCCGCCACGAGCACCAGGTCGATGGCCCCGGTGCCGCTCTCGCCGGTTATCCGCGACCGGATCCGCGCCGCGCGCGTCATGGGACCGGCTCGGTGACGCTGGTGGCCCGCATGGTGAAGCTCCAGGAGGGTCCCAGCGAGGGGAAGACGGGCCGGAGCCGGGCGGCGATCTCTGCCGTGGTGAGCGCCTCCTGGCGGTCGCAGTCCACCTCGGTGGAGTCCTGGTAGAGGCCGGCCAGGCTGGAGATGATCCGCTCGGCCGTGTCCTCGCAGATCGATGCCGTCCCACCGGAGAGGGCACCGGCCCGGGCGCCCGAGTCGGCGGCGTACTGGATCACCGAGCGGGTGTAGAGCATCAGCAGGCCGTTCATCAGGAAGGCGGCCGTGATCAAGGCCATGCCCATCGCCATGAGGGTCTCGATGACGGCGGCGCCGGACTCATCGCCGGGCGACCGGGCGCCCGAACGCTTCCGGCCCCGACATCCGGTATCAAAGCAGCGGTAGTTACGATTCGGCATTCTGAACGACATGGATCGGCGGTCAACCTAGCGCAAACCAATGCTGAAGTGCCGGAGTAACCCGAGACCTTTTTTCTCATTCTGAACCATATCGGCCCCGACGGCTGGAGGTGTCCCGGAACTCCGGGCCACCATTAGGCTGGTCGGGATGATTCCAGTGGTGGTGGACACCAGGCGGCGTCCCGTTCGTGACCTGCGGCTCTCGGTGACCGACAGATGCAATTTCCGGTGCCGGTACTGCATGCCGGCCGAGATATTCAACAGGGAGTACGAGTTCCTGAAGAGAGACCTGTTGCTGACCTTCGAGGAGATCGTCACCCTGGCGCGCGCCTTCGAGCAGCTGGGGGTGGAGAAGATCCGGCTCACCGGCGGCGAGCCCCTCCTGCGCAAGGGCATCGAGCAGTTGATCGCCATGCTTGCCGGCGCGACCGGATGTGAGGTGACCCTCACCACCAACGGATCGTTGCTGGCTCGCAAGGCCGAGGCGCTGGTCTCGGCCGGATTGGACCGGGTCACGGTCTCCCTCGACTCCCTGGACGATGCCACCTTCATGGCGATGAACGACGTGGGCTTCCCGGTGGCGGCCGTGCTGGACGGGATCGAGGTGGCATCACGCGCGGGCCTGCCCGTCAAGGTGAATGCGGTGGTGAAAAGGGGAGTGAACGACGGTGGGGTGGTGGACATGGCTCGCCACTTCCGGGGCACCGGCCACATCCTCCGCTTCATCGAGTACATGGATGTGGGCGCTACCAACGGCTGGCGGATGGACGACGTGGTGCCGGCCGCCGAACTGGTCCGGGCCATCGACGCCGAGTTCCCGATCGAGCCGGTGGCTCCCAACTACCGGGGCGAGGTGGCCAACCGCTGGCGGTACGTGGACGGCGCCGGCGAGGTCGGCTTCATCGCCTCGGTCACCCAGCCCTTCTGCGCGACGTGCACGAGAGCCCGGATCTCGGCGGAGGGGATGCTCTACACGTGCCTGTTCGCCGTCAAGGGCACCGACTTCCGCCGGATCCTCCGGTCCGGAGCGGACAAGGAGGAGATAGTCCGAACCATCCACCGGATCTGGGAGGCCCGGGACGATCGCTACTCCGAGATCCGCTCCGAAGCCACCGTAGACCTGCCAAAGATAGAGATGAGCTACATCGGCGGCTGACTCATGACGGGTAGACCGATAGAGGACGTCCGATGAAAGTCAAGTATGACATTGAAGGGGATCTGGTATACGTGACCGTGCGGCCCGATCACGAAGAACGTGGTGGCCGTCGCCTGGACAGCAGCCGCATCCTTCATGTCGACGAGGCAGGCAAGGCGGTGGCTTACGAGTTCCTCTGGGCGAGTAACGGAATCTCGCTGGAGGGCATACAACCCGACGACCAGGAACTCATCCGCCAGGCCCTCGACCAGGCTAGACCCTACGACGGTGCGCCGGGCTTCACCATCATTATGTGACTGGGTCGCTGCCGCGCCACTGATCGTCGAATGAGGGTTGCGCTATGAACTGCGCGTGCCAGCAACTAGCCGATCTCTGATGTGTCCGATGGCGGGAATGGTGTTCAACCGCGCCCGCTGCACTCGTGTCGTGAACAGCGCGGCACACTCTTGGTGACAAGCAACTACACTGTCGTCATGGCGGTGGTGTCGATCCGGTTCAAGCGGCCGGGTGCATACGAGCGGCTCAAGCGGGGTGCGGCCCGGCGGGCTGAATCGATCTCATCCATTGGGGAACGACTGATCGACGAGGGGCTGCGCATGGAGGCTCATCCCGGGATCGTCTTCCGCGACGGGCCTGGCGGTCGGCGTGCCGGTCTGGCTACCGGCCCAGACGTGTGCGAAGTTGTCGGGCTGTTGCTCGGTCTGAGGGGAAGTGTCGAGGAGCGGGTCGCCGCCGCGGCTGCTCAACTCCAGCTCACCGACGGACAGGTCCGCACCACCAGCCGGTACTACTCAGAGCACACTGACGAGATCGACGCTGAGATGGCGCGCAACGAAGACATGGCTGACCGCGAGTTGGCCGCTTGGGAGAACGAGCGCAGGCTGCTGACCGGGTGAGGCTCCTCCTCGACGAGATGCACGCCCCGAGCGTTGCGGCGCTCCTTCGGGACCTGGGACACGATGCCATCGCCGTCAAGGAACGTGGCGATCTCATGGGGATGCCCGACGAGGATCTGCTCCGGGCCGCGACGGCCGACGGCAGAGCGGTCGTGACCGAGAATGTGAAGGACTTCGCCGTGCTCCATCGGCGCATCGCTGCCGAAGGACAGAGGCACATGGGGCTCGTCTTCACCCATCCCCGCCGGTTTCCTCGCGGCGGGCGGAACCATGTGCGAGCGTTGGCCGATGCGCTTTCTGTATTCATCCGCAAGCACGGCTCGGCGCTCAGCGACGCCGAGTCGTTCGTATGGTGGCTTGAGCGAGCCGACCGAACGTCAGGTGGGCCGTCGGGTGACGTTTGAGGTATGGGCGTGGATACCGTCTGAACCATCTATCCTTGCCGGTCGGAATACCCCGCCGAACCACCGGAGACTCCGCATGCCCGGGCTGCTCGCCTTCCACGCCCATCCTGACGATGAGGCCACTTCGACAGGAGGCGTCCTGGCGCGGTATGCGGAGGCCGGAGAGCATGTCGTGGTGGTCACCGCCACGGATGGGTGCGAGGGTGAGGTCCACAACTACGACGACCCCGACCAGATCCGTCCTCGCCTGGCTGAGGTGAGGGCACGGGAGATGGCCGAATCCGTGGCCGTCCTGGGAATCGCCCGGCACCACTTCCTCGGCTACCGGGACTCGGGCATGATGGGATCCGAACCCAACGAGCACCCGGACTGCTTCTGGCAGGCAGACTTCACCGAGGCCACCGGCCGCCTCATACATCTGATCCGCCGGCACCGGCCGGAGGTGATGACCATCTACGACCCGTTCGGCGGCTACGGGCATCCCGACCACATCCAGGTCCACCGGATCGGCGTGGCCGCCTACTTCGGGGCCGAGGACACCCGCCGGTTCCCGCTCGAGGAGGGTGAAGAATTGTGGCGTCCGTCCAAGCTCTACATGAGCACCTGGCCGCGCTCTCGCGTGCAGGTGATGACCCAGGCCCGGCTGGAAGCCGGCCTGATCACCGAGGAGGAGGCCAAGGAGTCGGAAGGCTGGGGTACCCCCGATGAGGACATCACCACGCTGGTCGAGGTAACGCCGTGGGTCGACATGAAGGTCGCCGCGCTGCGAGCCCACCGCACCCAGATCCCCGAGGACTGGTTCATGCTCCAGGTTCCCGAGAAGGACGTGCCGAACGTGCTGGGCATCGAAGCCTTCCAGCGGCTCCATTCGAGGGTGGACGCACCCTTCCGGGAGGTCGACCTCTTCGAGGGTCTCCGCTGAGCGGCGGGGGATGACGGCCGGTTAGCCTGGCCTGGTATGGCTTACCGGGCTGCCATGGTGGCTGCATTCGCCACCATCCTGATCTGGTCGTTCTCCTACCCGGTCGCCAGGGTGGGTCTGCGCCACTTCGACCCGCTCCACCTTTCGGGGCTCCGCTTGGTGGCCGCCGCCTTGGCCCTCTCGGTCATCGCCCTGCCGCGGCGGGTCGGCCTTCCCGAACGAGGGGACCGCTTGCGGGTCGTCACCGCCGGGCTGATCGGCATGACCTTCTACCTGTCCATCCTCTATGTCGGCCTCAGGGTCGTGGAGTCCGCTTCCACCGCCATCCTGATCGCCCTGACCCCGATCTTCGTGGCTGTGCTGTCGGGACCGATGATCGGGGAACGCTTGACCCTCTGGGGATGGTCGGGCCTTCTACTGGCGTTCCCGGGGGCGGCGCTGGTGATCCTCGGCCAGGCCGGCGGTCTCGACCTCGGCCTGTCCAGCCTCCTGCTGCTGGTCGCCGCCCTCGCCCACGCGCTCTACAACGTGATGGTCAAGTCCCTTGTGGCCCGGTACAGCCCGCTTCAGGTGGCCTCCTGGTCGATGTGGGTTGGTGCCGTCACCTCGCTGCCGCTGCTGGTCAGGGCTCCGGACCAGGTTGCCAGTGCCCCGTGGGATGCGTTGCTCTCCTTCATCTACCTGGGCGTGTGCGGCTCCGCGCTGGGCTTTGTCCTGTGGGGGCGGGCGATGGTGGGCGCCCCCGCCGCCGTCGTGTCGTCGGCCCTCTACGCCACGCCGCCCCTCTCCGCGTTCATCGGCTGGCTGTGGCTGGACGAACGCCCGACTATCTGGGTGGTGATGGGCGGGGTGGTCGTCCTGGGCGCGGTGACGATGGTGATCCGGCGGGGGGTGGCGCCGGCCCTCGAGGGGTCCTGAACCCACGGGGAGGCTCAGCCCGGCGCCCTCCGGCCTGGTGTGGTCAACGAGCCGCAGGCAACCGTCTCAGCGAGACTCCAATTCGGTCGCCACCGCCTCGACCAACCGCTTGACGTCGTCGACCGTGTTGTACTGCTGTGTGGAGACGCGCAGCAGGCTGGAGGAGGGATCGGGCCAGCTCATCACCATCACCTCGATGTCCCAGCGATCTCGCAGGGTCATCATCAAGGGGTTGAAGATGGTTCCGCCTTCCGGAAGGGTCCCCAAGGGGAGCGGTACCGAAGCGATCGCTCCGATCATTCCGTCGGGGGCGGGCGGCTCGATGCCCAGCAGGTCGACCAGCATGTCCCGCGCCGTCAGGCAAAGGTCCCGGTTGGAGCGCCTCACTCCTTCCCAGCCGTCCGGATGGAGCTCCGCCATCGCCTCCAGGGCGACCGGAGTGGCCAGCCAGGCGGTCGGGTCGTCCGTGCCGGTCCAGTCGAACTGGGTGTGGAGGTGCCCACCCTCCGCCGGCCAGCCCCCGTTGTAGCCGTGGCTGATCACCGCCGGATAGATGCGGTCCCGGCGATCCTCCCGCACGTACAGGATGGCGGAGCCCTTCGGGGCGCACATCCACTTGTGGCAGTTGGCCGTGACGTAGGAGGCGCCCAGAGCGGTCACGTCGAAGTCGATCATGCCGGGCGCGTGCGCCGCATCCACCAGTACCCGGACCTCCGGTTCCAGCGCCGGCACTATCTCCTTCAGCGGGAAGACCAGGGCGGTCGGGGAAGTGACCGCGTCGACCATCAGCAGGCGGGTCCGCTCGGTGACCATCCCGAGGATGCTGTCGGTCACCTCCCGGGCTGACCGGAGAGGGAAGGGGATGGCGGCGGGCACCACCCGGGCCCCCGTGCGGGCAGCCGTCACCACGGCCGCGTTACGGCAGGCGTTGTACTCGTGATCGGTCACCACGATCTCGTCGCCTGGTCTCAGGTCGGCCTCCAGCGACCGGAGCACGGAGTTCACTCCTTCGGTGGCGTTGTTGACGAACGCCAGCCCGGCCGGGTCCGCTCCCAGGAAGCCGGCTACCTTCGACCGGGCCTCGTCGAGGGCGGGCTGGTAATCCGCCAGGAACCACCTGGTGGGATTGGACTCCATGGCGTCCCGGAGACGCCGTTGCTCCTCCAGGGCGGGCTCCGGTGTGGCCCCGAAGGACCCGTGATTGAGGTGGATCACATCCGGATCCAGACGCCAGAAACTCATAGTCGGCACGCTACCCGTCCCCCTGGGAAGCCTCCAAGACGGCCGGTCTCGCTCGAGATTTCGGATACGGGTTCGTACACGGCTCCGACCCCGATAGAGTTGGAGGGGTCACGGACTGTGGAAGGAGCGTGGGCGTTTGAAGATCGACGGGTTCTTCCGACAACTACCCGACATCGACCCGGAGGAGACCCAGGAGTGGATCGACTCCCTGGAAGCGGTGGTCGACTTCCGGGGCGAGGCCAGGGCCCGATTCCTGGTCCGCGCACTCCTCAACCGGGCCCGGGAGATGGGGGTCGCTTACCCGCCGACCGTGTCCACGCCCTACGTCAATACCATCCCCGCCGAGGAGCAGGCCTGGTTCCCCGGCGACGAGTACCTCGAGAAGCGGATCAGGCGTTTCATCCGCTGGAACGCGGCGGTGATGGTGGTCAAGGCCAACAAGGCTGTCGAGGGGATCGGTGGGCACCTTTCCACGTTCGCATCGTCGGCGGCGCAGTACGAGGTCGGCTTCAACCACTTCTTCCGGGGCAAGGCGGAGGGGCAGCCGGGTGACCACGTGTACATACAAGGCCATGCCGCTCCCGGCATCTATGCCCGGGCCTTCCTGGAGCGGCGTCTCGATGAGGAGCATCTGGATAACTTCCGCCGCGAGCTCTCGCCGAAGGGCCTGTCGTCCTACCCGCACCCCAGGCTCATGCCCGACTTCTGGGAGTATCCGACCGTTTCGATGGGTCTCGGACCGATTGCCTCCATCTACCAGGCCCGTTTCAACCGCTACCTCCACAACCGGGGTCTCGATGACACCGGCGAGTCACGGGTGTGGTGCTTCATCGGCGACGGCGAGTGCGACGAGCCGGAGACCCTCGGGTCCATTTCGCTCGCGGCCCGGGAGCAACTGGACAACCTGATCTGGGTGGTCAACTGCAACCTGCAGCGCCTCGACGGTCCGGTGCGCGGCAACGGCAAGATCATCCAGGAACTCGAGGCGGTGTTCCGGGGTGCGGGCTGGAACGTGATCAAGGTGATCTGGGGGTGGGGCTGGGACGGGCTCATCGCCAACGACGTGGACGGCGTGCTCGTCAAGAGGATGAACGAGACCGTCGACGGCGCCTACCAGCGGCTGAAGTCGCTACCCGGCGCCAGTATCCGGGAGGAGTTCTTCGGGCCCGATCCCCGGTTGCGGCGCATGGTGGAGCACCTGACCGACCGCCAGCTCGAGAAGCTGCCCCGAGGGGGCCACGACTACAAGAAGCTCTACGCCGCCTACAAGGCCGCCACCGAGCAGACCGGCGCCCCCACCGTGATCCTCGCCAAGACCATCAAGGGCTGGACGCTCGGACCGGACATCGAGGGGCGCAACGCCACCCACCAGATCAAGAAGATGTCCAACGAGCAGTTCCGGCGGCTCCGCGAGCGCATCAACCTCGAGGAGGACATCCCGGCGGAGCTGCTGGAGGAGGGGCGGGAGCTCCCGTACTGCCGGTTCGCGAGGGATGCTCCCGAGTACCAGTACATGATGGACCGGCGGAAGGCGCTCAACGGGATGCTGCCCTACCGGACGGTGCGCGCCAGGCGGCGGATCGAGTTGCCCGACCCCTCCATCTACGACGAGTTCCATGCGGGAACGGGCGCCCACGAGGCATCCACCACCATGGCCTTCGTGCGGTTGCTCAGGGGCCTGGCCAGGGATGAGAGGTTCGGGGAGCGGGTGGTACCCATCGTCCCGGACGAGGCCCGCACCTTCGGCATGGACGGGCTGTTCCGGGAACTGAAGATCTACGCGTCCGGGGGGCAGAAGTACGAGCCGATCGACGCCGCCCTGCTCCTGTCCTACAAGGAGTCCCAGGACGGCCAGATCCTGGAGGAAGGCATCACCGAGGCGGGGTCGATGTGCAGCTTCATCGCTTCGGGCACCTCCTACGCCGACCGCGGGGTGATGACCGTTCCCTTCTTCACCTTCTACTCGATGTTCGGGTTCCAGCGGGTGGGGGATCTCATCTGGCAGGCTGCCGACGCCCGGGCTCGGGGCTTCCTGATGGGCGGGACCGCCGGCCGGACGACCCTGGCGGGGGAGGGCCTCCAGCACCAGGACGGGCACAGCCTGATCCTGGCCTCGACCAACCCGGCCGTGGTCAGCTACGACCCGGCGTTCGCCTACGAGATAGCGGTGATCGTCGAGCACGGCCTCCACCGCATGTGCGTCGATCAGGACGACATCATCTTCTACATCACCATCTACAACGAGAACTATGTCCAGCCGCCCATGCCCGACGGAGCGAAAGATGGGATCGTCGAAGGCATGTACCGGTTCGCCGGGGCGCCCGAGGGCGTGCCGCACCGGGCGGCGATCCTCTTCTCCGGGCCGAGTCACAGCTCCGCCCGGTGGGCCCGCGAAGAACTGGCGGAACGTTACGGGGTGGGGGCGGAGCTGTGGAGCGTGACCTCGTACGGGCGGTTGCGGGACGATGCCATAGCGGTGGAGCGGTGGAACCGTCTCCATCCCGATCGGGCGCCCCGAACCCCGCTGGTCACCGAGCGGCTCGGGGCCGTCGACGGCCCGGTCGTGGCGGTGACCGACTACATGCGGGCTGTTCCCGACCAGGTCTCCCGCTGGGTTCCCGGTCCCTACACATCGCTCGGCACGGACGGCTTCGGACGCTCGGATGCCCGGGAGGACCTCCGCCGCTTCTACGAGGTGAACGGCCCCAACGTGGTGGTAGCGGTCCTCTCCGAGTTGGCAGGGTCGGGAGGAGTCGATCCGGGAACGGTGGCGGAGGCGATCGACCGCTACGGCGTCGACCCGGATGCGGTCGAGCCCTGGCGCGCCGACCACTAGAGACCCGCGCCCGTGGATCGGAGAGCCCTCGAATGGCATGACGGCGCGGGCGACGGGCTGATCCTGCTGGCCCACGCCACGGGATTCTGCAAGGAGCTCTGGCGTCCGGTCGTGTCGAGCCTCCGGGACCAAGGCGTTGCGGCGCCGGCTCTGGCATGGGACGCCCGCGGCCACGGACGAGGGCCGCCGCTGGAACTGCCGGCCTCGTGGTGGACGCTCGGGAGGGATCTGGTCGAGCTGGTCGGCGACCTCGACCGCGCCGGACGGTTACCGGAATCCGTGGTCGGAGTGGGCCACTCGATGGGCGGGACCGTGCTGGTCCTGGCGGAGCTCCTGCGTCCCGGTACCTTCACCGGGCTGGTGCTGATCGAGCCGGTCCTAATCCCGCCGCCCCTCGTGCGCAACCCGGAGCTGTCGCTGGCGCAGGGAGCGGCCCGGAGGCGCCCGGTCTTCGGCTCCTGGGAGGAGCTGATCGAGACCTACCTGGCGAAGCCGTTGTTCCAGCGCTGGCACCCGGAAGCGTTCCGTGCCTACGTGGACCACGGCTTCCAAGATGTACCGGAAGGGGTGGCGCTGCGCTGCCGCCGAGAGGTCGAGGCGGACGTGTTCGCGGCCGGCTCCGAGTGCGGGGCGTTCGCCCGCCTGGATGAGCTGGACACCCCGATGAGGGTCGTTATCGCCGATCGGTCCGGGCCGCTGGGACCCGCCCTGGCGCTGCTGCCCGGGGCGCTCCCCGACGCCACCACCACCTACATGGCAGGCCAGAACCACCTGGTCCCGATGGAGCGCCCCGACCTGGTCGCCTCCGAGATAGCAGACGCGCTCAAGACCTTCTCGTAGCGGTGGACTCCCAGGGGTTCAGGACCTCCAGCCCGGGGAACCGGTCGAAGTCTCGGGTGTTGCGGGTCGCCAGGACCATGTTGTTCGCCATGGCGGTGGCGCCGATGAGAGCATCGCTCACAGGGGCCGGATCCGGTACGTGTAGCGAAGCGGCGGCGCGTGCCACCGTGGCGTCTACGGGCAGGATGCGCCCGTCGAAGGCCTCGTAGACATCGTTGTCGAGCCAGCGCCGCAGCACCGCGCCCGACGCCGGATCACGACCTTCGGCCAGCAACACGCCGAGTTCGAGTTCCTGGATGGTGATGGCGGATATGTAGGCCAGTTCGTGGTCTACTCCGGCCACCCATGAAGCAACACCGGGGTCGGCTCGGCCGGACCGGATCTTGCGGGTCTCGGAGACGACAACGGTGTCGAGAACGTACATCACTCGAAGGCGGCAGGTCTCGCTGGATCGCCCGGTCTGGGGAACTCCGCCTCGACCTCGCCGATGCCCGGCGTTCTGCACAGTATGTCGGCAAAATGCGGCCTGTCCACGGTCAGTTCCCGGTAGAGCTCGTAACTCAGCAACACATGGGATGGGCGCCCGCGATCCGTGACATACACAGGGCCGTTCCGGGCCGCCCGTTTCGCCTCACCGGTTGCCTGGTTGAACTCCCGGCTGCTCATGCTACGCGCAGGTGTCGACACCTCGACCTATCTTCCAATTGGGGTAGTAACGTTTATACATATTACCACGGTGCCGGCTGCCCGGCCCCTGGTCGGAGGGGGGTGGCCGGGTTGGTTACGATTCCGGGTCGGCAGGGGAGGTCGTCCTCATCGACATCGATTGCATACTCGAGCGGAACCGCGCCTGGGCGGAAGGGCAGACGCAGGCAGACCCGGACATGTTCCGCCGCCTTGCCCAGGGGCAGCATCCGAGGGTGCTCTGGATCGGGTGCTCGGACAGCCGGGTATCACCCAGCCTGATCATGGACCT
>WTGW01000009.1 GCA_011523395.1 Acidimicrobiia bacterium
CCTCGACGTCGAATAGCTGGAAACCGGCGGTGCTTGTAGCTGCCGGGCAGTATGCCGCGGGTCCGTGACGTGTTCAAGCCCCTTGTCCGGGCGCCCGGGCCATGTCGGGTCGGCCCGCGCCGCCCACCACGGCGATCGGCCATAGGGCGCGCTGAACCGTTGGCGCAGGACACTCGAGAGTCCCTCTTCTCCGATCCCAGGCTTCGGAGATTCTGCTCCGGCGGAAACCTCGCCCGCTGGCTGCCGATCGTTGTCGCGACCGGTCTCCTTGCGTGTGGCAGCAGCTCGGATCCGCTGGAGGACGCACTGGTACTGGTGGTCTCCTCGGACCTGGCGGTGGGCAGGGAGCGGGTGCTGGTCTCCGCCATCGATGCCGAGAACCGATCACTGGTCACCGATCAGCCGATCGAGCTTGCCTTCGTGGCCCCGGACGGCTCGCCGTCGGAGGCGGTGCCAGGCCGGTTCATCTGGGCCATTCCGGATGTCCGAGGCTTGTGGGTGGCGGAGGTCGACTTCGACCAGGCCGGTACGTGGACCTTCCGGATGCGGACCGGAGATGATCGGGCGATCGAGGGCGCCCCGTTCTCGGTGAGCCCCGAGCCGCGCACTGTCGGGGTCGGCGAGAGGGCGCCGCCCTCCGATTCCAAGGCCCTCCCGGAAACCCCCTTGGGATCGTTGACCACCGACCCGGCGCCCGACGTCCGGCTCTACCAGACGACCGTTGGGGAAGCGGTCGGCTCCGGCCGGCCGTCGGTGATCGTCTTCGCCACTCCCGCCTTCTGCACCAGTCAGACCTGTGGCCCCGTGGTCGACGTAGCCAAACCGCTGATCGACATCTACCCGGATGTCAACTGGATCCATGTGGAGATCTACGAGAACCTGGACGCTTCCAATCCCGCTGACCTGGAGTTGACCAGGGCGGTCGTCGAGTGGGGATTGCCGAACGAGCCCTGGGTTTTCGTGGTCGACGGCGCGGGCATCGTGACCCACCGATTCGAGGGCGTGCTCGATCGCGCTGAACTACAGGCTGCCGTGGATAGAGTGACCTCCTGAGGCGCCGGGAGGCGTGGCGCCCCCCGAGGTCCTCGGCTTGGTGGCCGGATACCCGAACCCGTAACATATAGGGGTCTGCGCGGTACCCCGCGGCCCTGGCTTGGAAGGGAGACATGGAACGACGCGAGCGGCCGGTCCTTTGGCTGTCCAGACGTCTGCCGGTCGCTCTCCTGACCGCAATCCTGCTCGCGAGTTGCGGGAGGGTGGAACAACCCCTCAACACCTTCGACTCCCGGGGTCCCATCGCCGAGCGGATCAACGAGCTGTTCTGGCCCGTCTTCTGGGGCGCAGCGGCGATATTCGTGCTGGTCCAGGGCGCTCTCCTGCTGGCGGTCTTCCTCTTCAGGGAGCGAAAAGGGAAGGAACGTCCCGAGCCCAAGCAGGTCGCCGGCAACACGCGCTTGGAGCTGATCTGGACGGTGGTTCCCACGATCATCCTCGCCGCCATCGCCGTACCCACCATCTCGACCCTGTTCGATCTGGCCGAGTGCCCCGGCGACGCCATGGAGGTGGAGGTGATCGGGCACCAGTGGTGGTTCGAGTTCCGGTATCCCGATTCGGGCGTGGTGACCGCCAACGTCATGGTGATCCCGGAGGACACCGAGGTCTGCGCCAAGATGACTTCCGAAGACGTCTTGCACAACTTCTGGATTCCGAAGCTGGCCGGCAAGCGCTACCTCGTCCCCGGGCAGGAGACCGAGCAGCGGCTGTACGCCGACGACCCGGGCGAATACTGGGGTCATTGCGCCGAGTTCTGCGGGCTCAGCCATGCACGGATGCGCGCCCGGGTGGTAGCGATGACAAGGGCAGACTACGACGCCTGGACGGCCGGCCAGCTCCTTCCCGCCGTCTCGCCGGAGCCCGGCTCCGAGGCCGAGCGCGGCATGGAGGTGTTCCTGGGCGGGGCCTGCATCGGCTGCCACATCATCGACGGCGTCAACAACCCCGACCCGGAGACGCTGACCGTCCCCGCCCCCGACCTGACGCACTTCGCCAGCCGAGGCGTGTTCGCCGGCGCCACCCTGCCCGCCCAACTCGACCCCACCCAGGCCGATTGGGAGGAAGGCCTGCGGCTATGGCTGGCCGATCCACCCACCTGGAAGCCGGGCTCGTTCATGCCCGAACTCGGCCTGACCGCCGACGAGATCGACGCCCTGGTCACCTACCTGTCAACCCTCGAATGACCGTGAGGAGGAGTTCATGGCAATCGACGTAGCGACCGACAAGGTCGAGCGGGCCGAGACCACCCTCTTCCGGCGTCCCCGGCTCACCTACGGGTTCTGGTCGTGGATCACCACCGCCGACCACAAGAAGATCGGCCTCATGTACGGCTACACCGCCTTCATCTTCTTCCTCGCCGGCGGTATCGAGGCCCTGCTGCTCCGTATCCAGTTGGCGGGCCCGGACGGGGCCTTCCTGACCGCAGCCGAGTACAACGGCCTCTTCACCACCCACGCCGTGACGATGATCTTCCTCTTCGTGATGCCGATCTCGGCAGCGTTCTTCAACTACCTGCTGCCCCTGATGATCGGGGCCCGCGACGTGGCCTTCCCCCGGATGAACGCGGTGAGCTTCTGGATCTTCCTATTCGGGGGCCTCTTCATCTACTCGTCCCTCATCTTCGGGACCTCCCCGCCTCCGGTGGGCGGCAGCCTCCCGGGGGGCGCCACCGACGCCAGCGCTCTCGGCTCGATCCCGAACAGCGGGTGGTTCATCTACGCACCCAACAGCGGCGCCACCTATTCCCCCGGCACGGCGGTCGACTACGCGGCCCTGGGACTGCAGATCCTGGGCGTCGCCTCGCTCATCTCGGCGGTGAACTTCATCGTCACCATCCTCAACATGCGGGCCAAGGGGATGCGGCTCCTCAGGATGCCGGTGTTCGTCTGGATGACCCTGGTCGTGGCCCTGCTGCTGCTCTTCTCGCTCCCCATCATCGCCATCGCCCTGTTCATGCTCACCTTCGACCGGCAGTTCGGCACGTTGTTCTTCGTGGCGGAAGCCGGTGGCGATCCCATCCTCTGGCAACACCTGTTCTGGTTATTCGGACACCCCGAGGTGTACATCCTGATCCTTCCCGCGATGGGCATCGTCTCCGAGACCTTGCCGGTCTTCTCCAAGAAACCGCTCTTCGGTTACCCGGCGGTGGTGTTCGCCGGCGCCGCCATCGCCTTCCTGGGCTTCGGGGTCTGGGCCCACCACATGTTCTCCTCCGGCATTCCCACCGTCGCCCAGGCCGCCTTCGGGCTGTCCACCATGACCATCGCCATTCCCACCGGGATAAAGATCTTCAACTGGCTGGGAACCGTTTGGGGCGGCAGGGTGCGGTTGACCACGCCCATGCTGTTCTCGCTGGGCTTCGTGGCCCTGTTCGTCATCGGGGGCCTGTCGGGGGTGACCCATGCCGTGGTCCCGTCCGACTGGCAGCAGACCGACACCTACTACATCGTGGCCCACTTCCACTACGTGCTCTTCGGGGGCGCCCTGTTCGGCCTGTTCGCCGGCATCTACTACTGGTTCCCGAAAGTCTGGGGCCGCATGTACAACGAGGCGCTGGGCAAGTGGCACTTCTGGCTGATGTTCATCGGCATGAACCTGACGTTCGGTCCCATGCACTGGCTCGGACTCCAGGGCATGGTGCGGCGTACCTGGGTCTATCCCGAGGAGGCGGGCCTCGGCGCCGGCAACTTCGTGGTGACCGTGGGCGCCTTCGTCATCGCCGTCGGGGTGCTGGTCTTCATGATCAACTGGAGCTACTCCAAGCGGCGCGGTCGGGTAGCGCCCAATGACCCGTGGGATGCCCGCACCCTGGAGTGGACCATGCCCTCCCCCACTCCCGAATACAACTTCGCGGTGGAGCCGACCGTCACCTCGTTGGACGACTTCTGGCACCTCAAGTACGACGAGGACGAGGACGGCAGGGCGGTGCGCAAGGAGAAGGCCGACGAACTGGTCGACGAGCTGATCCAGTCCAACGGCAACCCTGACCACGAGATCCACCTGCCGGCGCCCTCCTACTTCCCGTTCATAGTCGGGCTGGGCATCATGTTCATCGCCTACGGCATCATGTACCACACCCGCCCGTACGGCATCCCCATGCTGGCGGCAGGCGCCTTCGTCGCCATCGGCGCGCTGTTCGCCTGGGGGTCCGAACCGCTCGAGGAGGTCCACGACGAGGAGCACGGGGACCACGGCGACGACCCGCACGACGGGGACGCCGAGCCGGCGCTGAGCGAGGGAGACGCCTGATGGCGGACCTCGCCCACGGCCACGAGGAGGGTGGGGGTCACCACCAGGTGACCGGCATCGACAGCCGGAAGCTCGGAATGTGGGTGTTCCTCAGTTCGGAGTTCCTGTTCTTCGGCGCCCTCATCAACAACTACCTGCTGTTCAAGGGCCGCGACTTCGGGCCGGGCACCCTGTATCCGGTCGAGCTCTACGACATCCCGTTCACATCGATCAGCTCGTTCGTCCTGCTCATGAGCTCGCTGACGATGGTCCTGGCCCATTCGGCGCTGGCGCGCGGCGATCAGGACCAGACCAAGACCTGGCTGTTCGCCACCGCCTTCCTGGGAACGGTCTTCGTCTCCGGCCAGTTCTTCGAGTTCGCCGAGTTCATCCTCCACGGGTTGAAGCTCAACATCAATCCGGCCGCCAGCGCCTTCTACATGCTGACCGGATTCCACGGGCTCCATGTGGTTCTCGGGATCCTGATGCTGCTGGTGCTGGCATTCAAGTCGATGCGCACCGGCGGCCTGTCCGAAGCCGAAGGGCTCAACGTCGAGTTGGTAGGCTTGTACTGGCACTTCGTCGACATCATCTGGATCGTCATCTTCGTGCTCGTCTACCTGATCCAATGAGAGAAGCAGGGCATTAGGAATGGCCGGCGGAGCACACCATCCCCAGCCTAGGCAGTACGTGATGATCGCCATCGTGCTGGCGGTGCTCACCGCCGCCGAGGTCGCGCTCTTCTACCTGGAGGCCGGCGTGGACGCTATCGGCCAATCCCTGACCGTCCCGGCCCTGCTGATCCTGAGCGCCCTCAAGTTCTACCTGGTGGTTGCCATGTTCATGCACCTCCGGTTCGAGAAGCGGCTGCTGTCCCGCTTCTTCACCTCCGGCGCCATCCTGGC
>WTGW01000071.1 GCA_011523395.1 Acidimicrobiia bacterium
CAGTGGGCAGTGGGCAGTGGGCAGTGAATGTTGTAACGCAGGGGACGGTCACCAGCCCCACCAGGCTTGAAGGCCCAACCGGAGTCAATTGCCGCCGGGTCGCCCACTGGCCACTACAAGCCACTCGCCACTTCGACGAACGGCTAACTACTCATGGCCTCCATGTACCAGGCCTTGATCGCGGCCACGGTGTGCTCGCTGTTGAGTCCCATCTCGGGATCGATCACCAGGGGTCCGGGGCGATAGCCCCGGCTCGACAGGCCACCTTGCACCGACCGCATCAGGGCCAGGTCCTCCGCCACCGTCGTGCGGGCGTCCTCGTCGGCCACCTGCCGGACGGTTGGTGAGTCCTCGCCGTCGAGGCTGAACCACTCGCGGAAGAAAGGAGTCCGATCCACCGACTCGGGACGCCAGCAGAAGGTGTTGAGAACCGGTCCCGGGTAGATCTGGAAAGAGAAGAGCGGCCACAGGTAGAAGGAGCGGTAATCGGCGGCGTGGGGCGAGGCCTCGTAGTCGATCTCGTAGTACTGCTCGGGAGAACTCTCGGCGCGGTGCTGGAGGGATTGGCCCACAGGCCGGATCGTGTAGGTCTTCGGGAGGACCACTCCCCTGGAGAAGGACGGATGCGCGTTCCGGCAGTGGTAGCACTCGTTGTAGTTCTCGATCGCCACCTTCCAATTCGACTCGGCGGTAAACCAGCGGCGCTCGATCGGCCTCATCCGTCGGATGGAGGGAAGGAACTCGTGGATCGCCTCTCGAACGCCGGGAAAGAGGGCCTCCATGGGAGGCGCATCGCCGTCCAGGTTCACGAAGAGGAAACCCCAGAGGTCTTCCGTCGCCACCTCGGTCAGGCATATTCCATCCGGATCGAATCCGGGACGTCCTTCGGCGTGGGGGGCATGGTCGAGGCGCCCGTCCAAGCGGTAGGTCCACGCGTGATAGGGGCAGACCAGCTTCGGGCGGACCCCGCTGCCCTGTACCAGGCGATGGCCGCGGTGCATGCAGACGTTGTAGAAGGTGCGGATCGCGCCCTCGCGGTCGCTGACCGTGAAGAGCGGCTCCCCGGCGACCTCGAACGTGACGTAGCTCCCCGGCCTGCCGAGCTCCGACCTATGACAGGCGTACTGCCAGGTGGACGACAGCAGGCTGCGCTGCTCGCGGTCGAACAGACCCTCATCTAGGTACACGGACGGATCCATGACCCGCTGGGGTCGGGTGTAGGCGGAGCTCTCAGTGGTTTCCACGGTCCGGCTTCCAGTAGACACCGAGATCGTATCGGCGTTGGTGCATGAGGTCTACGGCCGCCACCACGTCCGGTGGGGCGTCGGCCACGATGAACGACACCAGCGTCTCGAGGGCGGCGGCCGCCGCCAGCGTGGAGGGGAAGAACTGCGGGGTGTCGCTCGGAGCAAGGATCAGATGGTCGGCGCCCACCGCGATAGGTGCGCCGTGACTGTCGGTGAGGGCCACCACCCGGGCGCCCTGCCGTCGGGCGGCGTCGGTCGCCTCCACTACTTCCACGCGGTAGGGAGCGAAGGTCATGGCGACCACCACGTCCGCGGGACCCGCTTTCGCGATGCCGTCCATCGGAACGTTCCCGCCACCCGGAACCGCCACCACGTTGTCCAGGGCCATCCCGGCCAGGTAGGCGAAGTTGTGAGCCAGGGCGTAGTTGGCCCCCACCCCGATGACGTAGGTACGCCGGGAACAGACGATGTGATCGGCGATCGCCTGCATCTCCGCAGCGGAGGTGCCGGTGAACATCCGCTCCAGGTTCTGTAGCGTGACCGTGGCTATCTCCCCGTACAGGGCTGGGAGCCTCTCGCCCGACGACATCAACTGCAGCGACACGGCCCGGGCGTGAAACGGGCTGCGGTTCCTCAGATCGTTGCGGAAGCGCTCGCGGAAGTCGTCGAAGCCCTCGAAACCCACCGCCCGCGCCATGCGGACCAGGGTATTGGGATGCACCTCCGCCAGATCTGCCAACTCCCGCACCGTGGCGAACCCGATTTCGTCGGGATGGTCAAGCACGAATGCGGTCGCCTTCCGGACCTGCGGAGCCATGTCCGCGATCGCCGCTCTCATGTGTTCAAGCAGCGGGTCGAGCCCGGCGGCCGTGTCTGGTACAGTTGTACGGTTTATGCTCATTATTCATACAATCGTACCAGACAGGAAGCCCTCACGGCACGTTTTGCCCGTCGGGTTCCAGTTCCTCAAACCTGTTCCCGTCCGTCCGATCCTGGTTCGGGCCGGGCATGGACTCTGACGCCCGGGTGATCATCATCGGTGGGGGGATCATGGGCACATCGCTCCTCTACCACCTGGCCGCTGAGGGTTGGAGCGACTGCCTGCTGCTCGAGAAGGGCGAACTGGCCTCCGGGTCCACGTGGCACGCCGCCGGCCAGATCACCCATTCCACCTCCAGTTACGGCTTGGCATGGATGACCGGGTACGGAACCCGCAAGTACGCCGATCTGGAAGGGGAGACCGGCCGGCCGGTCAGCTGGCACCAGCCCGGATCGCTACGGCTCGCGGTCCGGGAGGATGAACTGGACTGGCTGCGCTACACGGTTTCTGTGGGCCGCGGGGTGGGGAACCGCATGGAGTTGATCGGCCCCGACCGGATCGCCGAACTCCATCCCTTCTGCAATCTTGACGGCGTGCTCGGGGCGCTTCACACACCGGACGACGGCCATGTCGATCCCGCGGGGGCCGTGCTCGCCTTCGCGGAGGGCGCTCGGCGGAGAGGAGCCGCCATCAGGCGCCACACCAGGGTCACCGGTACGGCGGCCTTGCCGGACGGTCGCTGGCGGGTGGACACAGAGGCCGGATCGTACGTGTGCGACCAGGTGGTCAACGCCGCCGGCACGTACGCTCGCCAGGTGGCGGCCTGGGCCGGTCCGGCCGTGGACCTACCGGTCATCCCCATGACCCACCAGTACTTCGTGACCGAGGAGGTGCCGGCCTTCGCCGACCTGGAGGAGGAACTGCCCGTCCTGCGCGAGGACACCCACGTCTCGGGATACATCAGGATGGAGAGGCGGGCCGGCCTCATCGGCATCTACGAGAAGGCGGATCCGCGCTCGGTGTGGGAAGACGGCACTCCCTGGGAGGCGGACCATCACCTGTTCCCTCCCGACTACGACCGGGTGGCGCCCTGGCTCGAGGCGGCCTTCGAGCGGGTGCCGGTCCTGGCGGACGCGGGAATCGTGAAGGAGGTCCACGGAGCGATCACGCATCCGCCCGACGGCAACATGCTGCTCGGCCCCGCGCCCGGCCTCGCCAACTACTGGTACTGCACCGGGGTGCAGGTCGGCATCTCCTGGGGTCCCGGCGCCACCCGCCAACTCGCCACCTGGATGGTCCGGGGCGCCCCGACGCTCAACCTGCGGGCCTTCGAACCCTCCCGGTTCGGAGAGTTCGCCACGCCGGGCTACAACCGGACCAAGGCACATGAGGACTACCTGCTGCGCCACGAGGTTCCCTTTCCCGACCTGGACCGTCCCGCAGGACGCCCGCACAAGACGTCCTCCCTCCACGACCGGATGGCCCCCCGGGGAGCGGTGTTCGAGGAGGTCTTCGGGTGGGAGCGACCCCGCTGGTTCGCCCGCAATGGAGCACCGGCCCGGCATCATCACTCCTTCCGGAGGGCCCGTTGGTTCCCGGCGGTGGCAGGTGAAGTCATGGCAGTACGGGAACGGGCCGGAGTGGCCGACCTGACCGCCTTCTCCAAGTTCGAGGTAACGGGCCCGGATTCGGCCATATTCCTCGACCGCCTCACACCGGGCCGCCTGCCCGAGGTAGGCCGGATCGGCCTGATCTACATGCTCACCGAACACGGGATGGTCGAGGCGGAGTTCACCGCCGCCCGGCTGGCCGAGGATCACTTCTACCTGGTAGGCGCCGCAGCCGGTGAGCTCCGGTTTCTGGACTGGATGCGATCGCACGTTCTCGACGGCAGGAAGGGACGGGGTCTCGGGCCCGAAGGCCCGGAGCGGGTCAGTATCACCAACCGCTCCAGCGAGTTGGGCGTGCTGGGACTGGCAGGACCCCGCAGTCGCGACGTGCTCCAACCGCTAACCCGTTCCGACCTGTCCAACGCCGGCGGGGGGTGGCTCTCGGCGCGCTCCCTGGAGATCTCCGGAGTGCGGGCCCTCGCGCTGCGCCTGTCCTTCACCGGGGAACTCGGATGGGAGCTACATCTGGCGATGGGGGACCTGCCGGCCGTGTTCGACGCGGTGACCCGGTCGGGAGCGGCCCATGGCTTGGGGGTGTTCGGATCCCTGGCCCTCAACTCCATGCGCATGGAGAAGGCCTACCGGGTCTCGGGCGACATGACCCAGGAGGTGACCGCGTACGAGGCCGGGCTGATGAGGTTCGTCGATCCCGCCAAGCGGGGCTACATCGGTCATGAGGCCTTGGCCGCCAACATGCGCAAACCGAGATGGAAGCTAGCTTTGCTGGACGTGGACGTAACGGATGCGGATCCACTCGGCGGGGAGGGCGTCTTCATGAGGAACCGGAGGGTCGGGGTGGTGACCACCACCGGCTACGGACACACCACGGGCCGTAGCCTGGCCTGGGCATACGTGGATCCCGGGCTCGACGTTGCGGGAACCGTCCTCGACGTGCTGGTGCTGGGCAGACCCACTCCGGCAAGGGTCCTGGACGGTCCTGTCTGGGACCCCGACGCGGTCAGGCCTCGCCGATGAACCCCCTGGACCGCTCCCCGATCGACCCGGCCCGCGCCGAGTCGTTCCTGCCCGGCGGAGCGTTGGGCGCAAATGCGAACACGGTGGGCACCCGCTTCACCGTGGCGTCTGCGTCGGGTCCTTACATAACCGACACGGATGGCCACCGCTACCTGGACTACGTGACCGGCGCAGGAGCCCTCATCCTCGGGCACCAGCATCCGGCCGTAGTGGACGCCGTGGTCAGGCAGGCCGGTCGGACCATGCACCAGTACGGGGCCCTGACCGACGTGGCGATCGAACTGGCCGCCCAACTGGTGGACGCGATCCCGTGCGCCGAGCGCATAGTCTTCGCCACCACCGGCTCGGAGGCCACGGCCTACTCGCTGCGCTTGGCCAGGGCGGTCACCGGCCGCGACCT
>WTGW01000029.1 GCA_011523395.1 Acidimicrobiia bacterium
TGTTCCGGAACGACACCGAGAGCCCGGTTCTGGTGGTGAGCGACTACACGGACACTTCTCTGACGGTGAAACTGTACGGGGACAATGACGGGAGAGCGGTGATCGGGGAGTGGAAGGACGGTTGGCACACCCTGGACGTGCTGACGCAAGGCGGGCCGGACGCCCGGGTGGTCACCGGCCAGGTCTCCCGTCCCTACCGCTACGTCGACCCGCCCTCGACCCGGTACATCTCCAACCCGGACCTGGGGACCGGTGAGTCGATCGTGATCGAGCCGGCTCGGAAGGGCTGGACGGTGCGTGTCGACCGGACCGTGACCGTCAACGGCCGGGACCGGGATCAGTCGTGGTGGGTCAGTTACAGACCGGTCCGCGCCATCATCGAGGCTCACCCCTGCGTGATCAGGAACACGTGTCCCGTAGAGGAGCAACCGGTCGAGGAGGAGGAGAACGGAGAGGTGGGACCGCAGCCGTACTGAGCATCTGCGGGCCTCATCACCAGCTTCCTAGGAGGGTGCTGAGGAAGGCGGGGAGGGTTGGCCGCGCTGGGTTGGCAGGGGCGCTTGTGGCCGACATCGGGCCAACCGGACACTTCTCGGTACCCTCCTAGACTCCCCGCAGTGAGGTCGCGCACCAACCCCAGCATCCACATAACCACCCTCGGCTGCTCCAAGAACCAGGTCGACTCCGACAAGGTGTCCGCCATGCTCCACCAGGCGGGCTACCGCTCGGCCGGGTCTCCCGAGGAGGCGGATGTGGTGATGGTCAACACCTGCGCCTTCATCGAGGCCGCCCGGGCCGAGTCGGTCGACACCATCCTCGATCTGGAGGACGCCAGGGCCGACGACGCCCGGCTGGTGGTGATGGGCTGCATGGCGCAACGTTTCGGAACCGAGCTGGAGGAGGCGCTGACCGGGGTCGATGCGGTGGTCGGCCTCGACCGCTACGGCGAGCTGGTGGGCATGCTCGACTCGATGACCGGCTGGTCGCCGGTACGGATCGGTCCACGGCGCTCACCGATGGACATCCTCGATCTGGCGCACCGGCCCACCCCGGTCTTCCCATACGCCTACGTGAAGGTTGCCGAGGGATGCGACAAGACCTGCGCCTTCTGCGCCATACCGCTCATTAGAGGCCCCCAACGCTCCCGGCGTCCCTCCTCCATCAGGGACGAGATCGAGGGGCTGTGCCGGGCGGGTGTTTCGGAGATCGTCCTGGTCGCCCAGGACCTGGCCGCCTACGGGCGTGACATCGGGGTGGCGACCCGGGACACCATCGTCGACCTGCTCCGGTTCGTCTCGGATGTCGAGGAGCTGGTCCGGATACGGCTGCTCTACCTGTACCCCACCGAGATCCGACCTCCCCTGATCGAGGAGATGGTCACCAACCCCAGGCTGGCGCCCTACTTCGACCTGAGCCTCCAGCACGCCTCGCGCCGGCTCCTCCGGTCGATGCGCCGTCCCGGGAGCACCGGCAGCCACCTGCGTCTCATCACCCGGATCCGGGATGCGGATCCCGATGCGGCGCTGAGATCCTCGTTCGTCGTCGGCTACCCGGGCGAGACCGACGAGGACGTGGACGAGCTGATCGACTTCCTGGGCGAGGCCGATCTCGACTGGGCCGGCTTCTTCCCGTACTCGCCCGAGGCGGGCACGGCGGCCGTCGACCTGCCGGGACGGATCGATCCGGACGAGGTCACCGACCGGGTGCGGGAGCTGAGCCGAGTCCAGGAGATGATCACGGCCCGGCGCAACGCCGAACAGGTGGGGAGGCGGCACAGGGTGCTGGTGGATCAGGTGGAGGACGGGGTACCGGTGGGGCGTTCCTACCGGGAGGCGCCAGACATCGACGGGATGATCTGCCTGGATGCCGGAAGGCCCGGCGAGTGGCTGGAGGTCGAGATAACGGGCAGCTACGAGACCGACCTCACCGGTGAGGTCCGCTCCCGGGCCATAGCGGAGCCGGTCGGGTCGAGGAGGGCGGAGTGATCGTCGAAGTGCTGGCGGTCGGGACCGAGCTCCTGCTGGGCCAGACAGTCAACACCAACGCCGCCTACATGGGGGAGCGTTTCGCGGAGCTGGGTCTGGACGCCCACTACCAGGTGGTGGTGGGCGACAACCACGACCGCATGGTGGACGCCATCCGGACCGCTTTCTCACGGGCCGACGTCCTGATCATCACGGGCGGCCTCGGGCCTACCCAGGACGACATCACCCGGGACGCCATCTCCGAGGCGACCGGGCGCCGGATGCTGTTCAGCGAGGAGCAGGCCGCCCGACTGAGGTCCTTCTGGGATCACCTGGGCCGGCCTTTCCCCGAGAGCAACCTCTGCCAGGCCGAGTATCCGGAGGGCGGAGAGCAACTCCCCAATCCCCGTGGAACCGCTCCCGGCCTGTTCCTGGAGCACGACGGCGTGCTGTTGTTCGCCCTTCCGGGAGTTCCCGCCGAGCTGTACATGATGCTCGACGACCATGTCCTGCCCCGGCTCCGCACGGCCACCGGCGCCGGGGAGATCCTGGTGAGCCGCGTGCTGCGCACCTGGGGTCTCGGAGAGTCGGCGGTGGCGGACCTGCTGGATGACCTGTACCACGCCTCGTCCAACCCGTCGGTGGCATTCCTTGCCTCGGCCGGCGAGGTGAAGGTACGCCTGTCGGCCAAGGCGCGGTCCGAGGAGGAGGCCGGAGCGCTCATCGAACCCCTCGAGCAGCAGGTGCGCCGGCGGCTGGGGGAATCGGTCTTCGCCACCGACGAGGAGACGCTCGAAGAGATCCTCCTGGACGGGTTGCGGGCGAGAGGATGGACGATAGGCACGGCGGAGTCGGTCACCTCCGGGATGGTGGCCGCCCGGTTGAGCCTCCTTCCGGGGGCATCGGAGGTGTTCCGCGGAAGCGTCATCGCCTACGCCACCGACGTGAAGCGGGACATCCTCGGCGTGCCTCCGGAGATCATCGAGGCCCATGGAGTGATCGGCCCGGGGACCGCGGTGGCGATGGCGGAAGGGGCGGCCGAGGTGCTGGGCGTCGATGTTGCGGTGGCCACGACCGGCGTGGCCGGTCCGGACTACCTGGGCCATCCACCGGGAACGGTTGCCGTGGCGGTGCGAACTCCCCTCGATACCAGATCCAAGCTCCTGCGGATGCCCGGCGACCGGGAAAGGGTCCGGGCCTATGCAACCACCACGGTCCTCCAACTCGCCCGGCTCGCCATCCTGGGCGAGTGGTGGGAGGAGTGAACGCCGCCGCCCGGATCCGCTACTTCGTGGCCTTGCCCCTCCTTCCGGAGGTCCGTCTGGCCGTGGGGGAATGGCGTGACACCCTGAACCTGCCGGGCCGGCCGGTGCCGCCGGAGAAGTTCCATGTGACCCTGCGGTTCGTGGGACCGGCCGACCGGGTGGGGCAGGAGCGGATCATGGCGGCGCTGGACGCCTCTGATCTGGGCCCGTCCTTCCGGTACCGGATCGGCGGGCTCGGGGCCTTTCCGAGGCCGCGCAAGGCGACCGTGGCGTGGGCCGGGTTGGAGGGCGACGAGGGCAGGCTGTCGGTGCTGGCCTCGGTGGTCGATGAGGCGGTGGCGTCGGCCGGGTTCGGCCACGAGGAACGCCCCTTTCGGGCCCATCTCACCCTGGCGAGGATCCGGCCGCCCTCAGACCTCCGGGCGATCGTCGCTGCTCCTGCCGGGATTCCCGCCCGCGCTACCGAGGTGGTGTTCTACCGGAGTAGCACCGAGGGTCCCCGCACCACCTACCACCCGTTGGAGAGGTTCTCGCTGGCCTGAGCCGGGGTAATTGGCCGGAAATGCTGGCCTTCCGCCTGTTCACCGTGTAGGATACGAACATATGTTCGTGTCATCCCGGAAGTGCGGTGTCTGTCTGTGGAGTGGCGCTTGGTTGTTTCGCAGGCAGACCACTAACCTTGGCTGTGGATAACACGACTGTAGTTCGGCAGGTGTAATTGGTGTATATCGGGTCGGATTTCGGGTCTCGCCCGACCGAAGCGGGAGGATCGGTGGTTTCTGTCACAGCCTCTCCTTACCTTTGGTCGTGGTACAGGCCCGGCACGAATCCGTCGGCTCGATGACACGAAGGAGTAACCGATGAAGAACAAGGAACGGACGCAGGCTCTGGACTCGGCCATGTCGCAGATCGAGCGGCAGTTCGGCAAGGGATCCATCATGCGACTCGGTTCGACCGCCTACCAGAAGATCGCCCATATCTCCACCGGGGCGCTGTCCCTCGACCTGGCCCTGGGGATCGGGGGAGTACCCAGGGGGCGCATAGTCGAGGTGTACGGTCCCGAGTCGAGCGGGAAGACCACCCTCGCCCTGCACATCGTGGCCGAGGCCCAGCGCAACGGAGGGCTGGCAGCCTTCGTGGACGCCGAACATGCCCTTGACCCCGTCTATGCGAAGGCGGTCGGGGTGGACATCGACGAGCTCCTGATCTCCCAGCCCGACACGGGCGAGCAGGCGTTGGAGATCGCCGACACGCTGATCCGCTCCGGCGCTCTCGACGTGTTGGTGATCGACTCGGTGGCCGCGCTGGTGCCCAGGGCCGAGATCGAGGGGGAGATGGGCGACACCCATGTGGGTCTCCAGGCCCGGCTGATGTCCCAGGCTCTGCGCAAGCTGACCGCCAACGTCAACCGATCGATGACCACCGCCATTTTCATCAACCAGCTCCGCGAGAAGATCGGAGTGATGTTCGGCTCCCCGGAGGTCACACCCGGTGGTCGGGCCCTGAAGTTCTATTCGAGCGTGCGCCTGGACATCCGTCGCATCGAGGCGATCAAGGACGGTAGGGAACAGATCGGCAACCGGACGCGGGTGAAGGTGGTCAAGAACAAGCTGGCGCCTCCTTTCCGCATGGCCGAGTTCGACATCATGTTCGGACAGGGCATCTCCCGCGAGGGCAGTCTCCTGGACGTGGCGGTGGACGCCGGCATCGTCAGGAAGAGCGGCGCCTGGTACACGTTCGAAGGCGACCAGTTGGGACAAGGCCGCGAGAAGGCGAAGAGGTTCTTGCGTGAGAATCCCGACCTGGCGATGGTGCTCGAGGCGAAGGTCCTGGCGGCGGTCGGGATCAC
>WTGW01000068.1 GCA_011523395.1 Acidimicrobiia bacterium
TCACCGCCATGTTCATGAGGTTGGTCTCGGCGTGGTTGAGCGTGTTCCTGCCCGTCACGCCGGTGTTCTCCGCCTCCAGGAGGACCCGGCCGGCCGGGTCCGCCATGATGGCGCCGAAAGGCATGTTCCCGTTAGCCACCGACCGGGCCGAAACCTCGATGGCCCGCCGCAGCAGTCGTTCGTCCTGTGTGCTTAATGCTGACATGCGCCGGAGCGTAGCCGCGCGGCCCCAGGAGGTACTGAAAAGACGTCCCGCCCGGCGCAGTTCCTTGCCCGCAGTTCAAGGTCGGAGGGTTCTGAGGATGTCCTTCATCATCAGCACGAGGTGGAAGTCGTCTGTCGGCGACGGTTCGAACTCTGGGACGAGGTGGAGGTAGAAGTCCCGCGCCGCGGTGGTCTCGGCGTGGACGAGTAGACCCCGGCACCCGATCTCGGCGCCGAGCCGGACCGTTCTACCGATTACATCCCGCAGGAGACCGGCGCCGAGTCCCCGGCCCTCGTGCCGGACGGAGACACCGAGGCGTGCGAGCAAGGCGACCGGCTGCGGATAGCGACCTGCTCCTTTGCGTAGTCGTGGCGGTGCGTCACCGACCGAGATGGCTGCCATCGACCACGCGTAGTAGGCGACCACCTCCCGGTCACCGGGTCGAGTAACGACCAACACCTTGGCGGTGCCGACCGCATTGGCTTGGTGGGCGTAGCGTCGAAGCCAACTTGTCTGCGCGGCAGATCTGCACTCGAACTTGTCTACTTCGTCCTCAGGTTCAAGGAGGCGGGGTGCCCGATACTGCTCGGTCACTCGTCAAACGGCGAAGCTCGCTGCATCAACTTCCTCAGTCCGGGCAGGTCGCGGGCCGGACGCCGGTTGATCTCCTCCCAGGCGCGCTGCGCCTCCGGACCCAACGTGAACTCGGACCGGTCGGCCAGCACCTGTTGGGCAGCGACCGTCAGGTTCGTCACCACGAAACTGGTGAGGCTGGTACCGGACGCGGTGACGGCACGATCGATCAACGCCCGATCCTCCGGCGTTGTACGAACTTCGAGACGCCGGCTCCGCAGCCGTTCGGGACGTGCTGTCATGTCTATCTCCCCAGGTGTACGGCCAGTATACGGCCACTAACCGGAGACAGTCAATGCGTTATTTGCCGCCAGCACAGGAAGCCGCCGGGGTCAGTTGAACTGCTTGGATTCGGTTGATCCCACCAGCGCCAGGGTGGAGGCCCGGCCTCCCGTCGTGACCTGCATCACCTCGTCGAAGTAACCGGCGCCCACCTCGGCCTGATGCTTGGTGGCGGTGTACCCGAGTGTCTCCGAGGCGATCTCGGTCTGCTGCAGCCGGCTATAGGCCGCCATACCCGAGCGGTCGTAGGACCTCGCCAGGTCGAAGGTGTGGTAGTTGAGCAGGTGCCACCCGGCCAGGGTGATGAACTGGAACTTGTAGCCCAGCGCGGCGATCCGATCCTGGAACGTGGCTATCTGCTCATCGCTCAGGTGGTGTCTCCAGTTGAATGAGGGAGAGCAGTTGTAGGCCAGCAGCTTGCCCGGGAACCGGGCGTGGATCGCCTCCGCGAAGGCGGCAGCCTCCTCGATGTCCGGTTGCGAGGTCTCGAACCACAGCAGATCCGCCAGGGGCGCGTATGCCAACGCCCGCTCCGTGGCGGCCTGCATCCCGCCCCGCACTCCGTGGTAGCCCTCCGGGGTGCGCTCCCCGGTCAGGAACCTCCGGTCCCGCTCGTCCGCGTCGCTCATGAGGAGCCCGGCGTCACGGGCGTCGGTCCTCGCCATGATGACGGTCGGCACGTCCATCACGTCGGCTGCCAGCCGGGCCGCGGTCAGCGTGCGGATGAACTGCGAGGTCGGGACGAGGACCTTCCCGCCCATGTGCCCGCACTTCTTCTCGGAGGAGAGCTGGTCCTCGAAGTGGACACCGGCTGCGCCCGCCTCGATCATCGCCTTCATCAGCTCGAACGCGTGGACGGGACCACCGAATCCGGCTTCCGCGTCGGCCACCACGGGGGCGAACCAGTCGACGCCGTCCTCACCGTTGATGGACGCGATCTGGTCGGCGCGGGTGAGGGCGTTGTTGACGCGCCGGACCGCGCTCGGCACGCTGCTGGACGGGTAGAGGCTCTGGTCCGGGTAGGTCTGCCCCGACAGGTTGGCGTCGGCGGCCACCTGCCAGCCGCTCAGGTAGAGGGCCTTGAGTCCGGCCCGGACCATCTGGACGGCCTGTGCCCCGGTCAGGGCACCGAAGGTCCGGATGATGGGCTCGGTCTCCAGCAGGTCCCACAGCCGTTCCGCCCCGGCTCTGGCGATGCTGTGCTCGATCCGGAGGCTGCCCCGGAGGCGGAGTACGTCAAGAGCGGTGTACGGGCGCTCTATGCCCTGCCACCTTGCCTCCTGGTCCCAACGGGCTTGGAGAGCGGCTGCTCTCCTGAACCTGTTCCGGCCATTCGTAGACATGGCTCCGTCCTCCGGGGTACCGATCCTGGACTGACATGCGCCCCCGATGGCTGCGCGTAGCGCCGCGACGGGATCGCTCCGGGTAAGCATGGTGGCGACGGGCGGAGTATGCGGTCATTTCAGCGATAAAGCTAGCCTGTTTCTTCCGATCGAACTGATAGGCTGTATCTATCGACTTTGAGGTAGTGAGTGGAAGTCAGAGAACTGGAGTCCTTCCTGGCCGCGGCCCGGATCGGCAGCTTCCGGGGAGCGGCCCGCGCCTCCTTCGTGAGCCAGCCCTCGCTCAGCGCCCGCATCAGGTCGCTGGAACGTGACCTGCGCACCCCGCTGTTCCACCGCATGGGGAGAGGTGTCCGGCTGACCGAGGCCGGGGAGGCCTTCCTACCCTTCGCCGAGCGGGTCCTCGAGTTCCTGGACAAGGGCCAGGAGGCGGTCCGCCAGACCCTGGACGAGCAGCAGGGAACCATCACCATCGGTTCGGCCCGCACCATCGGGACGTACATGCTTCCCCCCACGCTCGACCGCTTCCAGCGCCGCCACCCGCAGGTCTCGGCGCGCATACGGACCGGACGGTCGACCGACGTGCTCGCCATGATCGTCGACGGCGTGGTGGATGTCGGCCTGTCAAGGGGTCTGGTGCATCCGGACGTGCACTCGATCTACCTGTACGACGAGGAGATCGTGCTCGTGACCTATCCCGACCACCCCTTCGCCGAGAAGGGCTTCGCCCGGATCTCCGAGGTGGCGCGCCAGCCCCTCATCCTCTACGACCCCAGCTCGACCTACTTCCTGCTCATCAACCAGGCATGTCGCGAGGCGGGCATCGTGCCGCAGATCGAGACCACCCTCGACAGCATCGAGGCCACCAAGCGCATGGTGGCGCTGGGGCTGGGTATCTCCTTCCTGCCGCGCAGCGCCATCCGGGGCGAGGTCGAGATGGGCAGGCTCCTGCCCATCGGGATGGCCGAGAAGAACCGCGTCTACCTGCCCACCCATGTCCTGGTGCGCCGCGCCCAGCACTACAGCCCGCCGGTGCTCGCCTTCCTCGGCCTCCTGCATGACCTTCACGGATGCGACCTGTCCGGCGTGCTCGGCAGGAAGGGTTGAAGGGCCGCGGTCAGGGGTCGGTCACCGGGCCGCGCCGTCTGGTGTAGCCCGTCATGCCTGCCGTGGCCGGAATCCGGGCCGGGCCGCACTCAATCCGTGCTGTAGGCCAGTTCCTTGAGCCAGCGCCGGTACTCGACCGCCACCCGGTCGGAGCCCTTGATCTGGACCTCCGCCGACAGGTCCATCGGGAGCTCCTCCGGCCGCTGTGACTGGACGATGGGAAGGTCCTGGCCGATGACCAGCGCGTTGAAGTCGAGCATGTCCCGGTCGGTCTGCTCGTCCATCGAGTAGTCACGGCCCATGAACGTGAAGCACCGCGACGTCTTGCGGCCGGTCGGGCACACCGTGAAGAACAGCAGGTATCGCTGCTCGAGCTGGGGAATCCACTGATCGAGCAGGATCGTGTTCGGCATGAACAGGCGGTAGTCGATCTGGACATCCACCGGCCCGTCGCCCGACTCGAGGCCCTTGTTCTTCCCCGAGTCGGCCGGCTCGGCCATGTGGGGGTGGTCGAAGCGGAGCTCGTGACCCACCCGTCCGATCCCGTGGTCCGGAACCTCCGGCTGCTCACGGTCGCCCAGCACCCCGTCGTGGACCCAGGCGAAGTGGGCGAAGTCCACGTAGTTCTCGATCCGCCGCGGCATCGAGCAGTTCCAGTCGTACGAGGGCACCTCGATGACCCGGAAGCCCGGATCGTCCCTATAGGGGAACTCGGGGAGCGGGAACCGGGGCTTACCCGACATGCATACCCAGATCAGGCCGGCCGCCTCGGCCGCCGCGTAGCCGGTCAGCCGGGCCCGCTTCGGGATCCGGGTGCCGAAGCGGGACGGGATCTCCGTGCACATGCCATCCGGCCCGTACTTCCAGCCGTGGTAGGCGCAGCGAAGGGAGTCGTTCTCCACCCAGCCGAGCGACAGGGCCGTGCCCCTATGCACGCACAGGTCTCGAAAGGCCCGCACCTCGCCGTCCAGCCGGACCAGCACGATCTGCTCGTCGAGCAGCGTGGCGGAGATCGGTTTGTCCTCGCCCAGTTGCGAGGCGTAGGCGACCGGATGCCAGTAGTCGGACAGCGCCTGGTAGAGACGCTCCTCGGCCGAATGATCGAAGCGGATCTCGTCCTCGGTCACGCTGTACTGGTCGGCAACGGTCACATCGTCCTCCCACTCCCGCATGCGGATTCCCGGCCCCGGCGCCGAGTCTACGAACCCGAGGCACAGGACGTCATCCGTGGTGCGGTGTTCCTGAGGTTTAGGGCGTCATGGGTGGTGTTGTGTGCATCAGGTTGGGGTGGTGTGGTGTTCTTGAGGCGTGGGGCGTCATGGGTGGTGCGGTGTTCCTGAGGTTTAGGGCGTCATGGGTGGTGTTGTGTGCATCAGGTTGGGGTGGTGTGGTGTTCTTGAGGCGTGGGGCGTCATGGGTGGTGCGGTGTTCCTGAGGTTTAGGGCGTCATGGGTGGTGTTGTGTGCATCAGG